>JAZSBH010000094.1:0-5085 GCA_045602325.1 Eubacteriales bacterium | reverse complement strand
TCCGACAAGATAAACTGCAGCTTTGGGCAGAAGCCAAGCGACGAGTTCCGCGCGGACGGCGCTCCGCCGTTCGTGCGGGTTATCGGGTCTTGGCGACCATCCGCGCAATCAACACATTTTGCGAAAAGCAAAATGTGTGCGAAATTTAGGATGATGGATACGTAAGGAAGAAACCGTGGGTTTCTTCCTTACGTGGCGCCTCTTTTGGTACTTTTCTCTCGACGAGGAGAGAAAAGTACATAAGCATAACTCACCGATAAACCCCAATTTACAAAAAAGCTATCACGCCATCCCCTGCACCGTCGTCACGACCCAGTAGACCACCCCGTACAGCGTCCCCGCCAGGGTACCGTAGAGCAGGACGGGCCCCGCCACCGAGAAGATTTTGGCGCCCACCCCGAGGATCAGTCCCTCACTTTTGGAATCGATGGCGGGGGAGACCACCGAGTTGGCAAAGCCGGTGATGGGTACCAGCGTCCCCGCCCCCGCAAACTTGGCGATGCGGTCGAAGATCCCCATCCCCGTCAGCACCGCGGCAATGAGCACCAGGGTGGCGGCGGTCAGGGTGCCCGCGTCCTCCTTGGACATCCCACAGAGTTTGGTGTAGACGTCAGTGAGACCCTGGGCTAGGGTACAGATCAGCCCGCCCACGAGAAACGCACGGAAGCAGTCCTTTGCCAAAGGCGATTTGGGCGCACGGGCGTCGGCGTATTTTTTGTAGGTTTCCTTGTTCATATTCATGGCGGCACACTCCTTTTTGGAGGTAGTGTGCCGCGGAATAGAGGTGATTATACGAAAATTTATCCGATCAGATCGCAGTAAGCCATGTATAGGCAAGGAAGCTCCTCGGAGTAGGAAGAGCCTTGCAGGAAGGATATCATCCCCGCGCTTTCCCCGTATACGCGGATCATGTCTCCGGGCAAAAATTGCAAGGGAGTGTCCAGATTGCAATCCTGAATATAGATGACAAGCTCACCGCCGTTCAGATCACGGCAACGGTAGTACGTAGCACCAATATCGTACACGTCCACGCTATGCTCCACCTCTTTCTCGATGACGACCAGCTCCATGGTGATATACCGTCCCAAATCGTTCGCGTTCCGATAGAAGGACTCCACGTCCATTTCCTCACAGAGCTGTACGTATTCCCCGCGGGAGACGTTGTCATTTACCGGCGGGTCGTAAAAGAGATTCGACAGAAGCCCCGATCCGAATATGGCGATAAGGCCGCCCAGTACATATACCCCCACCACGACCGAGGCGGCGATGATCTTGGACTTTTTGGAGTGGGGACTGGTGAAGAACAGGATGATACCCGCGACGGGCATGAGGTACAGCATGAGCAGAATGAACCACCAGGTATGATACCACGGGATAAACTGCACCCGCCCCGATGAGTTCCGTCTCTTTTTGGGAGGCTTCGCCTTGGCGCGATTCCCTGCCCGCATCTCCTCGGGACAGATCTTCCCGCACAGGGGGCATTCCTCGGTAGCAAAATAACACTCGCATTCGGGGCATTTATTCAGCTCGGGTCTGTCCAGCTCGTCGGAATCAAAATAACCTAAACTACGGCCCATAGAGGTTCTCCTTTACAATCAATTGGCTTGTGTCGCTTGCTCCGCAAGCGGCGCAAGTCTTCCTCAACCTGCGCCGCAGGCGCAGATTTCATCCGCATGAAATGCGGATTTCATCCACAAAGTGGATTTCACCCGCCGCAGGCGGATTTCATTTCTTCGGGCTGCCCTCCATAAAGTAAGCCGCCTCCATATCCGCGACACAGAGCGCCCAGGCCAGGGGGAACATCTCCAGAGCCTTGCCCACGTTGCCGGGATCCTCGGGTCCCGAGAAGCCCATGTGGTAGCGGATGGCGAAGGCCTCGTCCCGGGTCAGACGCATATAGCCGGACGCGATGTAGACCGACTTCTCGCCGTGACCGTACGGGAGATTGTCTTCAATGGTGTAGTAAGGCACAGCCTCCCACTTTCCCTGCTCGTTCTTGACGTTGCGGGAGGAGACCTTGTAGAAATTCACCTTGCAGAGGTCGTGGAGCAGGGCGGCGATGGCAATGCTCTCACTCGAATAACTGATCCCGTAGACCTCCTTCACGCGGGGACGGTTCAGGATATCCACCAACGCATCGTAAACGTTGAGGGAGTGCTGGCAGAGTCCGCCCTCGTAGTTGCCGTGGTAGCGGGTGGAGGCGGGGGCGGTGAAGAAGTCGGAATTTTCCAGATAGGCCAGGAGCTTGTCGGCGCCCTCGCGGGTGATGTTGGCTTTATAAATGTCGACAAACCGTTGACGGTTCTCGGCGGCCTGGACGGCGTAAGGGGACTGGGAGGAGTCGTTCGTTTGGTAGGACATAGGGAGTTCCTTTCTATACATTATATTTGGATATTCAGTCGATTGCAAAACGTGATACGGACATTCAAAAGGAGTTTAGCGGGGGAGTTGTATTGAGCAATACAGAGCAGAAACCGATATGCACGCATTTTCCCTCACCCGCTTCGCACCGAGCTTGCGTGCCTGAAGGGCAATGTTTTGTCTCATCCCGCTAAACCTAAATTTACACAACCGCCTCCCGCTTCTTCCTCATCAGCTTCCGATAGAAATAGAAGCAGAATAGGTAATGCACTCCGCCCGTGGCGATCCAGGAGATGGGGTAACTGATGTACAGAGCCATGATCTGACCGGGGAACAGAGGACAAACGGTAAAGACCCAGATGATGCGGAAGACGCAGGAGCCCAGGAGGGAGACGATCATGGGCTGCATAGCCTTGCCCATGCCGCGCAGAATGCCGCAGCCCACGTCCATCAGTCCGCAGAGGAAGTAGCCGGCGGCGATGACCGAGAGACGGTTGACACCGGCCTGCACGATGAGGTCGCGGTTCTCACCCGAGGCGTAGATAAGCAGGAGCTTATCACCGAAAAGCACCAACGAGGTACCCAGGACAAACCCGATGACAAACACCATACCTGCGCACTGGGCGGCGATCTTCTTAATGCGCTCGTACTTCCCTGCACCCACGTTCTGCCCGATGAAGGTCAGGGCGGTGTGGTAGACCGAGTTCATGGCGGTGTAGACAAAGCCCTCCAGATTTCCCGCCGCGGTGTTGCCCGCGATGGTGACGGTGGGATAGGCGTTGACCGCCGACTGGATAATGACGTTGGAGAGGGAGAACATGCACCCCTGGAGTCCCGCGGGGAGTCCAATGGTGACCATGCGGAGCAGCTTTTTTCCGTGGACAGCAAAGCCCGTGATGCGGCAGTAGCCGTGGGATTTCAGCATATAGATGACGGTAAGCCCCGCCGCCACGTACTGGGAAGCCGCCGTGGCAATGCCCACACCGATGGCGCCCAGACCAAAGCACAGCACCATGACCAAATTGAGGATAACGTTGACCACACCAGCGGCAGAGAGGAAGTACAACGGCCGCTTGGTGTCGCCGCTTGAACGGAGGATAGCGGCCATGTAGTTGTAGACCAGACAGCCGGGCATACCGCAGAAGTAGGCGCGCATATAAGGAACGGCCTCGGCCAGTACGTCATCGGGAGTATCCATGAGTCGGAGCAGGGGCTCGGCCATAAAGATACCGAAGATCATGACCGCCACACCGCCGATAAGGGAGGCGGAGAGAGAGGTAGAGATCAGCTTGGTGACGTCATTATAGCGTTTCGCGCCCAGATCCTGGGCGGCAATGACACCTGCACCCACCGAGAGGCCGATGAACAGGTTGATGATGAGGTTGATGAGAGCGCCGCAGCTTCCCACGGCGGCCATGGCGGCCTCTCCCGCGAACTGACCGACCACCGCCACGTCGGCGGCGTTGAAGAGAAGCTGGAGGACACCGGAGGCCAGAACGGGGATGGTGAAGCGGATCATTTTACCGAGGACAGGACCTTCGGTCATGTTGATGGTTTGGGAACGGGTAACGGAGGACATGGGGAAAGCATACCTTCTTTCTTTGGCCTCGTAGTGAGGCGGATATACGCTATTTTATTATACTATCTTTTTTGTGTAAAGTCAAGGTGGTTTTTCAAATTCGCACCGCCGCGGAGCGGAGAAAAATAAAATTTGTGAACTTTCTGAAAATTTTCCCAACCGCTCTTTACAAACCCGCCACCGTATGTTATAATAACAGAGCATGACATACGCACGGTCTGCGGATACAGCCGTAATGCGGCGCTTCACCAACCGTTTACTGTGGGTATGCCAAATTTATGTTGAAAGGTGAAAAAACCATGACCAACCAGGAAAAGCAAGCCATCATTGCCCAGTACGCCATCCACGAGGGTGACACGGGCTCTCCCGAGGTACAGATCGCTATTCTGACCTTCCGCATCAACAGCCTGACCGAGCATCTGAAGTCCAACAAGAAGGACCACCACAGCCGCCGCGGTCTTCTGAAGATGGTCGGCCACAGACGTAACCTCCTCGGTTATCTGCAGAAGGTAGACATCAACCGCTACCGCGCAATCATCGAGAAGCTGAACCTCAGAAAGTAAGCAAACCCAAAGGGAGTGCGGAACGGCGGCCGTCATCGGCAGGTCGCTCTCACTCCCTTGCGTTTCGTTTACTGAAAAAGATCCAACCGTTCCCCATCCGTTGCCCCACAGGGGCTCATCATTTGCCCGCAGGGCAACCCTATTCGCCCGATCTGCGTAGCTTTAGTCCTTACCCATCGGCCGGAGCCTCCCATGCCGAGCATCCGACCCGTGGGTAAGTGCTAAACTCCGCAGGTCACAAAACCAAAGAAAAAATAAGAAAACGGAGGAAAACACTATGTACACCATCCAGAGCTCCGCTATGGAGTTTAAGAACCACAAGGTTTACGAGTACACTCTGGCAGGCCGCCCCCTGGTCATCGAGACCGGTAAGCTGGCTGGTCTGGCCAACGGCTCCTGCCTGTGCCGCTACGGCGATACCGCCGTCCTCTGCTGCGCGACCGCTTCCGAGAAGCCCCGCGACGGCATCGATTTCCTGCCCCTGTCCGTCGATTTCGACGAGAGAATGTACGCTGCCGGCAAGATCCCCGGCGGTTACCTCAAGCGCGAGGGTAAGCCCTCCGAAAAGGCCGTTCTGACCTC
>JAZSBH010000093.1:0-3268 GCA_045602325.1 Eubacteriales bacterium | reverse complement strand
GCTTGGCCTCCGACTTTCGACGCCATCTCCTTCGAGCGGGAAGCACCCCTCTACGATTACGCGGGTGAGATCACTTCCTGTCTGGCCGACGGCGGCAAGGACACCGTCACCATCAAGGGCAAGCTGGATCCCGCCTACAAGGACGCCACGGTCAAGCTCTACGAGATCAACATCAACAACTGGAGCGAGAGTCTGGAGGGACTGACCCCTACCACCTCGGTCAAAGCAAACGGTACCGACTTTACGGTGACTGTCCCCTTCAAAAACGACAAGATCACCCGCCTGACCTCCCTGTTCATCGCCACCGTCTCCACCAGCGCAGGGGAGACCAAGATCTCGAGCCGCTTCATGGTGGAGAACTACCGCGACTTCTCGGATAACCCCTACGAGTTCACACTCCCCGAGCTGACCGTCAAGGTCACCGATTCGCAGTTCGGTGCCAAGGGCGACGGCTTTACCAACGATAACGCCGCCATTCAGGCCGCCATCGACTACGTGAACGCCCAAGGCGGCGGTACGGTGGTGCTGGAGGGCGATGATACCCGCTACGGCCGCCGCTATATCGCCACCCGCCTACAACTCAAGGACAACGTGGAGCTGCGCATTGAGAAGGGTGCTATCCTCTGGCAGTCCCCCCGCGAGGCGGACTACGACTACGACGTCCTGCGGGGTCACGATATGTCCATCCCCGGGGTCAACTGGACCCACATCTTCCTCTGCCATAACTACCCTCTCATTCTGGCCTCCGAAAAGAAGAATGTCAAGGTGACGGGCGGCGGTACCATCCGCATGAACGACGCGGGGGGCGAGAATCTGGACGGTTATGACGGCTCCTCCATCTGGACGGGCTGTGAGGGCCGTATCCACATCGTCCCCATGGCCTTCTACCGATGCGACGGAGTGGAGGTGTCGGATATTACGGTTCTCCGCGCCAACAGCTACCTCATGAGCCTGACGGGCAGCCATAACGCCTACGTGGGCAACGTGGCCGAGCGGGAGACCACCTGCGCCTCGGGGGACGGCATCGGTCTGGGCGCGGGTGCGCAGAATATCTTCATCGACCGCTTCTCCATCGTCTCCAACGACGACGCCGTGACTCTCTGCCCCACCTACGACGATCCCCGCGGTATCACTTGGTGGCACTCCAACCCCGGCGGGGATAACCGCGTCATGAACGTCACGGTCAAGTCCAGCTACCTCTTCAGCGGCCACGGAGTGACCTTCATCCCTTGGGGTACCGACGCCCCCGACCTTTCCAAGCAGGAGATCCGCAACATCGAGGTCTACGACTGCCTCCTGTCGGGGCCCACCGCCGTGGGCACCTGGCCCGATAACCCCTACTACGGCAAGCAGCCCTTCGACAACACCGAGACCAACGACTTCTCCCCCGTGGTGGGCGTCCGCATCCACGACAACGTCTATCGCGCTCCCACCACTCTGGAGTGTATCACCGCCACCGATATTATCACCGACTGCGGCATCACCTCCCATAACCAGTTCGTCCACGGCGATTTCGAGCGCAAGAACGGCAAGGAGGGCTGGGTCGCGGGTCTGTCCAACTGGTCCTATACCGTGGGCGACGGCTCTACCGTGGACACCGTGGATGTCAGCGGCGATCACAAGGGTCACATCAAGGGTACGGGTTCTCTCTACCAAGGCCTGCGACTGAACGTGGGCACCCATACTTTTACCATCGACACCAACCTCACCGCGGGCAGCGGTATCCTCTTTGTCCGAGACGCTCTCAGCGGAGAGTATTTGGTGCGTCTGCCCCTTCGCTGGGGGGAGAAGCCCCAAAATAAGGTCACCTTCGCACTCACCGTCCCTGCTGATCTGGAGTTGGGCGTAGAGCTGACCGAGTCGGGCGAGATCCTCATCGACAACGCCTCGGTCAAGACCAAGCGGGAGGAGGGAGGCACCGTTTCCTATCCCGACCGCTATACCGAGGACTTTGAGTCCCAAAGCACCCCCACCTTCGACTACAGCGGCGGCACCGTGACGGCGGAGGACGGCAACAAGGTGCTGAAGGTGGATAACCCCGGCGGCACCCCCAAGTCTATGACCCTCCATGAGAGTCAGAAGACCTTCGACCTCCGCTTCCACCTGAAGGTCACCGAGATCGGCTCCACCGTGGACGGCAACGTGGGCGTGATCTTCTCCAGAACCGACGGGAACAACTGCTACTTCTTCGAGTACAACAGCGTGCTGAAGTACATCCAGCTCCGCTCCTTCGTGGGAGGCGCACCCGCCGTTCTCTTCCATGTTCCCATGGAGATGAAGACGGGTGAGTGGCACCAGTTCGGCCTGCGGATGCAGAACGACAAGCTGGAGGTCTATGTCGACGGCGAAAAGGTAGCTGAGGGCGAGACCAAGGCCAATCTCCGCGGTACGGGACTGACCACCACCGCCTACTACACGGGTTACTGTCTGGATAATGTCACCCTCGCCCCCGCGGGCGAGCTGGACATGACCGAAAAGATCAGCCTCAAGTCCGAGACCCCCAAGGGCTACACCCTGACCCTCAACGCGGGCGGCGGTACCCCCATCCCCGAGCCTTTACTTCTGCTCGAGGGCGCGGAGCTCCCCGTTGTGGCCACTCCTGCCTTGGAGGGCTATGAGTTCAGCGGCTGGTCGCTGGACGGCGAGATCGTGGACCTCACAACCTTCAAGATGCCCGCCCGCGACGTGACCCTAACGGCGGTGTGGAGCCTCCTCCCCTCCGAGACCCGTCCTCCCGAGGCCGAGACTACCCCCGAGTCCGACACAGAACCCATCGAGCCCGCGGTCAAAAATCCCGCTGACACGTCCGATTCCCCCGAGGTGCCTACCGGTGAACCTACCGAGACTGCCGAGACCGACCCGCTCGCCAAGAAGGGCTGTAAGTCCACCGTGGGCTTGGTCACCCTTCTTCTGCCCCTCATAGCCGCCCTCGCGGCGAGCCGACGCGGCCGCAAGGAATGGGACTAAATTCCCAGGATTCATAAAAAATGAAAATTATGTCTAAGTGCGAGGATATCATAACTGTTCGTCTTAAGGATGGCTCGCAGAAGAAGTTTAATCTGCAAGTGTTGTTTGAAAAACGTTTGTTGAAGACAGGTGTATAGGAATCAAAACCACCGGTTGAACCGGTGGTTTGCACAGCCCCTATAAGGGGCAAATACAGGCGTAACCCCTAAAAGGGGTACAGAAGGCTTGATACCGCATTACAATCTCAGGCAGCCGCTCACGTGCGGCTGTCTATTTTTGCCTACTTGTTCTTGCTACCCGT
>JAZSBH010000092.1:0-2901 GCA_045602325.1 Eubacteriales bacterium | reverse complement strand
AATAACACAATATTTGTCAACGGTGAGCATTGCAATCAGCGTAGGTAAATAATATAATAAAACTGTCATTTCCAAGCATTCATCACCCATATCGGAGGACGCTATGTACGCAGACAATATTTTTTCTGATGACCCCACCGTCGTGCAAATGTACATCGATGGAGCAACAAATCCGATCCCCGTGGAGATCCCCAAGTCAAAGAGAGGGATCGGACTTCGGGTGCAGGTAAATGCCCCCTTTTCGGGTGTCCGCATGGGCTTCCCCACCTGGGGCACCGCGGGTACCTACTGCACTCTTTCGGTCTATCGCTGGGATACCGATTACCGGACCACCGTTACCGCAGAGCCCCTGCTTGACCTGCCCGTTACCGATATTCAGGACTGCGCTTTTCGGGATATCCCCTTTGGCCGTCAGCTTGACCCCGGCGATTACCTGCTCATGGTACACAGCGGCGGAGGCCCCGACGGCAAGCTGCCGGGAGTCTGGCGTTTTACGTCGAATATCAGCTGCGGTCAGATGTATGAAGGAGCAAGGGAATCCGAGGGCGAGGTGCAACTCTGGATGATGTTCGACAAGACCCCCATTATCCCCTTCGGCTCCATGGATGCCCTGTATACCAACGAGGCGTCGGCAACAGAGAAATCCGATGCTGTCGCCGCCTATTGCGCCTTAACTCAGAATCTGTCCGCCTTCCCGACCTCCTTCAGGATCGGGGACACCCAATACCACGGCTTCGGCAAGGACTTCAAGGTGCTGGACCGCAACGTGGAGACCACCGATCTCTCCGAAACCACCACCATCCGCTTCGGCTATCAGGATACGTTGGAGATCCTTCTGGTCGCTACCTTGTACCCTGAATACGCCGCCTACGAATGGACGGTCTGCTTTACCAACGTAGGCACCGAGAATTCGCCCACCATATCCGAGATCAACGGCTGTGACTATATCATCCAAGCCCACAATCCCCATCTGCGAGGTATATACGGAGACGGCGGCTACGACGGCATAGCCAATATGCCCTACGATATCAATATATCGGGCATAAACATGGAGATCAACAACGAGACGGGAAGAAGCACCTACAACCGCTTCCCCTATTTCAAGGTGACCCATAACAGCGGTGGCATGTTCTTTGCGGTGGGATGGCCGGGTCAGTGGCGCGCGGGCTTTGACTCCTGGAACGGAAACCTGCGCGTGTATGACGGCCAGGTCAAGCTGGATACCTACCTGCGTCCTGGTCAGACCATACGGACGCCTCTCTCCAGCTTCCTGTTCTATAACGGAAGCGACAAGGACCGCGCCGCCAATCTTTGGAGAAAATTCTACCTCGACTGCAATATGCGGCGTCCCGACGGTGAGACCTTCGAGCCCGCCGTTGCCGCGAACACCTCCTGGATGTACGGAGAAATGGTAGGAGCCAACGAGAATAACCAAATCAACGCCATCAAGACTTACCACGATAACGGCATTGCCCTGGACTATTTCTGGATGGACGCGGGCTGGTACTATAAGACAGGAACCCAATCTTTGGACGTTTGGCTGCCTACGGGCACGTGGTACGTAGACGAATTCCGTTTCCCGACCAAGTTCAAGGCTGTCTCGGATTACGCCCACAGCAAGGGAACCAAGACCATTCTGTGGTTTGAGCCCGAGGTGGTGCGTCTGGATCCCGCCCTGTTCGGAGCGACCAGCGTCCGCAAGGAGTGGCTGCTCCCCAACAGCTCCACCAAGCTCATCGACTACGGCAACCCCGAGGCGAGAGAGTGGCTGCTCAACCGTGTCTGTACTATTCTGGAGGAGGGCGACATCGACCTCTACCGCCAGGATTACGGCGTCGCCTATCCCGCCTCCGAGTGGCAGGCCAACGACCCCGCGGGGCAGACGGGTATCACCGAGAACCTCTACATACAGGGCTACCTTTGGTTCCTGGACGGCATCATTGCCAAATTCCCCGACATGATGATCGATGCCTGCGCTGCAGGCGGCGGACGTAACGACCTGGAAACCATGCGCCGTGCGGTACCTCTCCATAAGAGCGACAGTGCCTATTCGGAGCATGATATCAAGCAGAGCATGAACGCCGCCCTGTTCTCCTGGCTGCCCTACTTCGGAACCGTCGCGGTGGGTCCTGACACCTGCGGCAAAGTAGATCGCTACGGTCTGCGCTCCTCCTTCTGTAGCTTCCCGGTGCTTGGCTACAATTTGAATTCCTCCGAGCTGGATTGGCAGCTCATGAAGTCCTGCATCGATGAATGGGAGCAGATCAAGGACTTCTACGACGACGATTACTATTTGCTGTCTGAATGGAATCGTTCTGATAGCGAGTGGACGGCCTGGGAATTCTACGACCCTGCAAACAGCAAGGGATTTTTTGAGGTGTTCCGCCCCGCGAAAGCGGCTGACAGCAGCTTTACCGTTAAGCTGAAGGGCTTGAAAAATTCCTCCTCCTACAAGCTGACCGACACCGAGGGGCGCTTTGAAGTCACGGTCTCGGGCCACGAGCTGAAAAAGGCAGGCTACACGATTACGCTGGCAAAGGCGCACCGTAGCGCCGTGGTGCTGATCGAGGAAGTACCCTCCTGACAGAACTTCACGGGCAGTTTACAAGCTTCGAATCAACAAATCGGATCATCAAAACAAGCCTAAACCGAAACAATTCGGATTAGGCTTGTTTTGGTGAAATGCGTGAAACGCAAAGCAACTTATCTCAACAAGATTTCGCCATCACCTTGTAGCAATCAGTACAAGGTGATGGCATATTTGGCATCCAAATAAACCCCCAGTTCTACTGGGGGAGCCGAAAGCGAGCGAAGCGACAATAAAAAGGGCGAGCTACAAGCAAGCCCGAAGCAAAAAGTATTGAAAAGAGTTAAACCTCCGAGTATAATGTAACTGGGTTT
>JAZSBH010000091.1:0-58917 GCA_045602325.1 Eubacteriales bacterium | reverse complement strand
GCTGCTGCCGGCAAGGTCAACCACTCCTTCGACACCTTCTTCGTCAACGACGAGATGTATTTCCCCGAGGATGGCGGCGCCGGTGACAAGCTGGCTGCTCAGAACAACACCGTTGAGTTCGAGCTGGGTGCTGCTCACAACTCCATGTCCCTCCGCGGCTGGATCGGCTTCGCACAGCCCATCGCTTCCTTCGGCTACTACGTTGACACCTACACCTACATTTGGGGTGAGTTCGCTCAGGCTACCGAGGATGGCGTGAAGGCCGCCGGTGGCGAGCACGCTTCTCGCTTCAAGATCGACACTGACATCTCCGCTCTGATGGGCGAGCACAAGGTCGGCTACGTGGTCAAGCTGGAGGACGGCACCGTTGTCCTGCTCATGGAGCTCACCGTTGTCATTCCCGATCGTTATGAGAACCTCATCGTTCCTCAGGAGCAGTGGGTCATCTCCGGTCACAACAACACTCTGAACGACTCCTCTAACCCCATGGTCGCTGCCGGCGGTCTCCAGTCCGGCGCACTCCTGCACCAGGGCTCCATCTCCCTGGGCGAGATCGACCTGTCCAAGTACGACAAGGTCATCGTTTACGTTGGTATGGATAACTCTCAGGTTACCATCGACGCTCACGCTGCTAACGCTGCGAACGGCAACCGCCTGATGCTCGTGTCTGCTGACATGAACAACGTGATGTCTCCCGAGGCTGAGACCATCATCGCTTCCGTGGACTACACTCCCATGGGTTGGGCTGTGGTCGCTTACGAGATCGACCTGACCGGCGTGGACTACAACGGTCCCGTGTACTTCACCTACGACACTCTGCCCGGCACCTTCCTGCTGGTTGGCTCCGTTGAGTTCGTTGGCGCTAAGCTGCCTGAGAAGGTGGAGGAGCCCGAGGTTCCCGAGCCCGATTACATCGCAGTCCCCTCTGCTCCCGACGAGCCTGCCGTTGTGCTGGACGTTACAAACTTTGCCGACGTGTTCGGCTCTACC
Source organism: Eubacteriales bacterium (assembly GCA_045602325.1). Taxonomy (GTDB): domain Bacteria; phylum Bacillota; class Clostridia; order Oscillospirales; family CAG-272; genus CAMEON01. Next base: position 57,927 of record JAZSBH010000091.1, on the reverse strand, counting down.
GCCGTTGAGCCTCAGAACTTTGGCAACCTGGCCGTAGGCTCCGGATTCTCCTATTTCCTGAATGTTCCCGCCGACGGCACCTACAGCCTGACCTTCTATGTCAGTACGCCTCACTCCGAATACGTGGATGATCTGACCATTTACGCCATCCACGGAGACTCGGTGGATTACGCCAATCTGAAGGGCTCCGACCGCGTGGGTATCTTCTTCAATGACCAAAATACAGGAGGTTGGACAAACTTTGTGGCCGCCACTCCTGTGGAGGTATATCTGAAGGCCGGTGAGCAGTATCTGGTCATCAAGTCCATGTCTCCTCATACCGGCTACATCAACGTCAGCAAGCTGGAGCTGGCTTACGTATCCGACGAGAAGCCCGCTGACTCCGCCATTGCGCTGCCCACGGAGACGGATAACGCAGTCGTGCTGAACAACAAAAACGCCTCCATTTATCTGGGCAACATCAAGGTAGAAGAACAGAACTTCGGAGAGCTGACCGCCGGAGCCGGATTTGGTTACGAGATCAAGGTCGATGCCGAGAGACAGTACGAGCTGACCTTCCGCGTGGCAACCCCGGGAGAAGATCCCAGCGGAGCCCTGCAAATCTATCTGACCTCTCCCGCGGCCGACGAAGGCGTTGACGGAGCCACCCTCCTCGGCGAGTTCGTCAACGACAAGGGCACCGGCTGGTGGCTCACCTTTGACATCGCCTCGCCCATAACCGTGACCATCCCCGCCGGACACCACGGCCTGGTCTTCTACGTCGCATCGGGCACTGCCTGCATGAACGTGGCCGACGTTACAGTGCGTGCAAAGTAACGATGATTACAAGGGGCTGACGGAAGAACCTTCAGCCCCTACCCCGCAATCCACAGAAAGGAAGCTGACACTCCATGAAAAACAATTTTTTCTTCGCCAAGGATCGCCTGCGTCCCGAAACGGGATTCTATTGCTATGAAGTGAACCCGTTGGCGGACGAGAAGGCCATCCATTGGCACGACTATGTGGAAATTGAAATCATTGTGGACGGAAGTGCTGTCCACAACCTCAACGGTCGGATGTCCCTCCTGTCCGCAGGGTCGGTGTACATGGTGCGGCCTATGGACTTTCACAGCATTATGCAGCCCAAGGGACTCCATATCCTGAACGTCAGCTTCTCAGACAATCTTCTGTCCGCCGAGCTACGCGCATTCGATTCGACCAAGCCTGCTCTGTTCCGCACCTCAGGACAGAACACGGCCATCGTGGAGACGCTGGCACGCCTGTGCATCATGGAGAACGCCCGTTCCCATCCCAATACTGCCCTGCTTCAAAGCCTCGTCCGCAGTCTGCTCATCAAGCTGGAGGACGTGCGTGTCAAGGAGGAAGAGGACGCGCCCCGTTCCCCCATCCAGGAGGCGGTACTGTATCTCCACGATCACTTCCGAGAGAATCCATCCCTTCAAACCATGGCGGGTATGACCCATTACCATTCCACCTATTTCAGCCGCTCCTTCCGGGAAAAGATCGGTATTTCCTACAGCGAATACCTGAACAACCTCAAGGTCAACCACGCCAAGCTCCAGCTTATCTCCACCGATAAGCAGATCAACCTCATAGCCGCAGAGAGCGGTTTTGGCGCCCTGTCGAACTTCCAGAGGGTCTTTTCCGACACGGTGGGAATGTCGCCACGGGAATTTCGGGGAATGTACGGAAAAAGCTGACCGACCCGGTAGAAGCAAATAGCGCCCTGCGAGACGGACGAAGAGGACGCCACGCTGCAAGCAAGTAGGCTCCGATAACCGTTAATCTTAAATTGATTATGTCCTTCCTTTCTAAAGGGAGCCGCTCCCCCGCCCGTAAGGGTGGGGGAAAACATATATACCCTTTATCGACGACGACGAGACGAAGACCGACTACAACTACACAGAAAAAAGTCTGGTGACCCGAGAACGGATCAGCAGACTTTTTGCGCATAATGGTAGTACCTCAAGGACGAGTACCCCGACGAGGTGGTGATCCCCGACCCGGCATACAGCGAGCTCATGGACGCCTGCGGCCGGTGGTGCACCTTCTTTCGCACCCTGGTGTGGCTGAAGGAGGAATACCTGACCACAGACGGAGAGCCCGCCCCCGAGATGCTCTACTACGCCCCCTCCGTTGACCATGCCCTTGTTTTTGTGGTTACAGGACAAAATTACAACCTGTTATTCTCTGCAATATGCTTCATTGTCAGCCTTACCCTATCCGAAATCTTTACGGTGCCCACGCCGAAAATTGAAGTGTGCAAGGTATCGTTGATAGGTCTCGTCCAATACTTCGGGATACTTTCAATCCCGTTTGCCATACCGATGATCGAACCAACCGTAGCTCCGTTGCAATCGGTATCAAAGCCAGTCTCAACTGCCATGCAGATCGATTTTCCAAACGCCCCGCCGCCATATAGCAACGCCGCCACAACGATCATCGCATTGGAGATGGTATGACACCAATCGTGAGCGTTATGCTCGTCGTATTTTTCGTGTATCATAGCAAAGCATTGCTGTTGCGATACCCCGTCCTTAAAAGAACCATATACCGAATGAAGTGCTTCATATAGCCTTGACATGCTTGGAATTTGAGCAAGACCGCCAAGAATAATTTCGTCTATATTGCTGGTAGTTGCGGCAATTGCAAGCATCGCGGCAACAAGCATTTCTCCATAAATACCGTTTTTGACGTGAGAGATCGAAGCGTCTCTCCACGCCATTTCCGCAGCCAATTCGGGATTTCCAGGGTTGATATAACCGAAATAGTCGCCTCTGATCTGTGCACCGATCCACTCCCGATAGGGATTTTTATACACGGCAGATTCGGGCGGCGAATACCCCTTGATAAAATTACAAAACGCCACTCTTTCGGCGGTACAGTACGAATCCTTGCTTTGATATTTGAGCCATGCTCTCGAAACGTCATACGGTGTGAAATCCATACCGTATTGCTCAATGATTTCCTGTGCAAGAATAACGTAGTTCGTATCGTCATCCACCGGCATACCGTTGATTTCGTCGGCATAAGGACGACTCGCAAAAGCAAATTGATACCTTTTTCCAGTTTCCTCGGTCAGGTCGCTTCTGTAAATATACCGATGCATTGGACAGTTGTCGCTCTCCCTCAAGAAAGGGATCAATTCATCCGTGCGAATGCCTTCTACCGTTTTCCCAAGCATACAACCGCAAATCCGCCCCATCCAAGCGCCGTGAATCTGATTCTCCAAATCCTTTGGCACGTTTAACGTCAAAGGCTCACGCTTATTTCTCAAGCGCTTGATTTGCGCAATATCTGAAGGCTCAATATAAGGATATCCCTCCGCCTGATCAGCGGTGGAAACTATGTCAAAAAGTACGTCGCCAAATTTTTTCTTGATTTCCCCTTTCGGGAGCATTGCTACCGAAGAAAACACCTCTTTGTATTTTTTGATATCCAAGCCCTCTTCGACCGATTGTCGGTATTCGGTCAACAGATTGGATGAATAAAACTCCCAATCATGAACATTTTGATACTGCGGCTTGATGGCTTTGGTTTTTGACATTTCCTCAACGACCCGGTTATCTTTTCCAAGGATCAGCGCATCAAGAGAAATATCAAAATGCTTTGATATCATAATAATCTTATCCAAATCAGGACTGATTTGACCACTTTCCCACTTCTGGACCGCCTGTTGCGAAACGCCAAAAAATTCGGAAAACTGCGCTTGTGTCAGCTTTGCCTCCGTTCTGATTTTTTGAATTGCCTTTCCTAATTCCATAAATTTCTCCCCTTTCCGTGTAATATATTTACATTATAGCACACAAGGGAACTTCCGGCAAGCAATTAAAAATTGTTTTATATACAACTGATAGTTGTATCACCCCCCTATGTGGTTAAAAGTCCTCTGCATAGAATATACGGAGGAAAAAGAAAATGAAGGAACCAAGTCAAACTGAGATTGGAGTATATCAGAAAACCCCTCGCCGTCAAGGTGAAAAAACTTCGCTGAAAATTGCCAAATGACCGACTCTCATGCAAACTTTTTTCGTGTACACCCAATTCTCCTTCTCCGAACCTTGACTGCTTCGGGCTTTTCCGATGGTGGGAAGGTGCCCTTTGGGCAGAAAGGAGATGAGTGTATGCGGATAAAAGTCGGTATCACACAAAGTCAAATGGGACTCATGCCCGTTTGCAAAGAGGCAACCAAGGTCTCAAAACTCGCCATTCCCGTTCGTTCACATTTCGGGAAAAAGGATGTATGCTTAATACGGAAATCAACCGAAGGAGGCTTACGTCCATGAAAACAGCAGTTATCTATGCCCGCTATTCCAGCGAGCGGCAAACAGAACAATCCATTGAAGGTCAGCTCCGCGAGTGCATGGCCTACGCCGAGCATCACGACATGACCGTGGTGGACACCTACATCGACCGTGCCATGACCGGCACCAACGACAACCGAGACGACTTTCAGCGGATGCTGAAGGACGCGCAGAAAAAGGCGTGGGACGTTGTACTGGTCTATAAGCTCGACCGCTTTTCACGAAACAAGTATGAAATGGCGATTCATAAGAAGACGTTGCGAGATAATGGCATAACGCTAGTGTCCGCCAAGGAGCATATCCCCGAAGGGCCGGAAGGCATCATTCTGGAATCCTTGCTGGAGGGTATGGCGGAATACTATTCTGCCGAGCTTTCTCAGAAGGTGAATCGGGGTCTGCGTGAAACACGCATCAAGGGCAATTATGCCGGGGGAGGCATCCCCTACGGCTACAAGGTTGTCAACAAGAAATTTCTTGTCTGCGAGGATGAGGCACAGATCGTCATCCGCATTTACGAAATGTACGCGGCGGGTGTGATTGCCAAGAACATCATTCAAGCCCTGTCAGACGAAGGACTCATGTACCGCGACGGGCGCCCCTTTACCAAGGCGGTCGTTTACGGGATCCTGCAAAACGAGCGGTATTCCGGCGTCTATCATCATAAAACCGAGGGTGAATACACGAATACGTTTCCTCGGATCGTGCCCCAGCACTTGTTTGAAACGGTACAGCTATCCGTCTCAGAGAATCGGTATGGCAAGCACCCCGAGGACGTGGTCTATCTGCTACGGAACAAGATGAAATGCGGATACTGCGGAAAATCCGTTACCTCCGAATCGGGGACGTCACGAAACGGAAGCGTGGTGCGCTACTACAAGTGCAGTACACGGAAGAAGGATTCCGGGAAATGCCGCAAAGCCCCGATTCGCAAGGAGATACTGGAAAAGCTTATCGTAGATGTGACCGTAAATGTCTTGGATGACCCGGATACTGTGGATCTGATTGCCGATCGGGTCATGGAAGCCCACGAGCATCGGCTCCAAGACACCTCGGTGGTGAATCTGCTGGAGGCCGAACGGGACAAGCTACGAAAGGCGCTGGATAATATGCTACACGCTGTAGAGCAAGGTATCATCACAAGCTCCACCAAGCAACGCATTGAGGAGCTGGAGGCCGCGCTGGAGGCGGCCGAGGGGAAAATTCTGGTCGAGCGATCCAAAAACAAGATTCAGATCACAGCGGCGGACATCAAGAAATTCCTCCGAAAAGCCCTCAAAAAAGAGCCTCGGCTCATGATCAAGCTGCTGGTGAAGGAGATCATCCTATACGACGACAAGGTAGAAATTTACTACAACCACGCAGAGAAGAAAAAGTCTGGTGACCCGGAAACGGATCATCAGGCTTTTTGTGTATATCAGCAGGACTTCGACATTGACCCCAAGGAGCTGGGATTCCGGCATAACGTGGTGGGGTATCAACTGGCGGTGGAGATGTATTTTTGATGGCATGGCGAACGATTGACGTGGACTTTATTGAAAAAATAACGCGTCAAATCGCTATAGGCAGAAAACGTTAGCAGGTTAAATAATCTTTTTGCGACAAGGAGAAAATAGGTACTTCTCCACAAAACAACCAGCTTGTTTCTGTGTGTTCAACTGAGGTTTTGACAGGGCAGCCAAGTGAAAACACCATTGAAATCTGAACCCATAGATTTGGACGTCAATGGTGTTTTCTTTATAAATCCTTATTTTATGCGGCTTTTCATGGCCGCATTTTCATTTTGTCATTGGGACTCAAAATAGAAAAATCCAAATTTTGCAACCTGAAATTTTGAAAGCAAGGGTTTACGAACCCCTCCGTCTATTCGCACGTGCTTTGCGAATCCGCTAATTTCAAGGCGTATTCTTGTTCCACCTTTTCTGGAGTTTTGTATTGAAGTTTTCGGTGCGGACGCTTTGTGTTGTAAAACACTATGTATTTGTCCACGGCATTGCGGAATTCCGATTCCGAACGATACTTTGTACGGTACAATTCCTCGCGTTTCATCGAGGAAAAGAAAGATTCCATCACTGAATTGTCATAGGGAACGTGCGCACGTGAAAAAGAGTGTGTGATATTTAGTGACTGAATGTAATCATTCATCGTTTTGGAACGGTAGTTGCCGCCGCGGTCAGTATGAAAGATCAGACTTGAATCCGGTTGGCGTGTTTTATAAGCGTTCTGAAATGTTGACTTCACAAGCTGCGTGCTATTGGTCTTTCCGATTTTATACCCTACGACCATTCGGGAGAACAAGTCAATAATTACGCAAATATAATAGGCATTTTCGCTATACTTAAAGTAAGTAACATCACTGACCCATACCTCGTTAGGCTTACTTACATCAAATTCTTGATTGAGATAGTTTTTATATTTACGTCCTTCGTCCTCGTATAACTTCTTAGCGGATTGTCGTATGCTAACTAATCCCATGTCACGCATAAGAGTGCGTACCATTTCGTTGCTGACTTTGATTCCTTCGTTTTTCATAACTGCCGCGATTTTGGCGGCACCGAATATCTGATTGCTCTCATCGTAGATTTCTTGTATACGAATCCGCAACTCTTCACGACGTTTGGCATACCACGTGTTATCTTTTTTGTTTCGTAAGACGTGATTGTAGAATGTTCCCCTGGGAATATCAAACGCATCACAGATCATATGAACACTATATTTCCCGTAAAGCTGTTCGGCAGCATACAGTCGTTGCTTCAAGGGGGATTTCGGGGTACAAGTTGCAGACTTGAGAATTTCGATAATTCCTTTCAAACGAGCGACCTTGATTTCAAGCAAATTGAAGCTGCGGATATTTACAGTTTTTCGCTTGATGGCATTTTGTTCATCGCGATAAGCACGCAGCCAATTGTAAAAGGTGCTCTTTGGTATTTCGGTATCGGCAAGGATGCTTGCTGCAGATTCGCCGTCGGATATGTAACGGTCAATGACCGCTTGCTTTTGTTCTGGGGTGTAAGTTCTTTTCATGTCATCATCTCCTTTTTTATTAGAAATTATAACATGAAACAGGCAACATGATCATTCAAGACGATGAGCCTATTCTTTTGCTGTAGTAATATTGAAATAAATAGTTATTTTCTCTTGAAAAGAATATTTTCCCTTGTTTTGGATAGAATTATAAGGGAATATTTCCTTTAGATGTTGACAATCCCCTTAATCTGTGATATAATTTAAGGGAATTGCTTGGAGGTGAGATCATGAGAACCTTTAATTATACGAAAATCAGCGAAAACAAATGGGATTCCGAGCTGCTCGGCTTGATTGCCGCTATTTACAAGGAAGCCGGAAAGCAAGAATTATATTTGAAGCAACGCCCCGAGGAGCTTGAAAAGCTTGTGGAGATTGCAAAGGTACAAAGCACCGAAGCATCCAATGCCATTGAAGGCATCGTGACCACGAGCACTCGTATCCGTCAGTTGATGGGAGAGAAGACCACGCCGAGAAACCGCGACGAGCAGGAGATTGCCGGATACCGCGACGTGCTGAATATCATTCATGAGAGCTTTGATGCAATCCCCTTGATACCGAACTATATTCTTCAGCTTCACAAAATTCTTTATAGCCATATGAACAATCCGATGGCGGGAAGAACAAAGAGCGTTCAGAACTATATCAGCGCAACCTATCCCGACGGTCATACCGAAACACTCTTTACGCCCCTCGATCCTTTTGAGACACCGGGGGCGCTTGAAACCATCTGTAATGAGTATAACCGTGTGATTGGAAATATGGAGCTTGAGCCTCTGATTGCCATCCCTACCTTTATACACGATTTTCTTTGCATCCATCCGTTCAATGACGGCAACGGAAGAATGAGCCGTCTTTTGACTACACTCCTTCTTTACAGAAACGGCTTCTACGTTGGAAAGTATATCTCCTTGGAAGCCAAAATTGCAAAGAACAAAGATTTGTACTACGATGCTTTGAATCAGGCGCAGAAGGGTTGGCACGAGGGCGAGGCGGATGCTGTACCGTTTATCAAATATTTGCTCGGCACCATTCTTTCCGCGTACCGTGATTTTGAAGACCGATTTGCTCTTGTAGAAACCAAGCTGTCCTCCCTTGAAATGGTAAGACGCGCAACGATGAATAAGATCGGACGTTTCAAAAAGCAGGACATTATGGAGCTTTGCCCGTCACTCAGCATCAGCTCGGTCGAGGGTGCACTTCGCAAGCTTGTTGCCGAAGGGGAGCTGAAGCGCGAGGGCAACGGAAAGAATACTTGCTATTATCGTCTGAAATAATTTAGGATATAAAATAAGGATATTTACCATGACAAACAAATTAAAAGAAAAATGGCTTCACCTATATGAGGTGGCACAGCAGATTGGCGTAATGCAGCCGTGGGATGACTTCTCTGAATCCGACCAATTCACATATATTTGGAAGGATAAAAGCAAATCCGTGTTTTTCTCGTTTATCGGAGAATCCGCACAAAAATGTGGTATTGCGTGTTATATCGGCGAAGAGAATTATATGCGCGCAAGAGTTCGTCTTACTGAAAAGAATGACAAACATGAGCCGGTATTTGCGCTACAAAATGCTTTAATCTGTCTTTGGGATGATCGCGAAGATCTCAGTAAGGAAAGCTATGCGCTTATCAAGGAACTCGGCTTCAAGCCCCGTGGCAAAGGCGCGTGGTTGCATTTTGACCGATATGATATCGGATATGCTCCCGCTCCGCTTGATGAGAAAGAAGTAGATCTGCTCACAACAGCCTTTGAAAATTTACATATGATGCTTCGCGCTATCTATGAGCAGGGGCTTGATCCCGAATTTGATAAGGGCAAAAATCTTGTACGTTGGTATGAGCCGAAGGACAAGTTGTTTTACACGCATCCGTTTGAAATTGAAATTCCCAAGGGTATTATTACGCATCCGATGGTGACGGTTCAGGAAAACGATTGGATGCGTGAGGTACGCTCTATGAAGAATGCCGACTACTCAGTGGAGCTTGATTGGTCATATGTTGGCGTTATTTATGATGACGAAGACGGCAGAGGTACGTTTCCGCGTATGTTGCTTGCGGTCGAGCCAAAGAACGGCTTTATTCTCGTCAATGAGATGCTTTCGCCATCGCATAATCAGCCGGGTATCGTTTTTAATGTGCTTGACCATTTCGTGGAGCGATACGGCAAGCCCTCCGAAATCGCTATATGTGATGAGGATTTGAAAGGTATCCTTTCCGACGTGTGCAAAAAGGTTGGCATCAAGCTGACGGTCAAAAAGAGATTACCGGTGGTCAACAATGCAAGAAAAATGCTTTTGGCGCAGGTTCGGTAACAATGCAATTACAATGAAATTCATTCAAAGCACAAGGGTTCAAATCTCTAACACAAAAGTGCAAAAATATCTTTTTTATAGTCCTCTGACAGACCTTACTAATTTGAACCTACTTTTTATGGTAGGCGGGTTAGTAAGGTTTTTTCTATCTCACTCATAAAACAACACAAAAAATTGGCACAGTCACCACAAGCGTGAAGACTGTTCCATAATTGTTTTTAGAGCTTTGACATACAGACCATGCACCGAATAACCGTTATGACGAATTCTACTCATCCTTCACGGTAAAGGTAATCTCCTCCGCTGCCAGCATAGCATCGGTGCCGTTCCAAGCGGTTACTTCATAGTAAACCCATGAAATTCATACAGAAATATCCGTTCATGATCGGCATAACATTGGTTCTTTTGCTTCTCAATGTTATTCCCGTGCTCGTGCTTCCGGAAAGAGCGGGTCTATCCAACTACTCCCTTTTCCCGACAGTACTCATGGTCCTTGTCATGGTGAACGGTTTAGCGGCTTGTATCGACAAGCATAAGGGGAATTACCTGATGCTGGGCAGTCGCCGCGGAGCCGGTTTTACCCCGCACAGATCCTATACCAAGAGCGATCGGTATGAGAAAGAATTCCGCTGGATGTTGCTCGTCCCACAGACGGTTTTCCTGGTTCATGACATATACGGATCCATACAGTCAGCTAAGGAGCTGAGGCAAATTCAAGCCCAGCGGGAAAGGGAGCGCGTAGAACAGGAGCGCCGCGAGGAGCTTGGACGGTGGAAATAAGCAAGATCGCTGACGAATCGAAACAAACTCCCGCAAAGGGAAAAGAAGACATATGGCAGATTTCGGTTTGATGAAGAAAACCATCTGTATGGCAGTACACGATACAAAAGAGGAGACGGCGCACCGTCTCCTCTTTGCATGTATGGAGCTTACTTCTTTTGGATGGCTTTGCCACCGGTCAGAATGATCATCTTGATTGCGTCGGCAGAGAAGTCCTGAGCTTCAACCGTCAGGTGCTTATCCAGCAAACCGCGTGCCAGAACCTTGACAAAGTCAGCCTTGGTTGGGAGCAGACCCTTTTCCTTTAGAGAGTCCAAATTAACGGTTTCGCCGGACTCATAATTCTTGGAAAGCGTGTCGATGTTGATGATGGTCTTGTTGTGGTAGCGCTTCTCTTCGTCAGATTCTTCTATTTCTACGAAATGGGAAGCAATCTCATCCGTAATGGCGTCGTGAGCTTCTTCAATGGTGATGGATTCACGCATCAGAGCGGCCACCAGTTCTTCTTCCTGGGCGTGATCCATAACGGGCTCGACGGAAGCGACGAATACGGGCTCGGGTTCAGGCTCGGCTTCGGTTACGGGCACATTATGAGATCCGATCAATGCCATGAGCATCGCTACATTGAGGTAAGTCAATACAGCGTATCCGATGGCAAGGATAATACACAGGATGGTCCACAGAGTGGGGAATCCGGCGTCCAACAGGAAGAAGCCGGCAAAGGACATCAACTTGTTGTTGGAGGTCGCGTCAGCTGCGTTCTTTTTGTTTAGTTTTACACGAAGGATCACAAACAGGATCACTTGTAAAACAACCAGCACGGCAAAAACAAGCACCATGGCAAAAAGAATGCTGGCCAGATCGGAACCATTGGTTTTGAGCATATTATCATCTCCTTTATGTAATATTAGAATAACCCCGAGAGCAGATGAACGGCTATGGGGGGTGTTCTTGTAGTTATTCTATCACACTTTGAAGAATTTTGCAATAGATTATACGAAATTTTTTATGGCAACATGCAATTTTTTTGTTGATTTATTGCACAAAACAAGTCGCGCAGCGATTAGGCGCGGGTTTACGCGCCACCTCCATGCAAGGCGTGAGGTTATAATGCCATTGCGCGGAGCGATCAATTGTCGTGGATCGATTGCCATTCGAATCACATCTGATGAGGGCTTATTTACGGGCTGCGGTCAGCTTCACAGCAGAATTCCGGGTGGATGTTGCGTTTCTGCACGTTGAGACTTGTTTTTTATCCAATTATATGCTATAATAAATCAATCGATTCCCTTCGGAACGGGAAAGCCATGTATTCTGACAGCCCATTATTTCAGAAGGAAAGCCAAACTGAACAGAAGGATTCGCGGGGACGGTCATCCTCATCGCGGTCTACGGTGTGATCTCCCATTCCCCTGCCCGGAGCTACTGCGCGGAGGCCTATGTTCGGCGGGAATGACGCTATCTGCGGTTTCTGTATATCTACTCTAAATTTTCCATGAAAGAAAGGAAGGTTATCATGTCCAACTTTACTCCCATCATCGAGCGTGCACGCGAGGCGGCTACCCTGCACGACAAGAGCCAGCTCCTGACCTACCTGGGGCTCACGCTGTCCTCTTCCAAAAAGAAGCTCGCCACCGCCGATAAACGGGAGCTTGGTGACTTCGCCCTCTCGGAGCTGGAGTTGATTCCCGAACTGCTCGACAAGGAGGAGAGTTACCGCGGCAAGGACGAGATCTTTGGTCTCATGGATTCCCTCATGAATCTGGTCATGATCTGCTATGACTCCCCTGCGGCTCTACCCCGCGACAAGGTAGAGATGATCCAGCGGGTGGTGGATCGTTGCAATCGCGAGCGCTTTTTGGAGCGCGCCATCGATGAGGCCTTCGACGGCCAACCCGACGCCGCTGATATGGAGCGCATCCTCTGTATGGCCGCACCCTTGAAGGACGAGTTCCACAAGGGACAGCTTTGGCGGGGACTGTTGGAATATAAGGGCAAGGTCGCTCGCTTGTCGGAGGAGGCAAAGATCGTGTTGGCCAAGTATGCCGTCTCCGAGTTGGATCGCTACGCCGAGGCGCGGAAAAAGGAAGCACTCACTCAGGATATGCTCGGCAGCCTGGAATTACTCTGCGACGCGGTGAAGTATTTGCTATACAAAATGCCTCCGAGCCGCGCGCTGACAACAAGACTGACCGACCTGTTCTCTCTGAACAATCCCGATATCAGCTACTACACCCTATCAACGCTGCTATCTGCACGTTGCGAGGTGCCCGATGAAGTCATTGGGTTTTTGGCGCGCAATCCCGTCATGGCCAATATGACCTATCAGCTGCTCAAAACGCACGTCATGACCGACCGTTTCCCTGCGGAGCTCCGCGATCCCGTCTACCTGGCTAAGAGCGACCTGGTGCATTGGCTCACCTACCCCACTGAGCTGGGTAAGGAGCCCGATGAGATCGAGTACATCGGAAAGGCCCAAAAGAAGGGCGAGACCTTCCACATTTTCCGCTACAAGTCGGACAGCAACAATCTGGGGGACGACCTCCTCCGGGGCGTCTGGCTCATCGGATGGTCGGGCTCCGACGGCGGCACCTTCAGTAATTTTGACCGATACGTAGATTTCGAGAAGAAGACCCCCGAGAAAACCGTGAAGTACATTTGCCGTAAGCTTTTGTAAGCTGTTTCATTCTCTGCGAAAGGATAAAACGCCATGAAACACATTCTTATCATTGACGACGACGTCCACATTGGCGATATGCTGGAGGAGGTCCTGACCCGCGAGGGCTATCGCGTCTCCCGCGCGTATTCGGGCACCGAGGCGCTGCTGGCTTTGCAGGCATTCTCCCCCGACCTGGTGCTCCTGGATCTCATGCTTCCGGGACTTTCGGGCGAAGAAGTGCTACCCAAGATCAAGGGCATCCCGGTCATCGTGGTCAGCGCCAAGGTGGATATACAGAATAAGGTCGACCTGCTCCTTGGAGGCGCGGCGGACTACGTTACCAAACCCTTTGATATTCCCGAGCTTTTGGCTCGTATCACGGTAGCCCTGCGCCGTGTGGCGGTGGCTGAGCGTCCCGTGCTGGTGCACGACGGCCTGCGGCTGGATACCGACACCCATATCGTCACGGCGGGAGAGGCCGAGGTCAAGCTGACCCGTACCGAGTATGCCATTCTCAAGCTTCTCATGCAGAATCCCTCGCAAGTCCTCTCCAAATCCCACCTACTGGATCGCATCAGCGAGGACACCCCCGACTGCACCGAAAGCTCCCTTAAGATCCACGTCAGCAACCTGCGCAAAAAGCTGCGGGACGCCGATGGGAAGGATCACATCGAGGCGGTGTGGGGGATCGGTTTTAAGATAAAATAATTTTATCTTTACCATTTCTTTACCCTTTCCTTTGCCGTTTTCTTAACCCCTGTGTTCTATAATAACGACAACAAAGCACGGAGCGCGGCATTACGACACCGAAGCACCGTGCGAGAAAGGAGAATGACAATATGGAATACGTACTGACCACCAATGCGTTGACCAAAGAATACGGCCAATGTAAGGCCTTAAACAATTTCACCATGCACGTTCCCAAGGGAGCCATCTACGGCTTCGTGGGTAAGAACGGCGCGGGTAAGACCACCCTTATCCGCCTGATCTGCGGCTTGCAGGCACCTACTGCAGGTGAATACGCTATTTATGGGATCAAACAGAATGATCCAAAGATCCTCCGTTCCCGCCGCCGCATGGGCGCGGTGGTGGAGACCCCCTCCATCTACATGGACATGACCGCCGAGGAGAACCTGAAGCAGCAGTACCTCATCCTGGGACTGCCCTCCTTCGACTCCATCCCCGATCTTTTGAAGCTGGTCGGCTTGGAGAATGTAGGAAAGAAGAAGGCCAAGAACTTCTCTCTGGGTATGCGTCAGCGCCTGGGTATTGCCATCGCCCTGGCGGGTGACCCCGATTTCCTGGTGCTGGATGAGCCGGTCAACGGTCTCGACCCCCAGGGTATCATTGAGATGCGGGAGCTCATTCTGAAGCTCAACCGCGAGCATAATATTACCGTCCTCATGTCCAGCCACATCCTAGACGAGCTGTCCCGCCTGGCCACCCATTACGGCTTTATCGACGGTGGGCGCATGCTCCGTGAGATCAGTGCCGAGGAGCTGGAGGCCGCCTGCCGCAAGTGTAATTGCGCTGAGGTGTCCGACATGGGCGCGCTGACCCGCGTGCTGGATGGCATGGGTGTGGAGTACAAGGTTATTTCGGACAGAAAGGCCGATATCTACGCCAAAATGAGCGTCACCGAGCTGGCGGTGGCTCTCTCCAAGGAAAACTGCGAGTTGATCTCGATCACCGAAAAGGATGAATCCCTCGAGAGCTACTACGTGAATCTTGTAGGAGGTGACAAGTCATGACCAAACTGTTATCCGCCGGCTTCCGCCGCCTCTTCAAATCCCTGTCCTTCTGGCTGATCCTTGCTGTCACGGTGGGTCATCAGCTCTTAGGTGTAATCAACAACCTTCACTATAAATCTGTCTTTATGGATCAGGTCATCAAGGCCGATCACACCCTGCTTCCCGACCCTCTCATCACGGTTTTGGCCATAGCCGTGCTGGTTGCCCTGTTCATCGGGCGGGAGTACAGCGACAAAACCGTCCGCAACAAGATCATCACCGGCCATTCCCGCCTGTCCATTTACCTCTCCAACCTGATTGTCTGCTCGACGGCCGCCGCCATCCTGCTCTTCGTCCCCATGCTGACCGTGGGTCTGGCTCTGGGCGCCCCCCTCTTGGGCGGCTTTGAGTTGGCTGCTAAAGCCTTTATCCTGCCGGTTCTTTGCTACCTGTTGGCCATGGTTGCCTTTACCTCCCTGTTCTTGCTGGTCGTGATGGCGGTGCAGAACCGCACCGTCGCGGCGGTGACTGTCCTGCTTTTGGCCATCCTGCTGATGATGTGGGTGCCCACTCCCCTTCGTGAAGCTCTGGAAGCCCCTCAATACGTGCAGGAGGAGGTCTTCTCGGAGGAGGTGGACGACTTTGTCTACACCGGTAAGCAGATGGAGAATCCAGCCTACGTCGGGGGAGCCTCTCGCGTTGCTTTGGAAGTTCTCTACGATTTCCTCCCCTGTGGCCAGTTGGAGCAGGCCTCGCCCTATGAGAAGACCGCCGATATGATGTACCTGCCCCTCTGGTCCCTGGCCTTCATCGCCACGACCACTTTGGGTGGCGCGGTGATCTTCCAAAAGAAAGAACTCAAATAAATAAGCGTACCCTCTCACCCGCCGTCTTTTTGGGCGGGTGAGAGGGTCACCGACAGGAGATGTCTATGACCGAATTCCTACTGGCCGTGATCGGGGCTTTGCTCATCGTGATCGCGGTGCTGGCTGTGAAAGTGTATACCCTACGAAAGGCAGCGGCGGAGATCGCCGAGGCCTTTTCGGCGCGTCTGCGGGAGGATACGAATACCCTCATTGACATTTCCTCGCGGGACAGCAAGATGCGTGCCCTGGCCGGAGCGGTCAACAGCGAGCTTAAGCTACTCCGTCGCCAGAGACAGCAGTACCTCTACGGCGACCGTGAGCTCAAAGAGGCGGTGGCCAATGTCTCCCACGACCTGCGTACCCCGCTGACCGCCGTTTATGGGTATCTGGAGCTTTTGGAGCGGGAATCCCTGTCCGAGGAGGCCGCCCGCTACGTCGCCCAGATCCGCAACCGTGCCGAGGCTTTGCGGGAGCTCATGGAGGAGCTGTTCCGCTACTCGGTGGTGGCCTCTACCCCTGAGGTGTCCCCCGAGCCCGTGAATCTTTGTCGGGTGCTGGAGGAATCCCTCATTTCCTTCTACGGCGCGTTCGGTCAGAGAGGCATTGAGCCTGAGGTCAGCATTCCCGAGGAGGGTGTATGGCGCAACCTTGACCCTTCGGCACTCTCCCGCATTTTCGGCAACATCATCAGCAACGCCATTAAGTACAGCGATGGCGACTTTGCGGTGGAGCTGACTCCCGACGGTACGGTCGCCTTTGCCAACACCGCCGCCGCCCTGTCCTCGGTGGACGTGGGCAAGCTCTTTGACCGCTTCTTTACGGTGGATTCGGCCCGCAAGTCCACGGGCTTGGGACTCTCCATCGCCAAACTGCTGACCGAGCGGATGCATGGGAGCATCGGCGCGGAGTATCGGGAGGGAAAGTTGTGGATCACGGTGGCGTTTCTCAAAACAGAATAAGTTTTTACGGGGGGGCTCGTTATGAAAAAGATTGCTGTTTTATGCTTGATGACCGTTCTTATGCTAATGCTCGCTGCTTGCGGTGACAGAACCCAATCCTACGCCTACTACGAGTTTTATTGCGATGGGGATATGCGCATATCCTGCGGGGATGCTTCGGCGCTGACTCCCATGGACGAGGAAGACATTCAAACGCTGCTTGGCCTCTGGGGCCATGCATGGAAGGCGGAAAAGGTACAATGTCAGTTCGACTGTTCATTTCGATGGGAAAATACCACTATCCGCTACGATTCTGCACGGGGGCTGTTCGCGCTGGACGGGACAGGGCAGATCATGAAGCTGTCCCGTGAAGAACGGGAGACCGTGGAGACGATTCTGGATAAATACAACAGATGAAAAAATCCCGCCGAGGGCAAATTTCTCGGCGGGATTTCTGTATCTGTATCTGTAACTGTAACTGTAACTGTATTCAATTTATCAGAGCATATGCGCCCGCAAATCCTCTGCGGACAGGGGAGACAGATCGGCAGGAGCCACGTCAAAGACAGTCAGGCAACCTGTGCGCCCTCTCTGCTTCATGCGATATACCGCGCGGGCAAAGGCCACCAAGGCAGAGGCGGTAAACTCGGGGTTGGAGTCCAGCCGCAGGCTGTAGCCCACGGTGTGGGTGTGCTCGCCGTCCAGCCCTGTCCGTCCGTTGCGGATGACCTGGCCGCCATGGGGGAGACCTGCGTGGTCGCGAGCCAGTTCCTCGGCGGTGATGAAGGTGACGGTGGTGTTATAGTCGGCGAAGTAGTTGGGCATAGTGACGATAGCCTCCCGAATGGCCTCCTGGTCAGCGCCCTCGGCGGCCACCACGTAGCACTCGCGGGTGTGCTTATCACGGGTGGTGAGGGTGGGATTTTCGCCGTTCTTTACCGCGTCAAGGGCGGCGGGAACGGGAACCGTGTACTGGCGCGCGTCCAGCACACCGGGAATGCGGCGGATGGCGTCGGAGTGACCCTGACTGACGCCGCGCCCCCAGAAGGTATAGTCCTGTCCGTCGGGGAGGATGGCCTGGGCGTAGACACGGGCGATGGAGAACATGCCGGGATCCCAGCCTGCCGAGATGAGGCAGAGAGTGCCGTTTTCCTTGGCGGCGGCATCCACGTTTGCAAAATGAGTGGGGATGTTGGCGTGGGTATCAAAGCTGTCCACCACGCAGAAATTTTTGGCCAGGGCGGGGGTCAACTCGGGTAGGTCGGTGGCGCTTCCTCCGCAGAGGATGAGCACGTCGATCTCATCCTTGAACTTGAGAATATCGGCGGCGGCGTACACAGGAGTCCCTGTGCGGGTACTGACCTTCGCGGGGTCTCTGCGGGAGAATACCCCGATCAGCTCCACGTCGGGATTCTGCGCCATGGCCGCCTCTACACCGCGGCCGAGATTTCCGTATCCGAAAATAGCGATTTTCATAGGTACACCTCTTGGTTAATTCTTGGTCACAAGGTCGGTCATGCTATACAGACCCGCATCCCGTCCCTTGCACAGAAACTCGGCGGCGGCGAGAGCCCCTTCGGCAAACAAGGCGCGGTCGTGAGCCTCATGCTTGAGGGTAATGGTCTGGTTGGGGGTGCCGATGATGACCTCGTGCTCCCCCACAATGTTGCCCATGCGGATGGCATGGACGCCGATCTCGTTTTGGGTGCGCTTGCCATAGCCGCTGCGCCCCGTGACCACGGTGGCGTCGGGTCTCACTTCACAGAGGGCGTTGGCAATCGCCAGAGCGGTACCGCTGGGGGCGTCCAGCTTGCGGTCATGGTGCTTTTCGATGATCTCGATCTCGGCCTCGGGCATGGCGGCGGCCACCTGACGGGCGGTGTCGATCAGAAGAGCGACGCCCAGAGAGAAATTGGCGGCGAAGAAGACGGGGATGGATGCGGCGGCCTTGACGATGGCGGCCTTTTCCTCGTCGGTATGCCCCGTGGTGGCCAGGACAACGGGAATCTTGTGGGCGGTGGCGAAGGCCAGCAGGGAAGGAGTGGCGCTGTGGTGGGAGAAGTCCACGATGCAGTCGGCGGTGGTGAAGACGGTGTCGGTGGCGCCCTCAAAGCTGGTGGCGCAGGGCATGCCTTCGGCGCCGCAGGCGTTCATGTCCACACCGACGGTGGCATCGGGGTCAGCGCCGCGGCATCCGGTCAGAGCCAGCTTGGCGACCTCTGTTCCCATGTGGCCGCAGAGACCCGAAATCAGTAATTTCATAGTTACTCAATCCTTGTTTTAAAAGTTTAGGAGATTCTTAAGAACCCTTTTCAAAGGGTTCTTAAGTGGGTGCCGCCGAGCTTGCTCGGCATGCAGAGCCCTGCCGGGGGCAGAGCCCTTGCGTTCCTTATACCTCCAGCCCAGCCTTGCGCATGAGGCGGAGTAGGTTCTGGCGGTGATCCTCTTCCATGGGGGTCAGAGGCAGACGGACGTAGTTCTCGCAGAGTCCCATGGCGGCGCAGGCGGCCTTGACGGGGATGGGATTGACCTCGCAGAACAGGGCGTTGACCAGTTCCAGGTAGTCCAGTTGCATCTTGCGCGCGCCGGCCACGTCACCGGCGAAGAACTTCTTGCACATGAGCGAGGTCTCGGCGGGGAGAATGTTGGAGAGCACCGAGATGACACCCTTGCCGCCCAGGGAGAGGACGGGGATGATCTGGTCGTCGTTACCCGAATAAATGTCCATCTTGTCGCCCACCAGGGCGGCGATCTCGGCGATCTGGGAGATGTTGCCCGAGGCCTCCTTGATGGCCACGATGTTGGGATGCTCAGCCATCTCGGCTACGGTCTTCGGGAGCATATTGCAGCCGGTACGGCCGGGGACGTTGTAGAGGATGCAGGGCTTGTCAATGGCGTCGGCCACGGCGACCGAGCAAGCGACCATGCCCTTCTGGGTAGCCTTGTTGTAGTAGGGGGTGACCAGCAGCATAGCGTCAGCGCCAACGCTCGCGGCGTAGCGGGAGAGATCAACCGAGTAGGCGGTGTCGTTGGAGCCGGTGCCGGCGATGACGGGGACGGGACCGGCAACCCGCTCTACGCAGTACTTGATGGCGGCGCGGTGCTCCTCGTCGCTCAAAGTAGAGCCCTCGCCGGTGGTGCCTACGGCGACGATGGCGTCAATGCCCTGGGTGATCTGCCAGTCGATCATAGCCCCGTAGCGGTCAAAATCAATGCCGTCGGGGGTCAGGGGGGTGATGATGGCGGTTGCGGCGCCGGTAAATACGGTACGATTGTTCATGGTAGTTCCTTTCTTTTTGGGGCTCTGCCCCCAAGCCTCGCTTAAACACCTTTGTAAAAAGGGTTTAAGAATCCCCAAAACCTGTTCCCAAATATGTTTTTGTGGTCAGAGGCTATATATGTATTTCTCATTCAAGACGAATCTTTTACCCATAGAAAAAGCCCCCTTGGCGGGAGCGGGCAATCTACGGGTATCCACCGAAAACATCCCTTTCCGGGCGGGAGTTCGGTTCTGGATAGCTCTCCGCATTGCTGCGACAACCCGACGGATGTTCTCCGTCTGGCCAGTCGAAATGCCTGCCACGGCATCCGCTTCGGCACCCACGCCTTTCCCGCACGGTTTTGGCAACCATGGTGATGTGCGGTACTCTTCGTGCAGTGCGCCTCTATCATTTGATGGGGACAGTATAGCACAAAGCCCCCCGTTTGTCAAGGGGAAAATGCAAAAAAGTCATTCTCCCCTTGAAAAATTCATTGGTAAATCCTCAATCTTCCTCGATCATTCGTCTGAGTCGCTTAACAGCTTCGGCGGCGCGCGTGAGATACTCCTCGTCGCTCATGTTCTCATAGGGAACCGCCTTGCGCTTCATTTCCAGCACCAGAGGGACGGCAGGAGCGGCGCGCAGGGCGTCGGCTACGTAACCAAAATCCAGGGCTCCGTCGAAGGGGATGAGATGGGTGTCCTGGTTCAGGATGCCCTCGTTGTCCTGGATATGGGTGCAGATGAGACGGTCGCCGAACAGGGGCATATACTGCCGCCTGGGGGTAAAGCAACCCTCGTGGCCGCAGTCCCAGCAGAAACCCACCTCGGGAACGTCGCGGAATTCCTCAAAGGCCCAGGCGATATTGGCCAGCTTGCGCTGGTTTTCAAAGGCGATCTTAATGCCCTTGCTCACGGCGTGATCCACGAGGCGGATGAACCGTCCTCGGCCAATATCGGTGGGAGGCGGGGGATTGTTCCCTGCAGACAGATGTACCACGGCGATGGGCGCGCCGATCTCGGCGCAAAGGTCTACGCAGCCGGTCAGTTGGCGGAGGGTGTCCTCGCCTTCTTCTCCCTCGTGCCAGATGGCGTTCATGATGCCCTTGAAGGGGGCGTGGAGGGTATCGTAGCACAGGCCGTGGGCGGCTACGTGGTTGGCGTGTGCGCGCACGTTGTCGGGGTTGGTGGATCCCGAAAACACACGGGTAAAGCCCAGTTCGCGGATAAAGGCACAGAAGGTGGGGACGTCCATCTCCTTGTGTGCGCCGATGTTGATACCGAGTTCTCTCATAAAATTACCTCGTTCCTGTTGTAATGGGTAAAGGGAAGCAGAAGGGCACCGTCGTGGTTGGCGGTGCCCAAAGGGGTTTTAGTTTTTCGTGTCGGTGGGCAACGCGTACTTTTCCTTGTACTGATTGAACAGCTCGTTGTACTCCATACCGCCTGCCTTGACACGGTGCAGGTAGTCGTGGAGGTCGAGGGTATCGTTTTTGGCCATTTCAATGAGACAGCCTGCGATGTTGGAGCAGTGATCGGATACGCGTTCCAGATTGGTGAGGATGTCCGAGAGGACGAAGCCGTGTTCTACGGTGCATTCGCTCTTCTGGAGACGGAGGATGTGGTGGGCCTTGATGTCGTCGCGGAGGCTGTCAACCACCTGCTCCAAGGGCTCGACCCGGGCGGCCAATTCTATATCGGTATGGATGAGTGCCTGCTCGGTGATGGTGACGATCTCGGTAACGGCGGCGTAGAGAACACTCAACTCCGCCTTGGCCTCGGGGGTAAAGGTCAGGTTCTTGTCCTTGATCTCTTCGGCGGATTCCAGGATGTTGACCGAGTGGTCGGAAATACGCTCCAGATCGCCGATGATGTGGAGGAGCTTGGTGACCTCGTGGCTGTCCTTTTCGTCCATGCTTTGAGAGGAGAGCTTGACCAGATAAGAGCCCAGGACATCCTCGTAGATATCTACCTTGTCTTCGGCATCGCGGATCTCTTGGGCGGCCTTACCGTCGTAGTTTTCAAAGAGACTGATGGAATTACGGAGATACTGTCCCGAAATGGTGGCCATTTGGCCGGCCACGGTGCGGCTGCGCTCAATGGCAACCGAGGGGGTGTCCAACAGACGCTCGTCCAGCATATCGGTGTATTCGTCGCCCTTCTTGTCGGATCCCTTGATGGAGGCAACGGCAAGCTTTTCCAGTACCTTGGTGAGGGGTGCGAAGAGAATGACGCAGAGGATCTTGAAAACGGTGTGGACGGCGGCAATACCCCACATGTTGATGGAGGTTCCTTCGGCAAGACCGAAAAGATCAAAGGTGCCGGTCATATTGAGAATCCAACCAACCAGGTAGTACATACCCAACCATACCACCACGCCGATAATATTAAAATACAGGTGAACTAAAGCGGCACGCTTACCGTTCTTGTTGGCGCCGGCGGACGAGATCATGGCGGTCACGCAGGTGCCGATGTTCTGTCCCATCACGATGGGAATGGCGGCGCCGAAGGAGATGGCACCGGTAGAGGACAAGGCCTGCAGGATACCGACCGAGGCCGAGGAGGACTGGACGATGGCGGTCAGAATGGTACCGGCCAGCACGCCCAGAATGGGATTGTTGAACATGGTTAGGAGCTTGGTAAAGTTGGGGTCTCCCTTGAGGCCGCTTACGGCGCCCGACATGAGATCCATGCCCACCATCAAGACGGCAAATCCCATGAGGATGACACCGAAATCCTTGCCTTTACCCTTCTTGGAGAACATGATGAGGCAGATTCCAATGAGTGCCAGAATGGGCATCCAGGCATCGGGCTTAAGCCATTGGGTCCAGGCCAGTGCATCGGCACCGCCCTCAATGCCGTTGAGCGCGGTCAGCCAGGCGGTAACGGCAGTACCCACGTTGGCACCCATGATGACGCCGACGGCCTGCCCCAGGAGCATGGTGCCCGAGTTAACGAAGCCCACCACCATGACCGTGGTTGCCGAGGAGGACTGGATGATGGCGGTTACGCCGAGACCCAGCAAAAAGCCTTTGAATTTGTTGGATGTAAGATTGCCGAGGATGGTCTTGAGCTTGCGCCCCGCGCTTTTTTTCAGTGCGTCGCCCATGACGTCCATACCGTAAAGGAAGAGCGCCAAGCCGCAGACCAGGGTTAAAATGTCAAAAATTCCCATTTTACACCGTCCTGTCATCAGAATTTTACAAAATAGTGCGCAGAACATACATTTTGCACATATTTATTTTATAATACCCCATAATTGTTACGTGCATATTGAAAAAAATGTAAAATTTAGATTAAATTTTTTGTGATGGCCGGATGACGGGCGGGTGAAGATGCGAAACCCCACACGGCATAGAACCGTGTGGGGCTAAAATCGGTATAGGAAGATCAGACGGAGGGAGTGGGGCCGGTACGGGTGGGTTCATATTCCTGCAGCTTGCCCACGTAGACGGTTTTATGCGGAACCGTCAGGAAATGCATGGGCTTGACAATGTCGGGTATTTCTTCGGCGCCGGGGAGATTCATATGGAGTACCATAGCTTTAACGAATTCAGAGCAGTAGTAGCAGTTTCGCTTCTCTCGGTGAACCCGGATGGCGGCCAGAAAGAGGCCGAGGTAGTTGTAATGGTAGCGAGCCTTTTCCTTAACCATCTGCTGGATGAGCTGACCCAGCTCGGAATACGTATCGGACGAGATCTCGGTCTCCAGCACCATGACCTTGGTGTTCTTGAAGCGCTTGAAGGTGCCGTGGGTGGGGGACTCCTGCACGAAGCCGCCGTGGAAGGGGTTATAGGGGTTGGTGCGTCCGAAGGAGTACATGGTCTGCAGATCCTCGGTCAGAGCGATGGAGGAGTGATTGTAGGGGGCGCGGGTGATGAGCTTAAGGATACGGGACAGGATGGTGCCCGTCTGGCTGAGGATTATATAGACCTTCTTGCTCTCCTCGGTCGAGGCATCGATCAAGACGGTGCTTGTATCGGCGTGCACGATGGAATCGCCGTTCTCGGTTGTATGGATCTCGGTGGCCATGGGACTCCCTCCTTTCCGGAATGGTTCATTATATCACGTGTATTATAACATAATTCGACGCTTTTGGCAAGGGGGACGGGAAAAATCTTCATAATTCTTCATAAATTTGGTCATGGCTTGTTTTGCTCCTTCCTCGTCTGTTTTTTCCGTTTCATCCTCTCTTTTTTGGCTCGGTTCCGCTCCACCCGGGCCATTCGCTCGCGGTGTTGGCGCATCCGTTCCTGTTTCTCCTTGCGTTTCTTGCGCCACGCGCGGAAATCGTCGATGAAGTACCCCTCCACGGGGTGGCCGGTGTACTTCTCCAACAGCAATCGGGCGCGGCGGGTGCGTACCATCTCGTTCTCGGTAAAGAACAGGGTGGTTCCCTCGGCCTTGCCATTGATCAAAAAAGTATCGCCGAAATAAGGAAGCCGCTTGTATCCCGTGCTGTATTTGATATCCAGCCGCCGCACGGTTTTCCACGGAATAAAACGGCGGATAAAGCCGAATGCGTAGAAGCTGTACAGACCCCGATCATTCATGATATACAGGCAGGGCAGCATTACGGAGAGAGCGAGGGATGCAAGGGCGATCGCCAGGAGGAAGAGCCACCACAAGCCCTCCTCTCGATCGGTGGCAATGGCCGCGACTCCCAAGCTCATGAGAACCGTCAATGCAGTAAAGAAAATCTGCCGACGATCAAGGAAAATATGGAATTTCATTTTCATGACAGGTTCTCCTTTCCGGTTACGTTCGGTTTACAGTTTCCCGATAATGGGTGTTTCCTCCACATCAAAAAATTTTCGGTTCCGCTCCTCGGGTGACAGCTTATACAGCTTTTTCAGCTTGCGCAGGATCACCCGATGGCGTGCCAGCCGTTTGATACGGGACATGAGGAAGGGGTACAGGATCAGCCCGCCTCCCGAGCACTGCATCAGTGTGAACTTGCGGGCGAAGCGGAGGGCTTCCAGTCCGTTCAGGTCACGGGCGGCCACGGGAGGGAAGGGGGTGTCTCCCTCACTCAGTTCGAAAAAGACGTAATTGAGGGGGTAGAGCTCCAGAAAGTCGGTCATCCACTCGGGTGTGGGACAGTAGAATCGTTCGGTCAGGTGGAGGTGGATCGCGTCACCCCCTCCCGTTTCCGTTCCGATGCGCTCGCGGAGTGGAACGCGGTAGGTGACGGCTGTGTGGAGCATGGCATCGCGGTAGACGGCGTAGGCCATCTTGCCCACGGCCTTCATGAGCAGGGTCTCGACAAAGGTATCCCCCTTGTAGTCCCGGATCTCGTCTTTCATTTTCTCAATGCTCTTGGGGAGGGCTACTACCTCACAGGTGTCTCCCGTGACGTGCACGGTGATGCAGTCCACCACGGCGGTTCCCACGGTCGCATTGGCGGTCATGCGGTAAGCCCGTGTGCCTCCGGCGTCCCGGATGTGAAGAACACAGTCGTATTCGGTATCGAGGAGATGGAAGGTCAGTTTCATGTTTCGATTCCTTTCGGTATGAATGATGCGCTGCCATATATAACTTACTAGGCAGGGTGAATCTGTCATATAGGCATATAGACCTGAAATGTTTTCTCATTATCGAAATTATAGCATATTCATTCGGTTCTGTCAAGGAAAAACCCACCGCGCATATTTCACAGAACTTTCACATGTTATCCCCTTGACAAACTGAAAAAATCTGCTATAATAGTTAACGCGTTAATCGTTAACTGCTTGACGGTTAAATTGCCAAACGAAAGGAGACAGACCTGACGTGGAACAGAAAAAGAAGTGCGCATGCTGCATCCCCGATTCCCCCCATATGCAGACGGTGGGGATCTTCATCCGCATCATGCGCCGCCATCACGCCTGTGTGGAAAGGCGGATCGGCACGCTGAATATCCACCATAGCCAGCACCGCATGCTGATGCTTTTGGCCAAAAGGGAAGGGGAGCTCCCCTCCCAAAAGGAGCTGGCCGAAGCGTTGGGTATCAGCCCCGCCGCCGTGACTACCACCCTCAAACGGTTGGAGAAGGAGGGCTATATCGCCCGCTCCATGACCGACGAGGACAACCGCCGCAACGAGATCCGCATTACCGACAAGGGGCTTACCAAGATCGTGGAGAGCCGCGAGATCTTTGAATCCACCGACCGAGCCATGTTTGAGGGCTTTTCCGAGGCCGAAATGGCTACTTTGCTCTCCTTCATGGAGCGCATTGACCGCAATTTGGACGCCGCCGGCGCTCCCGTCGATCCACCGCCGGAGCCGAATCGTAAGCCCACCCGCAACCCCCGCACAAGAAAGGAAGTGTGACTGTGACCTCATCCAATCCCGCAACCCAAGTCAAGACTCCGCAGGCTCCCGAACGTCTGCGGTGGTTCAAGTATATTAAGCCGTACCTGCCCTGGTTCATCATTGGCCCGCTTCTGATGATCGTGGAGGTCATCGGTGAGGTGGTCATGCCCAAGCTGCTGGCCTACATCATCGACTTCGGTGTGAAGCACACCATGGAGGAAGCGCCTGCCTGGCTGACCTGGCTGTATGATTTCCTCGGCACCGATTCCGCCCTGGTGGTGGCTTTGGCCGTTGGCATGGTGCTTACCGCCGTGCTCATGATGGTCGGCGGTGTGGGCGGTGCCTACTTCGGCGCCAAGGCCGCGGTGAACTTCGCCGCCGACCTCCGTGCCGACATCTATCGCAAGGTTCAGAAGTTCTCCTTCGCCAACATCGACAAGTTCAACACCGGCTCCCTGGTGACCCGTCTGACCAACGACGTTACCCAGCTCCAGAACTTTGTCAACACCCTGCTCCGCATGGCTCTCCGTTCCCCCGGTATGCTCATCGGTGCTCTCATCATGGCGATCAGCCTTAACCGTCAGCTGGCTTTGGTGTTGGCCTTCGCGGTACCCGCCATTCTGGTGGTCATCGTCCTTTTCGTCTGTGTGGGCTTCCCCCGCTTCAACGCCATGCAGGAGAAGGTGGACGGCCTCAACGCCAACGTCCAGGAGAACATGACCAACGTCCGCGTGGTCAAATCCTTCGTCCGCGAAGAGCATGAGAGCCGTCGTTTCGCCGAGACCAACGCCGACCTCAAGCGGGCAGGCCGCCGCGCCATGATGGTCATGATCTGGATGTCTCCCCTCATGACCCTGTTCATGAACGGTGCCGTTATGGCCGTGCTGTGGTTCGGCGGTAACATGGTGTTGGATCCCGACAGTGGTATGCTGGTGGGTAACCTCACCGCCTTCGTGACCTACATCACCCAGATCCTGTCCTCCCTCATGATGGTGACCATGCTCTTCATGCAGGCCTCCCGCGCCATGGCCTCGGGCAAGCGCATCAAGGCGGTCATGAATGAGGAGATCGACATTTCGGATGCCACCGCCGCCTATCCCGATAAGCAGGTAGAGCGGGGTGAGATCGAGTTCAGAAACGTCACCTTCCGCTACTACAAGGGCAGCGAGGGCAAGGTGCTGGACGATGTCAGCCTCCGGATCGCGGCCGGCTCCACCGTGGGCATCATCGGCTCCACGGGCAGCGGTAAGACCACCCTGGTCTCCATGATCCCCCGCCTGTACGATGCCGACGAGGGCGAGATTCTGGTGGACGGCATTAACGTCCGCGACTATTCTCTCTATAACCTCCGCGAGGGAGTGGGCATGGTGCTCCAGAAGAACGTCCTGTTCTCGGGTACCATCGAGGATAACCTTCGCTGGGGTGACGGTGACGCGGATATGGATACCATCCGTGCCGCCGCAGACAGCGCCCAGGCTGACGGCTTTGTTACGAGCTTCAAGAATGGGTATGAGTCCGACCTGGGGCAGGGCGGTACCAACGTGTCGGGCGGACAGAAGCAGCGGCTCTGCATTGCCCGCGCACTTCTGAAAAAGCCCAAGATCCTGATTCTGGACGACTCCACCAGCGCGGTGGACACCGCCACTGAGGCGCGTATCCGCGAGACCTTCCGCGGTGCGCTGAAGGATACCACCAAGATCATCATCGCCCAGCGTATCACCTCGGTGATGGAGGCCGATCAGATCATCGTGGTCAACGAGGGTCGCATCACAGGTGTGGGCACCCATGACGAGCTGCTGGCATCCAACGTGGAGTATAAGGAGATCTACGACTCCCAGATGGAAGCCACCAAGCAAAAAGAAGAAGTGAAAAAAGAAATGAACGGTGGGGGGGTGAATGCATAATGGCAGCCAGAAGTTTAGAAGAACTCCAAAAGCGATATGCCTCCCTCGGTAAGTTTCCCAAGGGAGGACCCGGGGGACCCGGCGGCCCCCGCAGAGGCGGCCCCGGCTTCCGCGCCAAGGGAAAGCCCAAGAACAGCCGCGCCACCATCCGCCGTCTGGTCGGATACATCGCGGCCTACCGTCTCCGCCTGATGATCGTTCTGCTCTGTATGCTGTGCAGTACCCTGACCTCCATGGCGGGTACCTACCTCCTCCGCGATGTCTATAACGTCCTGACCCTTCCCGCCGACGGTGAGGTCTCGGCACACACCAAGAGTATCCTGCTCCAGGTCTTCATGCCCGATCTGGCCGCCAACGCCACTCCTACGGTGGAGCAGCGCATCGGCTGTCTGGCCATTATTCTGATGGTGCTGGCTACCATCTACGCGGTGGGAATCGTTGCCACCTACCTTCAGGGACGGCTCATGATCGCGGTCGCCCAGAACGCCGTGGAAAAGATTCGTAACGACCTCTTCAAAAAGCTCCAGAAGCTCCCCGTCCGCTATTTCGACTCCCACCCTACGGGCGAGCTCATGTCCCGCTTCACCAACGACGTGGATGCCATCGACATGATGATCAACTCCACCGTTACCAGCCTCATCTCGGGCGCCATCACTCTGGTGGGTACCCTGGTGATGATGATCTACACCAACTGGATCCTCACCCTCATCACGGCCGCCTTCATTCCCCTCTACCTTTTCGGCGGCGGTCTCATCGGTAAGAAGTCCGCCAAGTACCACGCTTCCCAGCAGGCCGCCCTTGGTGCCGTCAACGGCTACATCGAGGAGACGGTCACCGGCTCCAAGGTGGTCAAGGTCTTCAACCACGAGGAGGTCTGCGTAGAGGAGTTTGAGGCTCTCAACAACGATATGCGCGACAAGCAGTTCAAGGCGCATTTCTACGGCGGTGTCATGGGTCCCATCATGCACAATCTGTCCAACCTGTCCTTCGCGGTTACCGCGGGCGTGGGCGGTCTGCTCTGCATCTTCGCGGGCTTTGACGTGGGCGGTCTGACCGTCTTCTGCGATTACGCCCGCCGCTTCTCGTTCCCCATCAACAATCTGTCCATGCAGATGTCCACCGTCTTCTCGGCGCTGGCGGGTGCCGAGCGGGTCTTCGCCGTCATGGACGAGGAGCCTGAGGCGGCAGACCGCGTGGACGCCATCCGCATGGAAGCGGTCAAGGGCGAGGTGGTGCTGGATGACGTTTCCTTCGGCTATCTGCCCGGTCAGACCATCCTGAAGCACGTCAGTCTCTACGCTCACGCCGGCCAGAAGATCGCCTTTGTTGGCTCTATGGGCGCAGGTAAGACTACCGTCACCAATCTGCTCAACCGCTTCTACGACATCGACGAGGGAACCATTACCATCGACGGTGTGGATATTCGTGCCTACAAGCGGGATGAGCTGCGGTCGAATATTGCCATGGTCCTCCAGGATACCCACCTCTTTACGGGCACCATCATGGAGAATATCCGCTACGGCCGTCCCGATGCCACCGACGAGGAGGTTATCGAGGCCGCCAAGACCGCCTCTGCCCACAGCTTCATCATGCGTCTGGAGCACGGTTACCAGACCAAACTGGAGGGTGACGGTGCCAACCTTTCCCAGGGTCAGCGTCAGCTTCTTAACATCGCCCGCGCCGCCATCTCCAAGGCACCCATTCTGGTGCTGGACGAGGCGACCTCCTCGGTGGATACCCGTACCGAACGCCATATCGAGCGTGGTATGGATCGGCTCATGAAGAACCGTACCACCTTCGTTATCGCTCACCGCCTCTCCACCGTTCGTAACGCCAACGCAATTATGGTGCTGGAGAAGGGTGAGATCATCGAGCGGGGCAACCACGACCAGCTTCTGGCGCTTGGCGGTCGTTACTATGAACTGTATACCGGCAAGAAAGAGCTGGATTAAACCGAATTAAAATATTATATGGATGGAAATTGTATGGAAACCAAAAACAAATATTACCCTCGCCTTCGTGAGCTTCGGGTCAGTGCGGGTATGAATCAGACCGATCTTGCCGATATCCTGGATATGCAGCAGAACCAGTACAGCCGCTACGAGCGGGGCGAGCGTGAGCTTCCCATGCACCTGTTCGTGAAGCTGGCTGAGCATTACAACGTCAGCATTGACTACATGGTCGGGCTGAGCGACACCCGCGAGCGGGTATAAGAAAACATGGGGGGTGTCTCAAATGCAGAGAGCATTTGAGACACCCCGTGTTTTTATGGCGTGACTGCAAACTCAATGGTCGCGGATTCGCTTTTTACCGTGATCCGCAGGGGGAGTGTTTGCTCTGCCGAGAACAGGAATATTGCCTCCCGCTTATCGTCGGTCGTGGTGCGGGTGACGGTGTGTGTGCCGTCCTCGGCTACGGGGGAGATGGCGGTGATGTCTCCGATGGGCAGAAGCGCCTCGGCAAAGCGGAGAAAGCCGTCGAAATCACCCGCTTGTGAAGAGGTTTTTACCTCGCCGTAGGTTGACGGATAGATAAAGGTCACGATGCGGGTAACTTGGCCTTGTTGATTCGTCTCATAGACCGCCGTGACGGTGATGCCTGCAAGCGTCGGGGGCTCGGTAAAGGTGATCGTCAAGGGACGAGCGGTAGGGTCGTCTCCGCTGATGGGGGCTCCCACCGTGATCCGGGCTGTAACGGGACGGGGAAGGCTGTCCTCGGGCGTATATGTCCCCCGCACGGCGGCAGAAAAAGGGGTGGCGGCGTAGGAGAAATCGTCTTTCGGCGAGGCAGGGGAACAGGCGAAGAGGGAGAGTAGGGCGGCAAGAAGAGCGAGGATAATGGGGAGCAATCGAAGAAAAAAACGCATGGCATACCTCCTGGAGGGTGGGGTGTAGTCGGAAGCCTCTTGACATTTTATGCGGTTTATGCTACGATATGAGTAGAATCTCACCGAAAGGAGACCTCCATGGCCATTCCGTCCTTGCTTTGCAACCGAAAAAAGCGGTGTGTGCTCATTTTCTCGGTTTTCTTGCTTCTCTTTGTCGCCCTTGCTATTTGGGTCATCCATTCCAATGCCGTCCCCACCCTGACCGAGGTGATCATCCCCGCGGAGGGGCTTCCGCGGGCCTTTGACGGCTTGCGCATTGCCCAGGTATCCGATCTCCACAACGCCGAGTTGGGAAATGACCACGCCCGGACTCTGGCTCTCCTGCGCGAAGCCGAGCCCGACGTCATTGTCATCACCGGCGATCTGATCGACTCCCATCGCACCGACGTGACGGTGGCTGTATCCTTCGTGGAACAGGCGGTGGAGATCGCCCCCTGCTACTACGTGACGGGGAACCACGAGGGATATATCCCCGCGGAGACCTACGCTGAGCTGGAGACAGCCCTTCTCTCCTTGGGGGTAACGGTGCTTCACGGCGAGACGGTGACGCTGGAGCGAGCCGGAGAGACCGTGACACTCGCGGGGGTGGATTCCCCGGATTTCGACACCCGCGCCTTGCCTCCGTCCGAGCTTTGCGGAGAGGGCTTTACGGTGATTCTGGCGCACCATCCCGAGTTCATGGCGGATTACCTGGCGGCGGGAGTTGACGTGGTATTTGCGGGGCACGCCCACGGCGGGCAATTCCGTCTGCCTCTGATCGGCGGGGTATACGCCCCGGGACAGGGCTTGTTCCCGGATTATGACGCCGGGCTCTATACCGAAACCGACGCGGACGGCCATACCACGCACATGGTGGTCAGCCGCGGTTTGGGCAACAGCTCCTTCCCCCTGCGGCTGGGCAATCGCCCCGAGGTGGTGCTGGCGGTGCTGAAGGCTCGATAAAATCAATGCTTTTCTGTGGAGGTGCCAAATGGCCAAAAGACGATCCAAATCTATGCCGAAAAAAAGAAAGTTCATAGGGGGGTATATGAGTATTACGACCGTTACCGTGACGCTTCTGCTTTGCGCAGTTAGCGTGGTTTCGGTGGCGACCTTTCAGCGTTATGCTTTTGCGGAGACCGATCTGTTTGCGCTGTGGTACGTAGCTCTCGGTATGGGTATTCTCGGTGGCGCACTGTTCGCAATCAAGGTCGTGGCTCCGGAGCACGGCAAGGGGAAGCGAATCGGCGTGTTTGTTCTGATCTCCCTTCTCGCCTTTTTCGCGGCGGGCTCCGTGTTGGCACATCTGAACCATTTGTTCGATACGAGTGAGCCCGTACGGTACACGGTGGTGATCGAGGACAAGGAGTACCGCAGTAGCAGGCGCTCTAGCCACTATGAATTCACCGTGACGGCGCAGGGGGATACCTTCGACATTGAAGTGCCCCACAGCCATTACTCCTCCTTTGAGGTGGGGGATTCCTACGTGATCGAATACCGCGAGGGGGCGCTGGGCGAGCCTTACTACATCGCCGTGGGCGGGGTTCCCGCGAATACGGATGCGCCGTAAGCCCTGAAAAGAACAGACCCGTCCTCTCGTTGAGGGCGGGTTTTGAGTTATTTTTCGGTGGAGCCGCTCACCAGTTTCTCATAGGAAAGCCCATACTTTTCCGCGATCCTTGCTGCATAGGATTTCCCATCGGGGGCGCGGCGGAAAATGCGGAAGCGCTCATTTCCCTCGGCACCCGCCGAGAGAGTAGCGACCTTGGAAACAGCCTCGGGGCGGCTATTGATCTCGGGAATGTGGGTGGTCAGCTCGTGCATATGAGTGCAGTAGACGGCATGGACACCCCGGGCGGATAGTGCAGCCAGGACGTCGGCGGCCAGGAAGGAGCCCTCAAAGGAGCCTGTTCCGGAAAAGGTCTCGTCCAAAAGCACCAGACTGTTAGGTGTAAGTTTGTCGAAAATCTTTTTGACCAACGCGCACTCGCTCCCTAGCCGTCCGTCGGCGGTGGTGACCTCCACCTCACTTGGGAAGTGGGTGAAGATACCCTCCACAGGGCTGACGGTTCCGCTTGACGCGGGGATGGGCATACCAAGCTGGAACATGATCTGCAGAATGCCCACACCGCAGGTGAAAATGCTCTTTCCGCCGCTGTTGGGACCTGTGAGGACGTAGATGCCTCCCTCGGCGTCAAAGGTGAGATCGTTGCAGACCATTTTCGCCTCGGGGTTGGTCTCGGCCAGCTTCATGGCCAAAGCTGGGTTGTACATACCCGTCACGGAGAAAGCCTTTTCCTCCACGGGGCGCACCTCGGCCCAGCAGAAGGGGAGGCCGCAGTTGGTCAGCCCCGTCAGAAGATCGGCGGACACGATGAGATAGCGCATTTCGGGGAGAAGCCGCAGCCAAGGACAAGCTCCCGCCGCTACGTACTTGCGGATCATGGGCGCCCAGGGACGGAGAGCGCCGCCGTAGACCTTTCGCATGGCACCCATGAAGACCATGTCCACGCTCTCCCGCTCCCGAGGGGTCAGCCGCTTGGTCACGGCGGTCATGGGGGCGAGGGCGGTCATATCATCCTTTGCCAATTCTAAATTCAAAAGACGGTCGATCAGCTCGCCCGAGCGCACGGGTCTGTCGTTGATGGAGAGAAGTCCTGCCTCGAAGGGGGAGAGATTGGTGTCCAGATTGAAGCCGATGGTCACGCTTTTGATGTCCTTGACAGCCATGACCATACGGGAAAGTCCCTCGCGGAGCTCATCCACGGTCTCGGTCTGCTCGCGCACGCTGTCACGCAGAGCGGCAAAACCCTCGGAGCGCAAGGTATATCCCTCTGCCTCCATCGCGTCAAAGGCGTTCTGCATGCAGTCCACCAGGTCAATGTAGATCTCCAGCTCGCGGATGCTGAAGAACTGGGACTCAAAGCTGTCCCCGCTATTGTCACGCCGCTTGACGTTCTCTTCGATTTGGGACAGGAGATCGGAGGCATCTCGAAGCATCTGTAGGAGGGGAGCACACTCCATGACGTCCCGCAGGGCGGTACGGCGGTACTCGATGACGGCAGGATCGGCGGTGAGGTAGTCCACGAGACGGCAGTCACGGCTGTGGAAGAACCAGTCCGCGCCCAGATTGGCGACCAGATCGCGGGCGACGGTGCGGACGGGGGAGTCGTCGCGGGTGCCTTGCGGGTAGATGAGGGAGAAGAGTTCCATGGGCGCTCCTTTCAAAAGATGAGTAAGTAGGCGATTGCAGAATGATTCAAATTTGGGTTTATCGGTGGGTTGGCACGATGCATAATGGACCTTCCCCTATGGGGAAGGGGGACCATCCGAAGGATGGTGGATGAGGCAAAAACCATTGGCAGATAGCATGTTTCCGGGCAAGCCTCACCCACCTCTCCGCGGTCCCCCCTCCCCAAAGGGGAGGGTCTTGGAGAGCGGCGTCAGCCCGATAAACCCCAATTTGAAATCCTGCAATCGGCTAAAAAATAAGTAAGGGAAGCTTGAAGATCAAAAATTGGATCAGCCACCGAAGGAACAGTCCGATGGGGACTGCAGGGATGATGAGCAGAACCAGAATGATGTACAGGGTCGCGGGGTGGTAGTACAGCCGCCAGACGGGGCGGAATTTCATGGTCAGCCAGACCATCTCCAAAACGCAAAAGAAGGATACGATGGCGAACAGCCCAAACCCGCAGAGACAGGCGCAGAGCTCAAACAGCCAAAGGATCCCCACCCGTTTTGCCAGGGCACGGCGGGGAATGACCACGCGGTTGATGCGCTCGGTGTTGATCTCCATGGGAAACTCCTTTCTGTGAGATGTGTCGGTCTGTCATATATAGAGTCGCGGAAAATGGGAAAAGGTTCGGTGATTGAAATGATTTTTTATGGATTTTTTAATGCTTCCACAACCTCAATATACCGAGGCTCATCCCGCAGAGGATCGAAGGATGGATCCTGAGCAATGAACGGGAGCAGCTCATCTCGACAGTACGAATATTCATCCGGGAGCCATCTTCCAACTTCGGAACCTCGGAAAACAGGGGACGTATGCTTGCCGCTGCTGGTTTCAAAATGAAGCGCGTACTCACACATACGCTCAAATGCATCCAGTGCCTGATCGCGATTGCCCATCTCGGCGCAGAGCGCCGCAATGATACTGTACTCATCCGCCAAGACCACCGCCTCGTCACAATAATCCTGATCCGGAAACAAAATTTGCAGAATACCAATGATTTGGGTTCGGATTTGAATTTTTTCCTCGATCGAATAGCAAGAGGAGTGGGCGATATGCCCCAAACAGATGACGAGACTTCGCAAATACACCTTGGCACATTCTGCAAGCTCCATTCGATGCTCTTCGCTGTCCTCGTGATACCAGCGCAGCAGCAAGTCCTCCCGGGATGCCCATATGTGAGGCAGGTTTTCGGCGAGCTTCTTAACTTCTCCGTACTGCCCCCGTCGCCCGCACAGAATGATCTTCAGTCTGTAAGCGTGGTCACGGGGTCTGCCCTCGGTACAATCCTTCAGGATTTTATCGCAAAGCTCCTCGATCTCCTCCTCACATCCCGGCAGACCGATCAAACTTTCGGCCAGTCTTGCCATCAGATGAAAGGATTGGGGATATTGCTTCAAGCCTTCCCGTGCGATCTCTGCCGCTTTTATAAGCTGTCCCCCCCGATAGTGATCAAAGGATTCCTGCCCAATCCGCTCGATCTCCTCCTCGTCCTTGCTAAAATCTACACCCAGCAACCGGTCTGTCGTCACCTGCAGGACTCTGGCCAGCATGGGGAGCTGAGAAATATCCGGCGCGGTGCGGTCACATTCCCATTGGGACACGGCGTTGGCTGTGATACCGAGACACTCCGCCAGCTGTTCTTGGGTCATTTCCCGCTCGCGGCGGAGTTTTTTGATGGTGGATCCGATCGACATGATATCTGCCTCCTTATCTGATTTTGTAATTCTATGATACCATATTTTCGAATGGAATTCCACGTAGCAGTTTAACACCGCATATGAAGCGGCGCTGTACTTTTGTCAGCCGCATTGCGCTTTTTTTCGGGGGGACAGTTACGTATCCTCCTCC
Organism: Eubacteriales bacterium; assembly: GCA_045602325.1. Lineage (GTDB taxonomy): Bacteria > Bacillota > Clostridia > Oscillospirales > CAG-272 > CAMEON01. The sequence continues at coordinate 21,904 of JAZSBH010000091.1, read as the reverse complement.
ACAACCACCCCATCCAGCATTCTCTGCGCCTCTGCCGCGGGAAGCTCGGTGACGGATTTGAGCTTGCTGTTGATCTTGCGGGTGCGGGTACCCACCAGGGTATCCAGCTCCTTGCTGGTCTGCTCGATGCGGGTCTGTACCTTGGCCAGTACGTCCTCGAATTTGCCGAACTCGGTCTTGACCGCGCCCAGCACCTCCCAGACCTCGCCCGAGCGCTTCTGGATGGCCAGGGTGCGGAAGCCCATCTGCAGGCTGTTCAGCAGGGCGGCCAGGGTGGTGGGCCCCGCTACGCTGACGCGGTACTGGGTCTGGAGGATATCCACCAGCCCCATACGGACCACCTCGGCGTAGAGCCCCTCGAAGGGGAGGAACATGATGCCGAAGGTGGTGGTGTAGGGGGGCTCGATATACTTGTCGCGGATGTCCTTGGCGGCGGACTTGATGCGGGTCTCCAGCTCGCTTGACGCGGCCTTGATGGCGTCGGGATCCCCTGCCTCGTAGGCGTCCACCAGATGGTGGTAGGCGTCGGCGGGGAACTTGGCGTCGATGGGGAGGTAGACAGGGACGTCTCCCTCGCCGGGGAGCTTGATGGCGAATTCCACGCGGTTGGCGGTGCCGGGACGGGTGACGGCGTTCTCCTCATACTGCTCGGGGGAGAGCATTTCGGAGATGATGGCCCCCAGCTGGATCTCACCCAGGATTCCGCGGGTCTTGACGCCGGCCATGACCTTCTTGAGATCCCCCACGTCTCCCGCTAGGGTCTGCATCTCACCCAGCCCCTTGTAGACGTCGGCCAGACGGTCGTTGACAGCTTTAAAGGACTGGGAGATGCGCTCGTCCAGGGTCTTTTGCAGCTTCTCATCCACGGTGGCGCGCATCTGCTCCAGCTTCTCGTTGTTAGCGGTCTGCATGACCGTCATGCGCTCCTCCATGGTGCGGCGAAGCTGCTCCTGGGCGGCGGCGGATTGCTCGCGGAAGTCCTTGAACTGCTTGTCCACCTCGGCCAACCGCTGACCCACGTTGGTATTCAGACCGTCCATGCGCTCCGAGAGCAGGGCATGGAGGGATTTTTGCATGGTTTCCAGGCGGGCGTCCTGGGCCTCAAAGCGGCGCGCCTGAGCCTGCGCCAGTTCAGCCATGAGCTTGGTTTCCGCCTCGGTCAGCTCGGAAATGCGCTTGGCCTGGAGCTCGGCGGTCTCTCTTTGGGACTCGCGCAGGGATTGTCCCAGCTTTTCCATAGAGGTTTGCACCACCCCCGTGGTTTCGGTGCGGGAGCCCCGCAGCTCGGTCTGGAGCTCAGTGCGCAGAACGCTCTGGCTGTTCTGCTCCTCCCGAAGGATGGGGTCTGTGACTTCCCGGCGCAGCGTGGCGGTTACGGAGCGGGCTATGGCATCGGAATCGGCCTTTTTGGCACGCAAAAGGAGAACAACCAGCAGTGTGACAGCGGCCAGCACGCCCGCGAGAATGAGGATGGCGAGTATTTCAATGAGTTCCATGTTCTGTAACCTCCGAGATGAGTCTACCTATATTATACTGGATTTTGGCGGGACTGTCAAGGGGCACTTTTTCAACCAAAAGTTCCAAAAAACATCCGAACAGTTTTGAAATACCCTCTTGATAAATTGTGATCAATGTGTTATAATGTATAAACTGCGAATTATGCGTTTTTTCGATGGCAGGAAGCATCCCTGCCGAATTTTACGGAAACGAGGTGATCCTATGCTGTTCGGTAAGCACATCAACCGATACTACCTGCGGCACCTGCCTGCCCTGCTTTTGGGCGTGCTGTCCCTGGTAATGATCGATCTGCTGCAGCTGGAAATTCCCAAGCTATACGGAATGGTCATCAACGGTATTGATGAGGGTTTCGTCAAGGTGGGTGATGCAGAGCGGGCCTTCGACATGGACTTCCTGCTGGACGAGATCTGTCTACCTATGATCGCCATTGTCGTACTCATGGCCATTGGGCGCTTCCTCTGGCGGATCTGCTTTTTCGGCTCGGGTATCAAGGTGGAGACTGACCTGCGCGGACGTATGTTTGACCGTTGCAAGGATCTTTCCCGTGAGTACTACCAGGTCAACAAGGTAGGCACCCTCATGTCCTACTTCACCAACGACCTGGAAACCGTACAGGACTGCTTTGGTTCGGGCATCCTCATGTTTGCGGACGCCTTGTTCTTGGGCGTGTTTGCCCTGCTCAAGATGTTCCGCATGAATCTGGTTCTGACCCTCTTTTCCCTGGTTCCCATGGCGTTTCTGCTGGTCATCAGCGCGGTGGTGGGACATTACATGGAGAAGAAATGGGACGAAAGACAGGAGGCCTTCTCGGCTCTGTCCGACTTCTCCCAGGAGGGCTTTTCGGGTATCGCCGTCATCAAGGCCTTCGTCAAGGAGACGGTACAGCTCATGGCCTTCCGCAAGCTCAACAAGCAGAACGAAAAGGTCAACGTGGAGTTCACGAAGATCTCCACCCTGCTCAATATTCTGGTGACCCTGTTCGTCGAGTCGGTGATCTGCGTCATTCTGGGCTACGGCGGCTATTTGGTCTGGAATGGCCGGTTCAACGCGGGACAGCTCGTGGAGTTCATTGGCTATTTCACCTCCATCATCTGGCCCATTATGGCGGTCTCCCAGCTCATTGAAATGCGTTCCCGCGGTAAAGCCTCCCTCAAGCGCATCGGGGAGCTTCTGGACACCCCTGTGGATGTGACCGACAAGCCCGACGTACAAGAGCCTGCCGCGCCCCTTGCGGGCAATATCGAGATGCGGGGGCTGACCTTCCGCTATCCCGGCGGCTCCTATGACTCCCTCACCAACGTTTCCTTCTCCATCAAAGCAGGGGAGAACGTGGGCATCATCGGCAAGACCGGCTCGGGTAAGACCACCTTGGTGGATCTTCTGCTCCGTACCTATAACGTCCCCGACGGCACCGTCTTCCTGGACGGCTACGACGTCAACGACATTCCCATCCGCACCGTGCGGAAATACGCCGCCTACGTACCCCAGGATAATTTCCTGTTCAGCGATACCATCGCCAACAACATTGCCTTTGCCTCGGATACCACCGATCAAACCGTCATCGAGGAGGCGGCACGCCTGTCCGACGTACACGACAACATTGCCGAGTTCACCGAGGGCTACGGCACGGTTCTCGGCGAGCGGGGCGTGACGGTATCGGGCGGCCAAAAGCAGCGTATCTCCATCGCCCGCGCCCTCATGAAGGACGCAAACATTCTGATCCTGGACGACGCCGTATCGGCGGTAGACGTCCGCACTGAAAAGGCCATTTTGGAGAATCTCCGTCGCATTCGCAAGGGTAAGACCACCATTCTCATCGCCCACCGCATTTCCACGGTGGAGGGCATGGATAAGATCATCTTCCTGGACGACGGCCGCGTGACGGCGGTGGGATCCCACGCCGAGCTGTTGGAAGCCTGCCCCGACTACCGTACCATGGTGGAGCTTCAGCGGGTCGAGGGTGCCATGAAGGAGTCTGACTCTCCCGAATTGAGACGACCGACCGACAGTCGAGAGGAGGTGGGTCATCATGCGTGAATATCTGCCTTTGCTCATTGTGGGTGCCATCGTGGGTGTTCTATCCGTCATATTCCTGGTTGCCTACATCACCATGAAGGACAAGAAGGAGGCCATCGGCTTTGACCGCAACATGAAGGACACCGAGATCATCCGTCGGCTTCTGAAGTATGCGAGGCCCCATTGGCACAGCTTCCTTGCGGTGCTGTTGCTCATGGTTTTCTCCATCGTATACGACATCGTGTCCCCCCTTATCATCGGTAATCTCACGGAATCCATTAAAGAAGAGAGCTTTACCCTGAGCTATCTGTATACGTCGGTTGCTCTCTACGCCTCCATCCTGGTGGTGTCCATGGTCTGCACCTACATCCAGGCCATCGTGCTCCAAAGGACGGGTCAGCGCATCCTCTCTGCCATCCGTGAGGATCTGTTCGTCCACATCGAAAGCCTGTCCCACGAGCAACTCAACCACATTCCCGTAGGTAAGCTGGTCACCCGCGTGACCAACGATACGGGGGCCATCTCCATGATGTTCACCCACATCATCGTCAACCTGGTCAAGAACGTCTTCGTTATCTTGGGCGTGCTGGTGGCTATGCTGTGCCTCAACTACGCCCTGACCCTCATGGTGCTGTGCTTCGTGCCCTTCATCGTCCTCTTTACGGTCATTTTCCGTAAGTTCTCCCGCAAGGCCTACCGCCGTGTCAAGGACGGCACCACCGACATCAACACCTTCCTCTCCGAGAACCTGTCGGGCATGAAGATCATCCAGATCTTCAACCGTGAGGCCTTCAAAAAGAACGAGTTCGATCGCAAGAACAACGCCCTCGGCAAGGCCAAGCGGGATCAGATCTTCGTCTTCGGTGTCTTCCGTCCCGTTGTGTACATGCTCTACGTCGCTTCGGTCATGTGCCTGTTCTATCTGGGCTCTAAGGGTGTCATTCAGAATACCCCCTTCTTGGGTCAGATGATCAACGGCGGTATCGTAGTGTCCTTCTATATGTACATCAACAAGTTCTTCAACCCCATTCAATCCCTGGCTGAGCAGTTCAACTGGCTCCAGTCAGCCATGGCCTCGGCTGAGAAGATCTTCACCGTCTTTGATATGGTTCCTGAGATTCAGGACGCCCCCGACGCGGTGGAGCTGGAGGAGATTCGCGGCGAGATCGAGTTCCGCGACGTATGGTTCGCCTACGTTCCCGGCGAATGGGTGCTGAAGGGCGTGTCCTTCAAGGTGGAGGCCGGACAGACCGTGGCCTTCGTCGGCGCGACGGGCTCGGGTAAGACTACCATCCTCTCCCTTATCTGTCGTCACTACGACATTCAGGAGGGGCAGATTCTCATTGACGGGCGCGATATCCGCGAGATCAAGATCTCGTCGCTCCGCCGTCATTTCGGCCAGATGCTTCAGGACGTGTTCCTGTTCTCGGGCACAGTCCGCTCCAACATCGTGCTGGGTGCTGATTACATTCCCGACGAGGAGGTCATGGAAGCCTGCCGTTACGTCAACGCCGACCGCTTCATCGCGAAATTGGAGGGCGGTCTGGACGAGCCCGTGCGTGACCGTGGAAATAACCTCTCGGCTGGTCAGCGCCAGCTGCTGTCCTTTGCCCGTGTGATCGTTCATAAGCCCTCTGTCATGATCCTGGACGAGGCCACCGCCAACATCGATACCGAGACCGAGCTGCTCATCCAGGACTCCCTGGAGAAGATGATGAACATCGGTACTATGCTCATGGTCGCCCACCGTCTGTCCACCATCCGTCACGCCGACAACATCATCGTGCTGTCAAGCGGTGAGATCGTGGAGCAGGGCAACCACGAAGCCCTCATAGCCCTCGGAGGCCGTTACTACGAGCTCCATAAGCTCATGGTCGACGAGGAACGTCTGCGCAAGGGGTAATATATGTTATGATGCGGGGGAAAAACTTCTTACAAGAAGTTTTTCCCCCGCTCCCCTTTTCAAGAACCTTAAAAAGAGAAAAAACCACCGCAACCCGAGTGGAAAGCGGTGGTTTTTTATGATGGGCATTACTTTAGGATAATGCTCTTGATATACATCGTATCGTCTGCGGCGCAGCCGTCCAGGTAATCCAGACGGATCTTGTGGATATCGCCTTGCCAGAAGGACTTATCCGAGAGGTCGATCACCATGGTATGGTACTGTCCGTCGGCGGTGTGCTGGATACGCACGCTGGCACCCGGATCCGGGTTGGTTACGTTTCCGGCGCAGAGGAAAAGGTCGGTGACGTTGTTGCCGGCACTATTGGAGGAGGGAAGCATATAGGTGATCTCTATGGTCTTGTAAGTGTTGGCAGACAGAACTCCGTCGTAGACAATGGTGACGTGGGGATCTGCGCCTTTCACGGTGAGTTCCATGGCTCCCTCAGCCTCGCTGAAGCCAACGGCGGTGTTGCTGGAGGCGATTACAAGAGAGGTATTGGCCTTTTTGGTCAGGTCCAGATTTTCCGAGAGGGTGTCGGCGGCGTTTTCGTTGCTGCCGGTATCGGCACCCAGATCGGTGTAAGGGCGTTCGTTTGTGGCTACCGTACTATCCGCCACACGACGGGATTGGTAATTCTTGTGGAGGGTCTCGTTGGTGGCGAAATCCTTATTTTCCTTGAAGGTTGCGCGGATCTCCTCCACCGAGCCCGTGGAGATGAGGTAGCTGTACTCCAGTGCCTCAAAGGAGGTCAGGATGATGGTGTTGACGGGGGCTACGTAGTTACAGGCTCCGTCGGTGGAATAGGGGGAGTTGTTAAAGGCGTGGCGGCCGGCCAGTAGGGAGTCCACGTTGGGGACGTACAGGCCGATGCCGAAATCCTCTCTGGGGCTGGTCCAGGCGCACCAGGTCTCGGTATTGCTGTTCTTGATGAGGAAGGTGCAGTCGTTGTAGTATGTGGAATCCCCCCAGAAATTCAGATCGTCGCGGTAGGATAGAGTGTCATCGGTCCAGGGCTTGGTGCCGTTATACAGGGTGAAGCGGCTGAGGTAACTGACCGTGTAGAATGCGGGGAGCTCCTGGTGGGCGTAGCGGTGGGTCCAGCCCGAGAAATCCACAAAGCGGTTATCTACCTGGATGCGGTCGGAGTAGACCGTGTAGGTGTTCTCCATGTAAGAGGGGGTAATTTCGTTGTCCTTGGCCCAGTCCTGAGGCTGGGACTTGACGTAGACCGAGCGGTCGGTGACTACGATGTCGATGATGCGGGAATGGTTTTGTTCCTTATCACCGCCCTGTACGGGGTTGTACGCCCACGTGGAGCCGTTGAAATGGCCGGGGGTATACTCGGCGTTTTGCTGGACACCGTAGTAGGACTGCTGAATGAGCCGTCCCGTGTCGGCCTGGTTGACCAGATTCTCCAGACGGCGGGACTCATCGTTCTTGTCCTCGATGTAGTTAATGCCGCCGCCCCAGCCCAGGCGGATACCCAGCTTGTAGCGGAGGGTCTCGATGTAGTAGGTGTCGCTGTCGGTGCCGTAGACGGGGTATTCCACGGTGTTCAGCACGCATAGGGCAAAGTCGGCGGACTTGTCGTTGCAGGTCTCAAAGGTCATGGAGGTGATACCCGTGCCCTTTTTGCTGTTCAGATACTGTCCGATGACGCAGGAGAAGGTGTTCTCCCCTGCTTCCAGGTAAAAATCGTCGGTGACGGTCTTGCCGCCCAGAGTATAGGACACCTTGCCGTACAGGGGCTGGGTGGAGGTGTAGCCCAGGGTAAAACGGTTGAAGGCCTCGGCGGTATTGGCGGGATCGAAGGTGAGAGTTAGCCCTTTGGTGAAGGTCAGTTTGTTTCCTTCGGCAGAGGTATAGCCCGAGGCGGTATAGGTCAGACCGTCCTCGTGGGTGACCGTAGCGGTGCTTCCGCCGGCCGTGACGGTAACGGTGGGGGTAAAATTCAGTTTATCGGGGGAAGCCGCCACGATGTCATTGTCATCGGGGACGGTCTCTGCGGGCTCGGTGGGCGCCTCGGTGGGAGTCTCCGTGGTTTCATCGGTGGCTTCCTCGGAGGGAGCCTCGGTTTCCTTCGGCTGTGTGGGTGTTTCGGTGACCTCGGCGGTAAGGGCCTCGGTGCCGCCATCGGTCTCGGGGGCTTGGGGGGGGTCAGTAGTGCAGGCCGCTAGAGCGATCAACAGGATCATCAACAGGACGGGCAGGCAAAGCTTAAGAAAATGACGCATAAAAACCTCCTTGTGAATCGGGGATAGGTGTATAGTACCACAAATTTGTGACCTTGTATTGAACGAAACGCAAAATATTAGATTTTGCCAAGTGGGCGGACGGTGATTTCTCCCGATGACAGAATGCGGGTCTTCCCATCCACCGTGACCAGCAGGGAATAATCGTCGCTGACCCCCTCTACGGTGCCTGTAAAGCTTTCGCTTCCGCGAGTGCAGATAACCGACTCGCCCGTATAGAGAAGGTGTTGGCGGTAAAAGGACAAGCGTTCTGCCCGCTCCGTATCGCCGTTGACCGCTTCCAACAGACGGCGGGTGATCTCTCCCGCCAGTGTGCCCGGAAAGGTGGGGGTGGCCGGGGATGCTTCATGAGGAGGGAACAGGCAGGACGCGGGGGCGCGGAGACCGTCGGGGAATTCCGTAGTGGTGAGGTTGATGCCCAGCCCCACGATCATGCGGTTGTGACCGTCGGGGCGGGTGACCGCCTCGGTGAGGATGCCGCCGATCTTGCACCCGTCCAGATACACGTCGTTGACCCACTTGATGGCAGGTCGCTTGTCGGTTAGTGCCTCGATGGCGGCTATGGCGGCCACGGCGGCTTCCGCCGTCATGCGAACCGCCTCGGTCAGGGGTGTATCGGTGGTATAGGCCACCGTCATGTATAGTCCCGTGTCGGCGGGGGAATGGAAGGAGCGCCCCAGCCGTCCCCGTCCCCCCGTTTGGGTGCGTGCGATGTATACAGCGGGGCGGTCTGCCGTAAGAGCGGTCGACTTGGCAGCGTTATTGGTGGAGTCCACGGTGTCAAACAGGGTGACGTCCACGGTATCGGCATAGACTCCAAGGGCTTGTTGGAGTGTATGAGTATCCAAAAAGACGGATCGGGGCATGTCTTGCCCTCCTTTTCGACTGTTTTTGCTATCCCCTTCATAATAACATCCAAAGAGCGATAAGTTGTGAACACGATGTAAATTCTGCCGATTTCCCTGTGGGTAGACGGTGGAAACCGCCTGAAATTTCTGTGAATTCAAAAAATAGACTTGATTTTTTTATAAAAAGGTAGTATTATGATTAGGTATTGCTTTTCCGATGCGGAGAAATGCGCATCGGAACGCCCCGAAAAGGAGTTATTTCATGAAAAAGCTTTCCCTGATTCTCGTGCTGACGCTGTGTCTGCTCGCGTTGACCGCATTGGTTTCCTGCACCGGTGGAAATAATCAACCCGCCGATACCGCCGTGGAGACCTGGGTCTGTGACTGCGGCAACGCCAACACGGGAAAATTCTGCTCCGAGTGCGGCCTGCAAAAGCCCGCGGAGGATACCGGTGCCACCACCACCGTTGACAGCACTGCGGATGTGACCGAGCCCGACACAGAAAACGAAACCGTCAGCGAAACCGTCAGCGAAACCGCGGAGGAAGCTACTGAGGCCTCCACCGAGCCGGTTACTGCCGCCCCCCGTTACGACTACATGAACGCCGAGGTGGCCTCCGACGTGACCATCGACAAGTCCGGGTATACCAATATGGAGCTGAAGCTCCCCGCCTCCCTGCAGATCACCGACGAGGCCGTGATGGACTACATCGAAAGCATCCGCTTTCAGTACCGCACCGCCGACAACGGAACCGTGCAAATGAAGGATCAACCCATGAAGTGGGGTGACGACGCCTATATTTACTATAAGGGCGTACTGAACGGTGAGGAATTCGACGGCGGCTCCAACTGGAACGATACCAACCCCTACACCCTGGGATTGGGATCCGGTGCCTTTATTCCCGGCTTTGAAGAGGGGCTCGTGGGTGTGATTCCCGCGAACGCCACCAAGGATAGCCCCGCCGAGATCCATGTGACCTTCCCCGAGAACTACACCGAAGAGCTGGCAGGGAAGGACGTCGTCTTCTACGTGGCGGTGGAATACGCCGTGCAGTACAGCCTGCCCGAGTACAACCGCGATTTCGTGGAGAACACCCTTAAGTACGAGGGCCAGAAGGACTTTTATGCCGGTGATGCGGCGTATCTGGACGAATTCGAGGACTACGTCCGCGAATATCTGGAGAAGGATATTGCAGAGGATCTGGAGTACGCCAAGATCGACGCACTCTGGAACTACCTGACTGAGGTAGCCGTCTGCAAGAATCATCCGCAAATGGAGCTGGATTACTACTACAACGCCTACCTGGACGAGATCGAGTATTACTACGACTACTACAAATCCTACGGCGGTGCATCCTTCACCGAAACCTATCCTACCTTTGACGATTTCGCCCGCTCTTACGTGGGCGTGGAAAAGGACGGCGACTGGAAGGCCGAGCTGCTGACCATCAGCACCAATATGGTTTCCAAGGACATGATCGGCCACGCCATTGCCGAGATGGAGGGGATGGAGTCGGTCACCGACGAAGAGTATAAGGCCGAGATTCAGTATTGGGTAGACTACTACCAGGGCTACATGACCGAGGAAGAGATCGTGGCCAATATGGGCGAGGCGACCATTCGCGAGACCGCGTTCGCTGAGAAGATCCAGAAGTGGCTGCTGGAGCAGGTCAACTTTACCTACGAGACCGAGGCGGAGTGACCGTTACCCGCCAACAAGTATAAAGGAGAAAGACGATGAATCGAAAAGTACTGCTTATGATGCTGGCCGCGGCCATGCTCGTTACCACCCTGACCGCCTGCAAGGGCGGCGATAACACCACCGAGACCGGTACGGGCAATGCCACAGGAACCGGCACCACCGCCGAGACCGAGGCCGTTACGGCTATCCCCCGTTACGACTACATGGCTGCCGACGTGGCCGGTGACGTAACCATTGCCCGTGAGGATTACACGGGTCTGACCCTGACCATTCCCGACTCCCTGAAGGTGGATGACGAGGATGTGCAGACGTACATCAAGTCCTCTATCCTGTTCTCCAAGCGTACCGCCGTCAACGGCACCACCATGGTTAAGGATCAGCCCCTGAAGTTGGGTGACGATGCCTACATTTACTATAAGGGCTTCGTGGATGGCAAGGAATTCGACGGCGGCTCCAACTGGGACGATGAGAAGCCCTACACCCTGGGTATTGGCTCGGGTGCGTTCATCCCCGGCTTTGAGGATGCGCTGATCGGCCTTGTTCCCAATACCACCTCCAAGACCAAGCCCGCCGAGATCAAGGTGACCTTCCCTGAGGACTATGCCGAGGAGTTGGCCGGTAAGGAAGCCACCTTCCAGATCGTGGTGGAGTACGCCGTGCAGTACACCCTGCCCGAGTACAACCGCGATTTCGTGGTCAACACCTTGAAGTACAAGCCCAAGGACGAGTTCTACGCCAGCGATGAGGCTTTGCTGGATGAATTCGAGGACTATGTCTACGAGACCCTGGTGACCAAGAACGCCACCAACGTGGAGAACGCCAAGGTCGATGCGCTGTGGAACCATCTGACCGAAAAGGCGGTGTGCAAGAACCTTCCTGCCACCGAGGTGGCCTACTACTTCGATGCCTATAAATCCGAGGTGGAATACTACTACGACTACTACAAGTCCTCTGGCGGCGATGAGTTTTTGAAGGTGTATCCCGATCTGGGTGCCTTCGCCGTGGTTTACTTGGGACTGGATAAGGGCTCCGATTGGGAGGCCGAGGTCACCAAGATGGCCGAGCTTATGGTCAGCCGCGACATGATCACCCACGCCATTGCCGAGCTGGAAGGCTTGGAGACTGTCTCCAAGGAGGAGTTTGACGAGCAGGTCAAGTACTGGGTGGACTACTACTACGGCTACATGACCGAGGAGGAGATCATTCAGAACATGGGCGAGGTGTTCCTCACCGAGGCCGCTTTCGCCACCAAGCTGGACAAATGGCTCATGGATCAGGTCACGTTTACCTACGAGGACGGCACACCTATCGTCAGCACCACCGATAACGAGACCGAAACCGAGACCGCGTGAGGTTAATTTGTACAAATTTTCGGTTTCGGAGCGGATTTTTGAAAAAAATTCAAAAAAACCCTTGACAAATCGGGATCTTGCGGTTATAATATAACAGTCAATGTCGTGCGCTCTGTGCATACGTACAGGTACGTACAGGATTTCTGCGCCTGTCAGACCGGCAGAATTACGCCCCGACAGCAAATCTTGAAGGAGGTAACCAAAATGCACAGAACTTACCAGCCTAAGAAGCGTCAGAGAAAGAAGGAGCATGGCTCCAGAAAGAGAATGAAGACCTCTGATGGTCGCAAAGTTCTCAAGAGAAGACGTGCCAAGGGCAGAAAGAGACTGACCTACTAATTTGGGACATCCCATATTTCGTAAAAACCCCGAGGAATGATAGGACACGAGCCTATGCGATTGTCTGTCTGTCCTCGGGATTTTTCGTGGATGCGGTCCCCTGCCCCCGCTGACCGGCGGTATAACCCGCCCCGGGTCGGCATATCCTAATTCATAGCCTGCGCTATGGGGAAGGAGTTGTATGAAACCCATCGCCATCAAGGAGAATCACCTGTACAAAAAGACCTTCCAGCGCGGTAAGCGTTGGTCGGGCAAGTACGTTACGGTCTGTGTTCTCAAGGATCTGGCGGCAAAAAGGTTGAAAAAGGCGAATCCGCAAAAGCAGTATATCAATCGGATCGGTCTGTCTGTGCCGAAACGCGAGGGCGGCGCTATTGAGCGCAACCGCGTCAAGCGCATCATCCGTGCGGGACTGCAAGGCGTGGAGCGCCGCTATTCCCTTCGCCGCGGATACCTCATCGTCATTGCGGCCCGTCCCGGCATCGAACGGCAAAAATCCCCCGCCATCGAGTCCGAGCTTCGTTACGTTTTCAAGAAATTGGATATGTTCGAGCCGCAAGAACCCACCAAGGGGGGACAAGCCACCCCCGCTCCCGATTCCGAAAAAACGCCATGAAACGTGTTGCCATGGCGCTGGTTCGCTTCTATCGGAAGTACCTGTCGGGTCTCAAGCCCGCACCCACCTGTCGGTTTACCCCGACCTGCTCGGCCTACGCGCTGGAAGCCTTTGAAAAACGGGGTTTTTTTGCCGGGCTGGCGCTTACCGTCTGGCGGATCCTGCGTTGCAGTCCGCTCTCTCCTGCGGGATTTGATCCCGTGCCCCAAAAGGGCTTCAAAACCATGCCTATGCGCTGGAGCAAGTATGACAAATACAAGGCAGAGCGCGAGGCGGTCTCCGCCGACACTCCGAGTCAGCCCGAGGACGGGAACCCTCCCGATCCCGACGGGAACGCCTGACCCTCCTATTTCTACGGAGACACACACCATTGAACACAGCGGCCAGAATCAGAGGAGCCGCGCCCCCGACCGCCTTTGTCGGGGTATGCACAAGAAACAAAGGAAACGTAAGAATGAAAAGAAACACACAAACCCCAAAGACCCGCTCGATCCTGACCCGGATCGTGATGGCCGTTCTGCTGCTGGCGATCCTGGGTTGCTCCCTGACCTCTTGCATGAGCGGCGCGAGCCGGATCACCACCATTAAGAAGGGCTACGTGATCGCGGACAGCATGATCACCGAGGCCAACGGCTTGACTGCCGTCGAGCTGGACAAGCTGGCCGACGCCATTGCCGGCAGTAAGTCCGGATTTGATATCCGCGAGCAGCTTGTCGCCGCTCTGAACGGCTATGACATGACCGCTTCGGATTTCGACGACGCCAAGGTGGCCGACGGCACTCTCGCCGCCCAGCCCGATATGGCACCCAAATTTGCCTTAAACGTTCTCAACAAATTCAACATCGATACCACGGTTTGCTATAAGATCTCCACCGGGTCCGGCCAGGAGCTGGTCATCACCTCTGCCGACGTGCAGACGCTGGTGGACTGCTTCAAGACCGATGTGGAGACCGAAGCCAAGCTGGGTTGGTTCAATCAGATCCTGCACTGGATCGGTCTAGGCTTCGAGTGGCTCATCGACGTCCCCGGCTTTGACAGCTTTATCCTGGGTACGCTGTACTTTGCCATTTTCCTGGAGATCCTCATGCTGCCTCTGGGTATCCACCAGCAGAAGAACTCTCGCAAGCAGGCCAAGCTCCGTCCCAAGGAAATGGCCATCCGCAACAAGTATAAGGGCCGTAACGATCAGGCCACCCAGCAGAAGGTGACCCAGGAGATCCAGGAGCTCTACACCAAGGAGGGCTACAGCCCCATGGCGGGATGCCTGCCCATGCTGCTCACCCTGCCCTTCCTGTTCGCGCTCTACTACGTAGTTATTGACCCCATGACCTATATCTTTGGTGCGCCCACCGAGTTGACCTCCGCTTTCCTGACGTTTGCCGACGCGCCCCGCGCCGCAGGCGGTCTGGGTCTGGCGCTTGGCTCCGACCGTGGCACCATCGAGGTACTGTCCCTGATCCGCGAGAGCGGCGTCAGCTTGGACGGTCTGGCCAACTTTGGCTACTTTGCCAACGGCTCCGAGTGCTTGTCTGCCCTGTCCGGCCTGTCGGATAGCATTCCCAACTTCTCTTTGTTTGGCATCAATATGGGTCTGACCGCCGGATTCGGTTCCAAGGATCAGTTGGTTCTCCTGTTCATGCCGGTTTTGACCTTTGTGGTCTACTGGGCGAGTGGCAAGATCTCCCGTAAGTTTACCTTCCAGCCTCTACAGCAGACCGCTGAAGGGCAAAAGGATCCTTCTCAGGGGTGTTCCAACTTTATGATGAACCTCATGATGCCCGCCATGAGTGCCTATTTCACCTTCATCGTGCCCGCTGCCGTGGGTCTGTACTGGATCTTCAAGAGCATCATTAGCACCGTCAAGCAGTTTGCTCTGTATAAGGTCATGCCTATGCCCACCTTCACCGAGGAGGAATATAAGGCCGCCGAGCGTGAGCTGATGGGCAAGGAAGCCAAGAACAAGCCCGTCAAGCGCGAGGGTGGTCCCCGCAACCCCAACGTTCGCTCCCTGCATCACATGGATGACGAGGACTACGAGACTCCTGCCGAGCGCGAAGCCCGTCTGGCCGCCCGTAAGGCCGAGTACGTGGAGCCCGAGGACGAGGCTCCCGCTGAGCCCAAGACCGCCGAGGGTGCTTACGGTGACGGCGTTACCTTGAAGGAGGACGATCGACCCGCCCGTAAGGAAAAGAAGAACAAAAAGAACAAGGAAGATTAATTTGCAGAGGGATGCTCTGCCGCTTGGGCAGGGCTCCCCCACATAACTGAAAGGACATAAACAACCGTCATGAAGAAGGAAATTGAGATCAGTGCCAAGACTCGGGAGGAGGCCATTGAAAAGGCCGTCGTTGAGCTGGGAGCCCCCTCCGCGTCTGCCATTATGTATACCGTAATCAACGAAGGGCGCAAGGGCTTCCTTGGCTTTGGCGCCGTGGATTGTACCATCAAGGCTGTCTATCAGGTTCCTGATGCCCCCGCCGAGGAAAAACCCCGCCGTGACCGCCGAGACCGCCGCGAGCGCGGAGATCGCCGCGATCATGATCGCCGAGACAGAGGCGACCGCCGTGACCGCGCTCCCAAGAAGGCCGAGCCCGTCGAGGAGCCTGCCGAAGAGGTAGCCGCCCCCGTCCGTCCTCCCGTGGAGAACATCGATCCTGCCACCGCCTCTGAGAGTGAGCAGGTCGCCTACCGCTTCATCTGCAAGCTGGTGGAGAATATGGCTCTTGAGGATGTGGAAATCGCCATGCACCCCGGCAACAACGACGACATGGTCATCACTGTGGACGGCGAGAACGCAGGCGTGTTGATCGGCCACCACGGCGATACGCTGGATGCCCTCCAGTACCTCGCCAACCTGGCCGCCAATCGCAAGGAAGAGGGCGAGAAGCGTGAGTACGCCCGCATCACCGTGGACGTGGAGTCCTACCGCGCCAAGCGCGAGGACGCCTTGCGCATTCTGGCTCGCAAGAAGGCCCATCAGGTGCTTAAGTACAAGAAGAGCATCATGCTGGAGCCCATGAACCCCTACGAGCGCCGTATCATCCACTCCGAGATCCAGCACATGGAGGGGGTTGCCACCAACTCCATTGGCGTGGAGAATAACCGCCGCATCGTGATCTACCTGGAGGAGGAGGGTATGCCCACCGCCGGCATCAAGGCCAAGGGTGCTTCCTCCGAGAAGTCCTCGGGAAAGTCCCGTTCCCGCAACCGCCGTCGCTCCGGCAGCCGCTCCGTGGATCCTCTGTCCACCGAGTCCCTGACCGGCGAGACCCGTAAGCAGGGCGAGTCCATCTTTGGCGAGGAGGAGCACGATCCCTTCGATATCGACCTGTCTGCCGCTACCTACAGCGAAGAGGATGAGGTCGAAGAGGTCGCCGTTGAGACCGAATCCGCCGAGAACAACGAGTAATGCATCTTCCCAAACAACCGAAAGGAGGGCTTTGACGTGACCGTATCCCCTTTTGATACCGTTGCCGCCGTCAGTACTCCTTACGGTAAGGGCGGCGTGGCCGTGATCCGCCTGTCGGGAGATCAAGCCGGCACCGTCGCCGAGAGGGTGTTCACCCCTATGAACGGTAAGCCGCTGTCCGCCTGTGCAGACCGCACCGCGGTGTACGGACTTGTCCGCGATCCCGAGGATGGACGTGTGCTGGACGATGCGCTCTGCACAGTATTCCGTGCGCCCCATTCCTTTACGGGAGAGGATACCGTTGAGATCGCCTGCCACGGTGGCGTGCTGGTCACCCGTAACGTGCTGGAGGCCTGCCTGCGGGCAGGTGCCAGACAGGCTCTTGCGGGCGAGTTTACCCGACGCGCCTTTCTGAACGGAAAGCTGGATCTGGAGCGCGCCGAAGCCCTGGGCAACCTCTTGGACGCAGGGAACGACGAGCAGGTCAAGCTGGCAAGAGCCGGCATGAACGGTCTTTTGACCGACTCCGCCGAGGCTGTCTATACCGACCTTATGGCCGTACTGGCCAACATGGAGGCGGGTATGGATTTCCCCGAGGAGGATCTGACCGAAATGCCCCGTGAGGAGATCCGGGAGGCTATTGGGCAGGCCGAGATCTCTGTTCGGGGGCTTGTCAGCACCTACCGTACGGGACACGCCATTGCCGAGGGGATCCCCACGGTGATCTGCGGCCGCCCCAACGTGGGCAAGAGCGCCTTCTACAACCGCCTCGTGGGGCGGGAAGCCGCCATCGTGACCGCCATCGCGGGAACCACGAGAGACGTGCTCACCGATACCGTTTCTCTGGGACGGGTCACCCTCCGCCTGTCGGATACGGCAGGTCTGCGGGAGTCGGATGATCCTGTGGAAATGATGGGTGTGGAGCGCGCCCTGCGTGCTATGGATGAGGCCGAGCTGGTGCTGGTGCTTGCCCATGCCGCCGATTCGGATCCGGAAGCCGACGCCTTGGCGAAGGCCCTCACGAATCAAGGCAAATCCGTCATCCGCGTCTACACCAAGCGGGACCTTCTGCCTGATGATTCCTCCTGGGCGCCGCCCGCTGACGGAATCCCCGCTGTGTGCCTGTCTTCGGTGACAGGCGAGGGCTTTGACGCCCTGCGGGAAGCGGTGGACGCCGTTTTCATTGACGGTGATCTCCGCATGGGGGAGGAAGCCGTAGTGTTCAGCGCACGTCAGGCTGCCGCCCTTCGTGAGACAGCCACCTGTCTCCGTGCGGCCGCCGCCAATTTGGACGCAGGACTTCCCTACGACATCTGTGCTGACGACATCCGTGCCGCCATGGGCGAGCTGGGTGCCTTGTGCGGTCGAGAGACCGGGGAGGACGTGCTTACCGAGATATTTTCCCGCTTTTGTGTGGGGAAGTAATCGAAACCACCGTATTTACCGGGAACCGGGATGGGATACCCCCTCCCGATTCCCGTATGCAAGCACAAAATATTAGTTAGTCAAACAAAACACTAAATCGTCTCGCCCAAAGGCGGGAGCGGGTAGGGAAGCATTCCCCCCGAGAAAGGAAGCAAATATGGCAACCGAAATTACCGCAAAGAAGCACAAGCCCATCAACCGTACCCGTATGGATCAAATTATTCCTCGTGCCAGCGACGTTTTGGATCTCATTGAGCAGATCGCGGATCACGGTGATCGGGTGGCGTACCGCTACTACGTGGGTAAAGAGATCAAGGTCATGACATACGGAGAGCTCCACACCATGATCCACGAATGTGCCGCCGGCTTTGATGCCATGGGGCTCAAGGGCAAGCGCGTAGCCGTTATTGGCGATACCTCTCCCCAGTGGATCTGTACCTATCTGGCTGCTCTGGCAGCCGGCTGTATTGCTGTTCCCATGGACAAGGAGCTGGACGTGGGCGAGATCTGCAAATTCCTGGATATCGTGGAGGCCAAGGCCATTGTCTATTCCAAGTCCTTCAATGAGAAGTTCATCAAGGCAATTTCCGAAAATCTGACGGGTGTGGAATATTTTATTCCGGTGACGCCTGCCTACGACAACACCTTTGACGCTAAGGTGACCTCCTTCGATCAGGTGTTGGAGTGCGGCCGCGACCGCATCGAGCGGATCGGCTACAAATTCCCTGCTGTGGAAAACCGCGAAGAAATGGCCGAGATGCTGTTCACCTCGGGTACCACGGGTACCAGCAAGTGCGTCATGCTATCCCAGAAGAACATCTTTGCCGCCGCGAATGCCGCCTGCGAGACGGTGTGCTTCTCTCCCGACGACGTCATCATGTCGGTTCTTCCGGTTCACCACACCTATGAGCTCATGTGCCTGCTGGCCGCCGCTCTGTTCGGTATGGAGGTCTGCATCAACGACTCCCTGCGTCATGTCCTGAAGAACCTGCAGGTTTTCAAGCCCACGGGTCTGGTTCTGGTGCCCCTGTTCCTCAACACCATGTACAAGAAGATCTGGTCGGAGGCCGAGCGCACCAAGCGTGACGGCATCCTGAAGGCGGCTCTGGCCACCTCCAAGACGTTGCTTTCCATGGGCATCGATGCTCGCCGCAAACTGTTCAAGACGGTTCTGGATTCCTTTGGCGGCCGTCTGGATCACATCATCTGCGGCGGTGCCAAGCTGAACCCCGATCTGATCGCCGCCTTTGAGGACTTTGGTATCAGTGTATTCGAGGGCTTTGGTATCACCGAGTGCTCCCCCCTGACCAACGTGACACCCTACTACAAGCGCAAGTACGGCTCCATCGGTCCTAGCGTTCCTTGCTGCCGTTGCCGCATCGCCGACGCACAGCCCGGTGAGCACGGGTATATGGAAGGCGAGCTCCAGATCAAGGGTGACAACGTCATGATCGGTTACTACAACAACCCCGAGGCCAACGCCGCCGCCTTCACCGAGGACGGATGGTTCCGCACCGGTGACGTGGCCTACAAGGACGAGGACGGCTACGTGTATATCACGGGACGTATGAAGTCGGTGATCGTGCTGGAGAACGGTAAAAACGTTTTCCCCGAGGAGATCGAGGAGTATCTGGACGAGATCGAGACCATTGCTGAGTGCGTGGTCATCGGCCGTAAGGCCGAGAACAGCGACGAGGTGATTCTGACCGTGGTGGCTTACCCCAACTTTGACAAGCTGCCTGCAGGCGCCACCGAGGAGCTCATCCATGAGACCATCTACAAGCAGATCATGCAAATCAACCGCCGTCTGCCCAGCTTCAAGCAGATGAAGGCTCTCGAGCTCCGCGCCACCGAGTTCGAAAAGACCACCTCCAAGAAGATCAAGCGCCATCTGGTGAAATAAGAGCGCTGGACTCTGCCCGGACCCGCCAAAGGGACTTTTTGAAAAAAGTCCCTTTGGAAACCCCAAAAACTTCAAATCATGTGTCAAAAAGGAATATGGAGGTACTATGAAAAGAGAACCGATCGGTCTGTACCTGCATATTCCTTTTTGCAGGTCAAAATGCCCTTACTGCGATTTCTGTTCCTATCCTCGCCCAACCGAGGAGGGGATGAAGGTCTATACCCACGAGCTGGCTCGCCGTATCCGCGAGGCGGGCAAGGCATATGGCGCAGATTTCCACAGGGAAGAGGGAACGACATCCCGATTCTCCGTCGGCCGCGTCCTGTTGGACACCGTGTATTTCGGTGGTGGCACACCCACTTTGCTCCCGGCGGCTTGTGTCAAGGAACTGTTTGCTGCGATCTACGCCTCGTTTGTGGTTCTCCCGGACGCCGAGATCACGGTGGAGGGCAATCCTGCCGCCGCCGACCGCGAGGCGTTGCGGGTATGGCGGGAAAACGGGGCAAACCGCTTGAGTCTGGGCGCACAGTCGGCGCAGACTGACGAGCTGAAAGCCTTGGGCCGTCTTCACCTCTGGGATGACGTGGTGGCTACGGTAACCGACGCACGCGCGGTGGGCATTGAAAACGTCAATCTGGATTTCATGCTGGGCATTCCCCACCAGACCACCGACAGTCTGGAGGATACCCTGAACCGAGCGCTAGCATTGGAGCCTACCCACCTGTCTGCGTACACCCTCATGCTGGAGGAGGGGACTCCCTTTTACCGCCGCGGACGGGCCTCTCTGGGACTTCCTGCCGATGAGGACACCGCCGACGAGCAAGCGGTCTCCCTATGGGAACAAGCCTCTGCCAAGCTCCGCTCGGCGGGCTACGAGCACTACGAGATCTCCAACTACGCGCGCCCCGGCTTTCGCTCTCGCCACAATCTCCATACCTGGCAATGCCGGGATTACCTGGGGCTGGGCGTAGCCGCCCACTCCTGTCTGAACGGGGTACGCTTCGGACAGTCCCGCAATCTGGAAGGATTTCTCCGCGGGGAGGACATTACGGAATTCCGTGAGGTACTCACCTCTGCGGACAGAGAGACGGAATACATCATGTTGGCTCTGCGCCTGTCGGACGGTGTGGACGAGGCGGAATTTGCTTCTCGTTTTGGACGGGATTTTTGGCATACCTACGGCCCATCCTGCATACCCTATATCGACGGTGGTTTTCTTTGCCGTGAGGGCGGGCGGATCTTTCTGACGGAGCGTGGATTTCCCGTGAGTAATACGATTCTGGCAGACCTTATTTGATTTTTTCCCCCAATGCCATAAAAACATGAAAAACCCCGTTGACAAGGACGGGGTTTTCGTGTATAATATAAGTAATCAAAAAAGTAGCCACGATGTGCGGTCGTGGCACGGAAAGGAAGTTTCCACCATGGATGAGAAAGAATTTCAGAGTGAATACTATACTTTGACCGACGAGGAGGGCAACGAGCTCCAGTTCGAGGTCATTGGCTCTGCCGAGATCAACGGAACCATGTACTACGCCATGATCCCCGTGGACGATCAGCCCGAGGAGGAGGATGTCTACGAGTACGTCATTCTGAAGTCCGAGCTGGACGAGGACGGCGAGGAGGTTCTGGTCACCATCGACGATGACGATGAGTTCGACGATGTGGCCGACTATTTCGACGATATGCTGTCCGACGAGGCCGACTACGACCTCAACAACGACGAGGAGTAATATCCTCGGTAATCACTCCGATCGAAAAACTCCTGCGGGGTGCGTGATATACAGATATTGTGACCCACATCTGATTAAAGGAGATCGACTCACGAGGTGGTTTGCAGACCTCCCGCTATCCTCCATCGGTTGACTTGTCCCGAGGGATATGCGGATGCTGGGAGCAGTAAAGCCGCGGATAGATCACCGCCCTGGAAAAAACAGGGTTCCGAATGCTGTATACACGGCCTTGCGGGGTTATAGGACAACAAGGTTTGCAGGCATTTTTGCCTGCGTATCAAAAGCGTATGTCAGATCGGCATGCGCTTTTTATGTTCTCATAACATGACCTAAATACTGAAATATCGAAAAGAGAGGAATTCACATGGGCATTATCAAAGCAACAATGGGCGCCATCGGCGGCGGTCTGGCCGATCAGTGGCTGGAGGTTCTGGAAGCCGACGATATGGGCGGGACCACCCTGTTTACCAAGGGTGTAAAGGTTCGTCAGAACGATAAGCGCAACAGCAATAAGAAGGGGACCGAGGACTACATAACCAACGGTTCCATCATTCACGTCTACCCCAACCAGTTCATGATGCTGGTGGACGGCGGCAAAATCGTAGACTACACCGCCGAGCCCGGATATTACAAGGTGGATAACTCCTCTGCCCCTTCCCTGTTCAACGGTCAGTTCGGCGATATGCTCAAGGAAACCTTTGTGGTTAATGGGGTTCCTGTAATCATTGGCGAATACGGCGTTTCTACAGGTAATAAGACAGAAGATACCGTCAGAAATTTTATTTCTACCGTTTGTGAAGAAATCTATTCCCGCGAAATGTGCCCTGTTTTATGGGATATAACCGA
>JAZSBH010000090.1:0-17182 GCA_045602325.1 Eubacteriales bacterium | reverse complement strand
CGCACACATTTTGCTTTTCGCAAAATGTGTTGATTGCGCGGATGGTCGCCAAGACCCGATAACCCGCACGAACGGCGGAGCGCCGTCCGCGCGGAACTCGTCGCTTGGCTTCTGCCCAAAGCTGCAGTTTATCTTGTCGGATAAAAGAAAACCGTGGGTTTCTGCGAAACAGGCAATGAACCGCGATGTTGGCGCTCCGCCAACATCGCGGCTATACGGCAAACTGCGACTTAACAGCGTGTAAAGCCATTTCGTTTTTGCGAAATGGCACGCAGATAAGGCGAAAGGATCCTTAAGGAAAGTACCGTGGGTACTTTCCTTAAGTGGCGCTCTTTTGGTACTTTTCTCTCGACAAGGAGAGAAAAGTACATATACAAACTCCCCTACAAACCCAAATTTGAACGCTGAATAATAACATACACATAAGGAGAATCCTATGTCTACCAACCGTATCCTGTCGGGCTACGAGCCCGCCTCTGTCCTCGGCTTTTTTGAGGACATCTGCGCCATTCCCCACGTGTCGGGGGACGAGCGCGCCATTGCCGATTATATTGAAAATTTCGCCCGTGAGCGGGGGCTGTACTGCTACCGCGATCACGTACATAACGTCTTTATCAAGCTTCCTGCCACAAAGGGGCACGAGGCTGCCCCGGCGGTGATGCTCCAGGGGCACACCGATATGGTGGGGGAAAAGACCGTCGACTCTGACCATGATTTCGCTACCGATGGTCTCAAGCTCCGCGTGGATGAAGCCCGCGCCGACGGCGCATGGATCTCGGCCACCGACACCACCCTGGGCGGTGACGACGGCATCGCCGTGGCCATGATGTTGGCGGTTCTGGATAATCCCCCCGAGCCTCACCCCGCCATGGAGTGCCTGTTTACCGTATCCGAGGAGACGGGGCTGGAGGGTGCTTGGGCCTTTGATCCCGCCGCCGCCGGGGCCACCGCAAGAACCATGATCAACCTGGACAGCGAAGCCGAGGGGGTCATCACCGCGGGTTGCTCGGGCGGTATGCGTACCGATATCACCGTCCCCGTGGAGTGTGAGCCCACCGAGGGGATCGCCGTGAAGATCACGCTGGACGGCTTTACCGGCGGCCACTCGGGTGTGGAGATCCACGAGGGACATACCAACGCCATTAAGGCTATGGGTAGATTGCTGAATGCGGTGAATAGGGGCGGTATCGGTTTTCGATTGATCTCCATCAACGGCGGCGGCAAGGATAACGCCATCCCCCGCAACTGCGAGGCTGTGGTGATGGTTGAGTATAACCCGAAAGATGTAGGAGGCAAGGAATTATTCGCGGAGATATTCTGCCATGAGATGGAACGCGAAGCGGAAAAGCTCTCCAAAGAGCCGAATGTGATCCTCGCCGACAAGAGCTTTACCTGCACCGCCGAGATCCTGCCCGAGCCCCCCTCCTACGTCATGGATGCTATGGGAGACCGCAACGTATTGTCCCTCCTGACCCTCGTTCGCGACGGTGTCCTCTCCATGTCCGCCCACGTAAAGGGCTTGGTTGCTCACTCCCGTAACCTCGGCATTGTCAAGACCATCACCGACGGGGAAGGGAAGCCCACCGCCGTGAAGTTCTCCATGTCCACCCGCTCCGCATCGAACAGCCACCTGGATGACTCCGAAAGAGAACTGGCGACTCTGGCTATGATCTGCACGGGTGATAGTGCCAATGCCACCCACCGCGCCCGCTACCCCGGCTGGGACTACGCCCCCGTCTCTCCCCTCCGCGACCTCTGGACGGCGGTCAGCGAGAGAATGTGCGGCGTGACCCCCAAGGTGGAGGTCATCCACGCGGGCCTGGAGTGCGGCATCCTCTGCGACAAGCTGGGGGAGATGGATATCATTTCGGTAGGCCCCGATATGCGGGACATTCATACCCCCCGGGAGATGCTGTCCATTCCTTCGGTGGAGCGGACCTATGGGCTTTTGTGTGAGGTTCTGCGGGAGCTGGCATAAGGCTACCAAAGGGCTTTTATGGGTTCAGGACGGATAATTTTTCATAAAAAGTGATGTTTTAGTCAAGTAAAGCCCCAAAATCACTTGACAACCCACCAAAATTTGTGTATAATATAGGATGACCTCGCCCGTCTTAACGGTACGGGCGGGGTCTTTGATTTATTATTTACGAAAAGGAGGTGTATAAACATGGATCCGATTGAAATTTTGATCGTGGTGATCGTGGGTGTCGTGTGTCTGGTCGGCGGCGGTCTGCTGGGTATTCTCTACCGTAAGAACGTGGCCGAGGCCAAGATCGGTACTGCCGAGCAGAAGGCGAAGGAATTGGTCGCCGAAGGCGAAAAGCAGGCCGAGACCCTGAAGAAGGAAGCACTCCTCTCTGCCAAGGAAGAGATCATGCGCCAGAAGAACGATATGGAGCAGGAGATCAAGGAGCGTCGGAGCGAGGTATCCCGCACCGAGTCCCGTCTTTCCAAAAAGGAAGAGAACCTGGACAGAAAGAGCGAGCAGCTGGACAAGAAGAACGAGCAGCTGGACAAGAAGCTCAAGGAATGCGACGCTGTCCGCGAGCAGATCGACGAGACGCTGGCCGAGCATCAAAGAACGCTGGAGCGGATCTCGGGCTATACCGCCGAGCAGGCCAAGGCTGAGCTGGTGGCAGGGCTTGAGGACGAGATCCGTCACGAGCAGGCACAGCGCATCGTGGAGCTGGAGGAACAGTACCGCGACGAGGCTGACGACAAGGCTTGCCGCATCATGGCACTGGCCATTCAGCGTTGCGCAGGTGATTTCGTCGCCGAGTCCACCATTTCCTCTGTGGCTCTGCCCAGCGAGGAGATGAAGGGACGCATCATCGGCCGTGAGGGTCGCAACATCCAGAAGCTGGAGACCCTGACGGGCGTGGAGCTCATCATCGACGATACCCCCGAGGTCATCACTATTTCGGGCTTCGACCCCATCCGCCGCGAGGTGGCGAGACTGGCGTTGGAGAAGCTCATTACCGACGGCCGTATCCATCCCACCCGCATCGAGGAGATGGTGGAGAAGGCCAAGAAGGACGTGGACGCCGCCATCAAGCAGGCGGGAGAACGTGCCACGTTTGAAGTCAACATCCATGGTATTAATCCTGATCTGGTTCGTCTTTTGGGACGTCTTCGTTACCGCACGAGCTACGGTCAGAACGTGCTGCAGCACTCCATTGAGGTCGCCATCCTGGCGGGCATCATGGCGGAGGAGCTGGGCGTGGATCCCGTGCTGGCACGCAGAGCGGGACTTTTGCACGATATTGGTAAGGCCTTCCCCTACGATGTGGAGGGATCCCACGTGCAGATCGGCGTCAACGCCGCCAAGAAGTACAAAGAGAACCGCGACGTGGTACACGCCATTGAGGCGCACCACGGCGACGTAGAGCCCCAGACTGTCATTGCCGTGCTGGTGCAGGCCGCCGACGCCATTTCGGCCGCCCGTCCCGGTGCACGCCGCGAGGACATGGAGAACTACATCAAGCGTCTGGAGAAGCTGGAGGAGATCGCCGAAGGCTTCAACGGAATTGAAAAAGCGTTTGCCATTCAGGCGGGCCGAGAGCTCCGCGTAATGGTGAAGCCGGATGCGGTGCACGACGAGGAGATGCCTCTCATTGCCCGTCAGATGGCCGAGAAGATCCAGGAAGAGGTCAAGTACCCCGGCCAGATCAAGATCAATCTCATCCGCGAGAGCCGTGCTACGGATTACGCGAAATAAGCGGTAAACGGTAAGCGGTAAGCGGTTTTCGTGTGAATTACCCTATCCCCGGTTGGGGAGTGCTTTATCGAATTACAGATAAGGGTGCTGATGTCCGCACAGCCTAATGCGGTTTGTGATACAGTTGAACATAGAACCCCAATGTCCATGATCGCCGCCACGGAGGTATTCGGTGAATACGCCGGAAGCGGTTTGGTATAAAGCGAACTGAAAAGGTGCACGAGTTTGACCCGGTGAGGGTGGGGCTCGTGCACCTTTTTCTCTTGTGATGGAAAATTTCCCAAATCCCCCCTGACCCCCTTGAAAAAACACGCACTTTATGCTATACTAATACAGAATATATATCTATATAATTTCATCCGATCCATACACCTCCCCAAGGAGACGAAAACCATGAAAAAATCCCTTTTGGCGGCGCTGGCTGCGCTGCTCCTTCTGACCCTCCCCCTGTCGGCCTGCTTCGGACGGCGTCCCCATGCAGGCGGTGACGGTGCTGACACCGACGAGGTGGTCACCATTCCCTCCGTTGCCATCCCTGCCGAGCCCGATGACCGTACCTTTACCGATCTGTCCGACTATGCCGCTCGTCCGGATGCCCTCTTTAAGGACAACGTCCCGGCACCCGCCGAGGATTTCACCTACGAGGTCGGTGAGGTGGGCGTGACCGTGACAGCCTATACCGGCGGAGAGCTTGTGGTGGTCATTCCCGACGTCATCGAGGACAAGCCCGTTGTGGCCATCGGGGAAAAGGCCTTTGAAAATATGGCCAACCTGAAAGCCGTTTCGGTGCCTGATACCGTGGAGAGCATCGGCGTCGGAGCCTTTGCGGGCTGTAAGAGCATGACCTCCCTCCGTACTCCCGTGTTTACCTGTGAAAACGCCCCTTGGTTCGGTGCGCTCTTCGGCGCTGAATCCTACGATGCCAATGGCTCGGCCGTTCCTGCGGGACTTGCTACGCTGGTGCTTACCGCCGGCGGGGAGACCATCCCCGACTACGCCTTCTACGCCTGCCGCGGTCTGGAGGTGGTTTCCCTGCCCGCGACTTTGCGGGAGATAGGAAATTTCGCCTTCTACGGCTGTCAGTCTCTGACGTATATCACCACCGAGCAGACGGCTTTGACCTCTGTGGGTCAAAATTCCTTTACAGGCTGTGCCGCCCTGCTGTCTTTGGAGATCCCTGCCACGGTTCGGCGTATGGGGATGGCTATGCTGGAGGGCTGCGGCGCGCTGGAAGCCCTGACCCTGCCCTTCGTGGGGGGCTATGCGGCTGACTATGAACTGACCGAGGAAGAAAAGAATGCCGTAGAGGAGGGAAGCATGACCGCTCCCACCGATACCGCTTACCTTGGGTATCTCTTTGGTGCCGCCGACTATACCTTCACCGCCGGGTATCTGCCCGCCTCTCTGATTGCCGTGACTCTCCGCGAGGGCTGCGGTGACATTTCCGCCAACGCCTTCTTTGAGTGCGCCTCGGTGCGGGAAGTCATCATCCCCGACGGTGTGACCGCCATCGGCCGCCGCGCCTTCTACGGCTGTGAGAGCCTGGCCTCGGTGGCCCTGCCCGACAGCGTGGTCTCGGTAGGGGATGACGCCTACCACGGGTGTATCCGTCTCACCTCCTTTGCGGGGGGAGAGCGTCTGTCCGCTCTGGGGGTACAGGTATTTATGGACTGCGTGTCTCTCAAGACCGTGACCCTGCCCGATACCGTGACCCATCTGCCCAACGCCTGCTTCGCGGGGTGCGTCTCTCTGGAGACCCTGACCGCCAAGGGCGTGGTGACCCAAGGAAAGCAGGTTTTCCGCCATTGCGGGAAGCTTACAGGATGGGAGAAGGAATAAGAGAAATTGGGGGGTATCGGGGAGTTGGATTTTCTCACGTCCTCCCCCGAGGAGGTCATCCTGAGCGGAGCGAGCACGAAGTGCCGCTCCGGATGACCCACATAAGGTAGAAACTCGCCGTCAAACCCAAATTTGAAATTCAAAAAACAACTATAACTATAAAACAGGAGAATAAGACCATGTCCAACTACAAGATCGAAACTCAATGCGTTCAGGGTGGCTACAAGCCCGGCAACAGCGAGCCCCGCACCCTGCCCATTTACCAGAGCACCACCTATAAGTACGACTCCGCCGACCATTTGGGCGACCTCTTTGATCTCAAGGCCGACGGCCATATGTATTCCCGTATCTCCAACCCCACTCTGGCTTGTGTGGAGCAGAAGATATCCGACATGGAGGGGGGCGTGGGTGCCATGCTGGTGTCCTCGGGACAGGCCGCTAACCTGACCGCCGTGCTCAACATCACCTCGGCGGGGCAGAATATCATCTCTTTGGCATCCATCTACGGCGGTACGGTGAACCTCTTTGCCGTGACCTTGAAGAAGATGGGCATCGAGGTGCGCTTTGCTACCCCCGAGATGACCAACGAAGAGATCGAAGCCATGATGGACGAGAATACCCGTATGATCTTCGGTGAGACCGTGGCCAACCCCGCCCTGGTGGTGTTCGACATCGAGCGGTACGCGAATCTGGCCCATAAGCACGGGATGCCCCTGGTGGTGGACAACACCTTCGCCACCCCCGTGCTCTGCCGTCCCTTCGAGTTCGGCTGTGACATCGTGACCCACTCTACCACCAAGTACATGGACGGCCACGCCACCGTGGTGGGCGGCTGTATCGTGGACAGCGGCAAGTTCGATTGGAATGTGGGCGGCCGTTACCCCGAGCTAACCACCCCCGACGACTCCTACCACGGTGTGGTGTATACCGAGTCCTTCGGCCCCGCCGCCTACATCACCAAGGCGCGGGTGCAAATGCTCCGCGACATGGGCAACACCATGTCCCCCATGGCGGCCTTCCTGCTCAACCTGGGTCTGGAGACCCTGGCTCTTCGCATGGAGCGCCACTGCGCCAACGCCCTGGCCGTGGCCAAGTTCCTGGAGGGTCACGAGTGCGTGGATTGGGTGGACTATCCTCTGCTTCCCGGCAACGCCCAGTACGATCTGGCCAAGAAGTACCTTCCCGACGGCGCTTGCGGCGTCATTTCGGTGGGCATCAAGGGTGGCCGTGCGGCGGCTACCAAGTTCCTGGACAGCCTCAAGCTTCTGAACATCGTGGTGCACGTGGCCGACGCCCGCTCCTGTGCCCTGCATCCCGCCTCCACCACCCACCGCCAGCTCACCGAGGAGCAGCTTAACGCCTGCGGTGTCAAGCCCGAGCAGGTACGCCTCTCCATTGGCATTGAAAATATCGAGGATATCCTCGCCGATCTGGATCAGGCTTTGCGAGCATAATCGTTTTTGAAAGGAGTCCACCATGGGCAAGCACTATCTCGTCAACGACTCCCTGTTTTACGCCGACAATCCTTACGTTGGGAAGAATCCGTTTCTGACCATGGAGGTGGAGGACAAGCCTCTGCCCACCTACGCCGAGGTGAAGGATCGGTTACCCAAGCCCATCTGGCCGGGGCATGAGGATGCCGTCGCCTGCTACGATAAGGTCTGGGAGATCGCCTTCCGCAATCTCCGAAAGCCCAACGCGGCGGGAGGCTTTGTCTCCAATTTCATCGACACCGCCTTCAACGGTTACCTGTTCATGTGGGATTCCTCCTTCATCGTCCTATTTGGCCGCTACGGCTCCCACGTCTTCAACTTCCAGAAGACTCTGGATAACATGTACTCCCACCAGCACAAGGATGGCTTCATCTGCCGTGAGATCTGCGAGGATCAGCCCGGCGAGCAGTTCCAGCGGGACGATCCCGCCTCCACGGGTCCCAACATCATGCCCTGGTGCGAGTGGGAATACTACCAGCTCACGGGTGACAAGGAGCGTCTGGAAAAGGTCTTCTACCCCCTCCTGGCCTACCACAAGTGGCTCCAGCTCAACCGTACCTGGCGGGACGGCAGTTATTGGAGTTGCGGTCTAGCCTGCGGCATGGACAACCAGCCCCGCGTGGAGAAGCACTACTGTGAGCACGCTTCTCACGGCCACGGCATCTGGATCGACGCCTGCATCCAGATGGTTATGAGCGGTAAGGTGCTCATTGAGATGGGCAAGATCCTCGGTCACGAGGAGGACACCGTCTGGCTCTCCGAGGAGGTCAGCCTGTTGACCTCCCTCATCAACGACAAGCTGTGGAGCGAGGACGACGCCTTCTACTACGATATGTGGCGGAGCGGGCTGTCGGGGGTGAAATCCATCGGTGCCTACTGGGCACTGCTGGCCGACATCGTCCCCCCCGAGCGGCTTCCCCGTTTTGTTGAGCATTTGGAGAACCCCAAGGAGTTCAAGCGCCCCCACAGAGTTCCCACCCTGTCTGCCGACCACCCCGACTACCACGAGGACGGTCACTACTGGAAGGGAAGCGTTTGGGCGCCTACCAACTACATGGTGCTCAAGGGTCTTGACCGGGTTGGCTACCATGATCTTGCCCATGAGATCGCCTGCAACCATTTGGACAACGTGGTGAAGGTGTTCAACGAGACCGGTACAGTGTGGGAGAACTACGCCCCCGAGCATGAAAAGCCTGGCAATCCTGCCCGCCCCGACTTCGTGGGCTGGACGGGTCTTGTCCCCATTGCGGTGCTGATCGAGTATGTGTTCGGTATTCAGGCCGACGCCAAGAACGACGAAATCGTGTGGCGGGTGAAGCTTACCGAGGAGCATGGGATTGAGAGGTATCCCTACAATGGTAGGTTCGTATATCTACGCTGTAATGCCCGCAAGGATAAGACCGACGAGCCTTCGATCTCCCTTGAATGTGATGCGCCTGTAAAGTTGCGGATCATTTGGGAGGGCGGCGAAAAGATGCTGACTGAAAAGGACGATTGGCGTTTGAACGGTCAGAAGGAATACCTGAAAGACTGCACCTTGAAGCGTACCCCTTATGTGCGCCGCTCCGAGCGGAACGACCACGAGCACTGTGATTTCTGCTGGGCAAAGATCAGCGAGTATGAGGGAGACCTCCACGAGGGCTACGTGACCACGGCCGATGGGCAGGAGTATTGGATCTGCCCCAAATGCTGTGAGGATTTTCAAGAAAGGTTTGAGTGGGTGGTGGAGGAGTGATCTAATGAAACGGAAAGACCCCGAAGCCTACGTATACGACCTAATCTCCCGAATCAACCGTCGTGAGCCTGTCGGATCGTCCGAAAAGGACGTTCGTTGGCTTGCTTACCGTGAGGCGGATAATTTGGACGATCCCGCATTGTATCCCGTTCTGGAGTCCGTCATCGTTTCCAATGAAGGAAAGGAAAATGCGGATATCCGCAAGGGCGCGTATATCATAATGGAACGGCTCTTGAAGAATTGCTTTGAAAGATCGTGTGTGGATTTCCTATTGGATCGCGCGCAGATCGAAACAGACGGGGATGTGCGTGTGGCCGTTCTGAACGCGCTGTCGGATGTGAAAGTGACGGGAGATTCCGATATTTCCATCCTGATCGCCTTAGCGGATCATCCCGCATGGCAGATCCGTTTTGCCGCTCTGTGTGCTTTGGGTTCTTTTTCGACTCCCGAAAGTAAGACGGCTTTGTATGATTTCTTGGAGAGAGATCGGAAAAAGTACAAAAACGAGATCGTCTACGCGATCGCCTCGCTCGGGCGGATCGGAACGGCCGACGATATTCCTGCCTTGGAGAAGTTCTTGGAGGTGCATATCCAAGATATGAAAATTGCCGCCGAATTCGCGATTGATCGTATCAAGGAACGGATCTGTAATCATGAAACATAATCCGAGATTAACGCCATTTGCCCGCCATCTCCGAAAGAACATGACGGCAGAAGAATGCGAATTGTGGTACAAATTCCTTCGAAAGTATCCGTATCAGTTTCGTCGGCAAGTGACTGTTGGTAAGTGCATTCTGGACTTTTACTGCGCGGCGGCCAAGCTGGCAATTGAATTGGATGGATCGCAGCATTTTACGGTGGAAGGAAAAAAGCATGACGAAGCAAGAACAAGCTTCTTGGCGAGTCAAGGGATCATCGTGCTACGATATTCCAATTCTGTTGTGATGAATAACTTGCAGGGGGTATGTTCAGATATTGACCGTGCCGTACGGGAGCGGATCGAAGAATTTGAGCAAAGGGGAGATGTTTGACGAGAAGGGCGTGGAAGCCTTTTCGTTAGACCTCATCCACCGCTTCGCGGCCCCCCTTCCCCAAAGGGGAAGGGCTTCCGTGTCTTGCTTTTCGTTGGATGAAAAGCCTATACATATCAATATGTTTTCGGGTGAAAGACAACCGCAAAGCTGTTGCGTAGGACCTTCCCCTTTGGGGAAGGGGGACCGCGAAGCGGTGGATGAGGTAATCACTTTCCCGCACCGATACCCAAAAAGACCAAAGCACACCACATTATTTCACGTCTCTACTACCGAAAGGAGAATACATAATGGATTTCAAAAACATCGACAAAAAGTACCGTCCCGTGCCCTTCTGGTCCTGGAACGAGAAGCTCTCTGTCCCCGAGACCCTGCGGCAGGTGGGACTCATGGACGACGTGGGCATCGGCGGCTTCTTCATGCACGCCCGCGGAGGCCTCCAGACCGAGTATATGGGGGATGAGTGGTTCGAGAACGTCACCGCCTGCGTGGAGGACGCCGAAAAGCGGGGTATGCACGCCTGGGCTTACGACGAGAACGGCTGGCCCTCGGGCTTCGGCGGCGGCGTGGTCAACGGCAAGGGACTCAAGTACCAGCAGAAGTACCTCCGCGTCCGTAAGTTCACCCCCGATCTGGAGGATCCCCGCGGCGACAACATCATCTGCTGCTTCGAGAACTACTGCTTCTACTACGACGTCAACCCCTTCTACGTAGATACCCTGGACGGCGAGGTCATTGCCGACTTTATCAATGAGATCTACGAGCCCTACTACGCGAAATACGGCTCGAACTTCGACGGCTTCTTCACCGACGAGCCCCAGATCTCCCGTAACGGTATCCCGTGGAGCTTCATCCTTCCCGCCGAGTATGAAAAGGCTTACGGCGAGCCCATCTACGACCACCTGATCGAGCTGTTCGTAGCCCGCGGCGACTACCAAATTACCCGTATGCGCTTCTGGAAGCTGGTCACCGAGCTCTTCTCCAAGAATTTCATGAAGCAGATCTACGACTGGTGCGTAGCCCACGATCTGGGCTTTACGGGTCACATGGTGCTGGAGGAATCCTTCCACGCCCAGCTGACCTCCAACGGCGCCTGCATGCCTCACTACGAGTACCTCACCATCCCCGGCATGGACTGGCTCTGCCGTCCCATTTTCCACTGCCTGACCATGGCACAGCTCTGCTCCGCCGCCGCCCAGACCGGCAAGAAGCAGATCCTCTCCGAAACCTTCGCTCTCTGCGGCCACAACGTAGGTCACGACGAGCTCAAGCGCAACTACGAGTGGATGATGGTGCGTGGCGTCAACCTCATGTGCCAGCATCTGGAGGGCTACTCCCTCCGCGGCATCCGTAAGCGCGACTATCCTCCGGCCATGTACTGCCAGCAGCCTTGGTGGGCGGATTACAAGGTGTTCAACGACGCCATGAGCCGCATCGGTATGCTTCTGGCCGAGGGTGAGATCAAGGTCAATACTTTGGTCATGCACACCCAGACCTCGGCCTGGATCTGCTACGACGACCGCAAAAACGAGAACCTCGGCTATTATAATGAAGAGCTTCTCAAGGTCATGTCCGCGCTGGATGCCAAGCATATCCTCTATCACCTGGGCGACGAGATCCTCATGGAGCGTCACGGCCGCGTGGAAGGGGCTGAGCTCATCATCGGCGAGATGCGCTACAACAAGATCGTGGTGCCTCCTCATATCGCCTTCCTGCCCAACACCAACAAGCTCCTGGAGGAGTACAAGGCAAACGGCGGTCTGATCGTCACCGCTGACGAGATCGAGGCCGATCCCATCATCGACAACCCCAACGTCACCTACATCTTCCGTGAGTTCCCCGAAGAGGGCTTCACCATGCGCTACTTCGTCAACTCCACCGACGACGAGCAGACCGCTACCTTCACCTGCGGCGGCAAGATCATGGATCCCGCTACCGGTGAGCTTCTGCCCTTCGACGGCACGCACGTATTCCCCAAGTGGGGTAGCCTTGTCATCATTGACGATGGCACGCCCGCAAGCGCACCTGTGGAGAAGCCCGCTATCCCCGCCGTGGATCTGACCGGTAACTGGAAGGTCGCCTCGGCTACCGAAAACGCCTTGACTCTGGACACCTGCGACTACTGGTTCGACGGTAAGCTGGAGGAAGAAAACGGCTATATTCTCAACGTGGGCTCCCGTGCGCTGGAGCTGGGACGTCCCGTGGATATCCGTTGCGCCTTCAAGGTCAACGCCGACTACGTTCCTGAGACCCTGTACCTGGCCTGCGAGACCCCTGAGATTTTCGATATTACGGTCAACGGTAAGGCTGTAGACACGACCAAGGACTGCGGCTTCTTCTGCGACCACTCCTTCCGCAAGCTGGACATCTCCGGTCTGTTCCACGAGGGCGAGAACATCATCGAGACCCACGTGCTGTTCACCCAGTCCGACGTGGTCTACGAGAACATGGAAAAGTCCAAGATGTTCGAGAGCGAGAAGAACAAGCTGACCTACGACATGGAGATCGAGGCCATGTACCTGGTGGGCGACTTCAGCGTCATCGGCAAGGGTACCTTCGAGGAGATCCCCAATAAGGCCTCCTTCTTTGACGGTAGCTTTACCATCACCAAGCCCGTAAGTGAAATCACCCTCACGAATATCGAGCGTCAGGGCTACCTGTTCTTCTCGGGCGAGCTGGCCGTGGAGAAGACCCTGACCCTCTGCGAGGGCGATACCGCCCGCGTGTTGACCTTCGAGAAGTCGGGCCTCAACGCCATCCGTGTGAACGTGAACGGCACCGACGTCGCCACCGTCATGTGGGCACCCTACTCGGTGGATCTGACCCCCTACCTCCATGCAGGTGATAATCAGATCAAGCTGACCCTGGTCAACAACCTCCGCAACCTTCTGGGGCCCCACCACCACGTAGGCGGTGAGCTGCTGGCGGTGGCTCCTCCCCACTTCTATAAGGAGCCCTGCATCTGGAACGGATACGCGGGCGGGTACTTCACCGAGAAGTATTGCTTTGTGAATACGTCGCTGGAATAATATAGCAAGCATAACAAGCTCCCCTGTGCCGTGGCACAGGGGAGCATTTCTGTTCTGTATAACACCAAAAGGAAACTAAAGGCAGGTTCTCATAAGGATGATAAAACCCCGACAGATTTTCAGGTCTGCCGGGGGTGTCTTCTGCTTGGTAATTTAGATTTTATAAATCACCGTTAGTTATGAAGCATCTTATTAAGTGTAATAAAAAACATACAGTTCCACGCTACACCTGAAATATAAAAGAATAACCATACAAGCCACATATGATCAGCAAGATTTAATGCTATCGTATTGCAAATTATTGCGAATCCTCCATATATGATTACAAATGTAAGCATTCCGAAAAGCATACTCAAGGCAGACTTCTTAAATTTTTTAATGTCTTTTATATATAAGTGAAACGAGTAAAATACTGAACCCAATATAGGCATGAATGATAGAAAAATGTGTTTGCTTTTCATTATTTGTGCTTCCTTTGGCTTTATCAAGTTCCTATTTATCTTTCTGCTTTATAGCCAGTTTCGCCTTTGTTTTACAGCGTTGCAAGCAACGCGGGCACAGGGCAAAGCCCATACCCCTATTCTTCTGCGTATAATTGGTCGAATTGCCATTTAACAGGGTTCTCATAAATATATTTATATATTTCGTTGTAGTCGTCCCGATTGCGAATAACGTGATCATAAAACGATCTTTGCCATATTTGTTTATCAAAGGGCGGTAATATTCCGTCCTTTACCATTTTAACGTATTCTACAGTTGAATATCGTTTGAATGCTTGGACAATTTCTGAGACCGTAGGGGCGGATTCCATATCCGCCCGCGATACCGTAATGATCGCATGAAAATGATTTGGCATAACAACATATATTGGGGAATCAACGCCGTCATATTGCCGTATGGTTTCGAGAAAGGTTCTTTCAACCATTCGGGCGGATATGGAATCTGCCCCTACGGGTGAAAACAACATCTTTCGATCCTTTGTGCATATGTGCATATTGTTATAAAATATGCGCCAGACGAGCTATAGTCAAAATTTTGCAATCTCAATCTTTTTCTTTTCGGCAATTCTTGTTCTTTATCCATTTTTATCACCCTTCTTATTGTAACACAAAATCGGCAGATAGAAAAGCCCTTCTACCGAAATTTGCAAATATCCTAACGAGAACTCTCGTAATGACTCCCTTTTTATTTGATGAGCACGCGGCGGCATCAAAACGTCACCCGCTCCACCTTCACGCAGCGGTAAGGCTTTTGGTCCTCCAGCGTAAACAGCACGGCCTGGGCCTCAATGGATCCGTCGGCCACGGTAAACCGCGTGGGCATATGGGTGCGCATCTTGTACAGCACCGCCTCGGCGTCGGTGCCCAGGATGCCGTTTTGGGGCCCCGTCATGCCCAGATCGGTGATATAGCCCGTGCCCTTTGGGAGGACACGGCCATCGGCGGTGGGGACGTGGGTGTGGGTACCGAATACTACCTGCACCCGCCCGTCCAGGTGGTAGCCCATGGCCAGCTTTTCGGAGGT
The DNA here is from genome assembly GCA_045602325.1 of Eubacteriales bacterium. Lineage (GTDB taxonomy): Bacteria > Bacillota > Clostridia > Oscillospirales > CAG-272 > CAMEON01. Next base: position 2,813 of record JAZSBH010000090.1, on the reverse strand, counting down.
GGCCTCGGCGTGGAAGTCCAAGAGGGCGATGTCGTAACTCCCCCGCTCCCGCTCCAGAATGCGATCCACCACGGTGAAGGGGTTGTCCAGCTGATCCATGAAGGCGGTGCCCGACAGGTTCATGCAGAGGACACGCAGACCGCTGACTTCGCGGAGGGTATAGCCCACCCCGGGACAGGCGGCGGGATAGTTGGCGGGGCGGATGATTTGGTCGGTGTTGTCGTCCAGGAAGGAATAGAGATCCCGACTGCCGAAGGCGTGGTTGCCCAGGGTGATGAGATCCACTCCGCAGTCAAGGAGCGCCTCGGCATCGGCTTTACACAGCCCGTGGATCTCGGAGGCGTTCTCCCCGTTGCAGACTACGAAGTCGGTACCCGTATTGGACGCTACTCGCCGTAACTTGCCCGACAGATATTCAATGGAACGGCGGCCGACTACGTCGCCGATGGTGAGGATTTTCATGATGGTTTTCCCTTTCTGTGTGCGACGTCAGATTTGGGTTTATCGGTCTGTTTGACGAAGACGGCGTACCATGGTTTTTGATAACGGGCGCACGAAGTGCGTTCAATTCTGAAGGAATAAAACAACCCGCTAAACCGCAATTTACAGCACTTTATCAATGACCTCCGCCTCTGCTTCGGCGAGTCTTTGCAGGCACTCGTTGTTTGACAGGAACGCGGCGTCATCGGGGTTGGTGTGGAAGCCGTGCTCAATGATGAAGGCGGTGGGACAGCCGTAGGCCGCCGAGTGACGGAGGACACCGTAGTAGTTGATGCCCGGCTGATCGGGGTAGGAGCGGGTCTTGACGCCTCTGTCCACGGTGTTCATGGTGGCCACCACGGCGGCGTTCAGGGCACGGGCGATCTCAGCGTTACGCTCTGTATCCGCCAGGGAATAGTAGACCTCCGAGCCGCGGACGGCGTGGTAGGCCTCGGGGGAGGTGGCCGATCCGGGGGCGTTGGAGTGGAGGGAGAGGAACAGGCAGGCGTGGTTCTCCCCCGCCAGCTTGCCCCGCTCCTCCAGGGAAGGATCGTCCTCGATGGCGTTTCGGGTCAGCAGGACGGCAAAGCCCCTTGCCTCCAGAGCGGCCTTGAGGTGGAGGGACAGACGGTAGTTCTGAGTGCCCTCGTAGGTGTTCTCCAGAATGGGGTAGGGGTTGCCAAATTGACCGTGACCTGCGTCCAAAACAATGATTCCTCTTGACATACGAGCCTCCTTGGAGTATAATATAAGTATATTATACAGGATTTGATACGAATTGTCAAGAGCGCATTTTTTCATTCCACCGAAAGGAGCCCCCATGCCCTACCTTCACACCCCCATATCCGCCCTCTCGGGCGTGGGCTCTGCCCGCAAGGCCGCCTACGAGAAGATGGGCGTCTATACCGTGGAAGATCTGCTCTACCACTTTCCCCGTGCCTACGAGCACAGGGGGGATGTCCGTATGCTGGTGGCTGCGGCCGAGGAGCCCTACAAGTCGGGAGCGCGGATGTCTACCCTGCTCACTGTTTCCACCGAGCCCCGCGTGACCCGCGTCAAGGGGCGCATGACCCTCTGCAAGTTTCGCGCCTTTGACGAGAGCGGTGCTTGCGAGATCACCTTCTTCAATCAAGAATACCTGCGGAGCACCTTCACCGTGGGCTCGGTCTTCCGTTTCTTTGGCAAGGTGGAGCGGGCAGGGAAGGAGCGGTACACCATGACCGCCCCCGCCTTTGAGCCCTACGTGGAGGGGCGGTCTCTGCCACCGCTCTACCCCGTCTACCCCCTCACCGAGGGGATCAGCAACAAGATGATCACAGGGCACATCAGCCAGTCCCTCCCCGCCACGGTGCAGGTGGAGGATCCCCTCCCCGAGCACATCCGCGCGTCCGAAGGACTGTGCACCCTGGGCTACGCCCTCCGGAATATCCATGCCCCCGAGGACTTCGCTACCCTCCACAATGCCAAGCGGCGTCTTGCCTTCGACGAGTTTTTTCGCTTCGCTCTGGGCTTGGGCACGGCGGGGCGGTCTGCCCGTGTGACGGGAGCTCCCCTCTGCGCCGTAAGCGAGGCGGTCATGAATGAATTTCTCGCCACCCTGCCCTATACCCTCACGGGTGCCCAAGCCCGCGCCTTGGCGGATATCCGACGGGATATGGCCGCCGACGTGTCCATGAACCGTATGCTGGTGGGTGACGTGGGCTGCGGTAAGACGATCTGCGCCGCCGCCGCCATGTACGTAGCGGTGAAAGCGGGTCGACAGGCCGCCCTCATGGCTCCCACGGGAATATTGGCTACCCAGCACGCCGCCGATCTGCTCCCCCTCTTTGAAAAGCTGGGTGTTCGGGGCGCACTGCTCACAGGCCATACCCCCGCCGCACAAAAGAGAAAGATCTACGCCGCCCTGGCTTCCCCCGATCCCGCCCGGAGGCTGGACGTGGTCATCGGCACCCAGGCGCTCCTGTCCGAAGGAGTGGAGTTCGCCGCCCCCGGCCTGGTGGTCACCGACGAACAGCACCGCTTCGGAGTGAATCAGCGGGCCACCTTGTCAGAGAAGAACCGCAACGCCCACCTGCTGGTCATGAGTGCCACCCCCATCCCCCGTACCCTGGCACTGGTCATGTACGGCGACCTGGACGTCTCCCGCATCAATGAGATGCCCCCCGGGCGTCAGCGGGTGGACACCTTCGTGGTGGACGAGAGTTTTCGCGCCCGATTGGACGCTTTCATTCGGAAAAACGTTTTGGAGGGTGGACAGGTCTATGTGGTCTGTCCTGCCGTGGAAGAAAGCGAACTGGACGGTCTGAAATCGGCGGAGCTTTGGGCAGAAACTC
>JAZSBH010000089.1:0-17303 GCA_045602325.1 Eubacteriales bacterium | reverse complement strand
AAAAATATAAAAAAAGGAGGGTGTCTCAAATGCAGAATGCATTTGAGACACCCCCCTGTTTTTGGCACAAAAATGATGGTTCTACCCACTTTCCCCTTGACTTTTATCTCTGCATGGGATATAATGGAGTCATCCTAATAAAGAAAGGAACGCCTTATGAAACCCCAACGCCTCCTGTCCCTCTTCCTCGCCGTTGTACTGCTGGTGTCCGCCCTGCTCTCCTGCATGGTGATCACTGCCTCCGCCGAGGAAACAGAAGCCCCCGACGACACCCTCATCTCCCATCCCTACGTCAAGGACGGTCTGGTCGCCCTGTATAGCGGAACTCAAAACACCCGTGCAGGCCACGACACCTCCTCCACCGTCTGGGAAGATCTGGTCGGCGGCAACGACGTGACGGTCACGACCAACGAAACCAATTACTTCACCGAAAACGGGCTCCAACTGAAGGCCGCACAGAACTACTTCCCCAAGGCCATCGTGGATACCGTGAACGGTCAGGCTTTCACCGTGGAGATCAGCATGGCAAATCTGGTATCCACCGCCGATGCCTACTCCACCATCATGAACTCAACCAACGATAATTTCGCACTGTTCCGCCGCATTGACGGGGATATTCTGGAGTTTAAGTTTGCCGCGAACGCCGCTCCCTCCCGCAACAAGATCGACGACTGCCTGAATCTGCTTCAGGATGCCGTCATCACCATCACCTATGAGGTGGGCGGTGAGTCCATTATCTACATTAACGGCGAACCGATGTCCGCTATGCCCGCCTCCAGCGCCATGGGCGCAAACGACCTGTTCTTCGGACACTTCGAGGAACACCGCCATTTCGAGGCACTCTACCGCTCCATCCGCTTCTACGACCGCGCTCTCTCCGAGGGTGAGATCCTCCAAAATTGCCTTGCAGAGGGTCAGCTTTCCGTGGCAGACCTCTACGTCTCCGACGGCTTGGTATCCCTGTACAGCGGTATGAACAGCGGTGCTGACGCCGCCATCTGGGAGGATCTGGTGGGTGACAACGACCTGCCCATCACCGTCAACGACAAGAACTACTTTACCGCCGAAGGGCTCTTTGCCGAAGGTACCCAGCATTACTTCCCCCAGGCCATCGTGGATCTGGTCAATAGGAAGGAGTTCTCTGTGGAGATCAGCTTTGGTGACTTCACCTCCATCGGAGGGGATTTTAATACCTTTATGAACTCCAAAAACGACAACTTTGCCCTCTTCCGCCGCAACTCCAACGACAACCTGGAATTCAAATGGGCAGGCAAGCCCGGCGAATCCCGTCCCAAGGCGGGAGACGGCTTGAATCTCATCGACAACGGTGTGATCTCGGTCACCTTCAAGGTGGGCGACTCCTGCTGCATCTACGTAGACGGTGTCCTCGTCGCCAAGGTAGCCGTAGACACTGCCATGGGCGCCGACAATCTGTTCATCGGCCACGCCGAGGCTTCCAAGAAGTTCTCCACCACCTATCACGCTATTCGTTTCTACGACCGCGCCCTCACCCCCGAGGAGGTAGCCAACAACGCCAGAGTTGACGGTGCCACCGTGATCGACCCCGCTGACAAGCCCAAGACCTTCGTCACGGTTGCCCAGCCTCAGACGAACATCGTAGGCGACATTTCCATGATCCGCGAGGTGAACTCCAAGACCGAGATGGATGCCATGGTTGCAGCGGAGAATCTCCCTGCCACCGCCATTTATACCATGAATTCCAAGTTGGAAGCACTGGACGACAAGGGGACAGCCTTCGCTACCATCTCCGAGATCTTCGCCGCCCACGACTACAAGATTATCCCCGCCTTCCGCGTTTCCGACAAGGCGACCGCCGACGCGCTGGTCAATCACCTCAAGGATATCCGCTTTTACGATTGCTTCGTGGTCTCGGCCGATCCCGCCATCGTGAAGGATTTCCGCACTACCCTGCCCCAGGTGTCGGGTGTCATCGACTACACCAAGATCTATGAGGATGCTCTCGAGCTTCCCTGCCTGGACATCCGCCGTTCCATGAAGGAAAACAACGGAACCGTCGCCCTCCTTCCCGACGCGGTTTGTGTCAGCCATGCCCAAGTACAATACCTTTACGACCGCCAGGTCAACGTGTGGATCATGTCCTCTGACGGCCCCGGCGAGCTACGGCAATACCTCAACCTGCTCTCGGGCGCCATCGGCGTGGTATCGGATCAGACCGATGAGCTACTGGATATCGCTTGCAACAAGCTCCCCAAGAACACCCTGACCCGCGTTCCCCTGAACATTGGTCACCGAGGCATTCCCGCCAGCGCCCCCGAAAATACCATTGAGGGTTCCTTGTTCGCCTACGAGCAGGGTGCAACCGTCATTGAGCTGGACGTCTACCTCACCAAGGACAACGAGGTGGTGGTCATGCACGACGGTACCACGGGACGTACCTGCAACAAGGATATTTCGGTGGAGGGCTCTACCCTCGCAGAGCTTAAGGAGCTGTACGTCAATAAGGGCTACGAGAACAGCGCCAAGTACAAGAACTGCCGTATCCCCACCCTGAAGGAGTATCTGGAGGCCTTCAAGGACAAGGACTGCCAGCTCTTCATCGAGATCAAGTCGGGCAAAACTGCTATTGTCAAGGCTGTCAAGGAATGTGTGGACGAGTACGATATGTACGGCCAGTGCTCGGTCATCACCTTCAACGAGCCCATCATGGCCACCATGCGCCGTGATTACCCCGAGATGAGCGTGGGTGCCCTCTGCGGCGGTTACATGGCGGGTCTTGACCCCGAGGCCGATCTTCGCGCCGCCATGAACTTCATTGGCAAATACAACGCCACCCTCAACCCCTCCTACGGCGGGTACGAGGCAAACGACCTCCGCGCCGCCCTCATGCGGGGTATCAGCATCTATCCCTGGACCTTCCGCGGGGATCTGAATACGTACAAGAACCACTTCCTGTGGGGCTACTCGGGTCTGACGGGGGACAACGCCAACACCTTCAAGCGGTTGGTGAAGGGCATACAGTATCATGCCGCCGAAGAAGTCAATCCGATCCTCATAGACGTGACCTACTACAATCACACCATCAAAACCGAGAATCCCTCCGTCGTCATTTCGCTGTCCGGCGATGATCGGATCCGTGAGGAAAACGGAGTGTTCACGGTTCTCGGCGGATCGGGCAACCTGCTGATCATTCCCGGTCTTGCAGTCAAGATCGGAACCGAGACCTACACACTCTTCGGAGATGTGGTAAGCCTGGACCCCATGGGCGGGATCCCCGAGCCCGAAACCGAGACCGCCGCCCCCGACACCGAACCTTCCACCGACGTTGTGACTGAGCCCACCCCCGATACCTCTGAATCCGCCGACACCTCCGCCGAGAGCAGCAGTACTCCCGCCGAATCCGAAACCGACGCCCCCAAGGGCGGCTGCCGGTCGGCTCTGGGTAGCGTGGTGCTCCTACTGATCGCGGGTGCGGCCTTGATGCTGGGGAAGAAGAAGGATTGATGCTTCCCCGCCTGCGATTCCATAAAAACGGTTCCCCACGGATGGCTGAGGCTTTCCGTGGGGAATTTCAAATTGCAGTTTATCGGGGAGCGACTGCTCTCTGAGGCTCCCTCCGCACACTATATGACCGAAAGGAGTGAGGAACATGACCGACACCGAAAACAAACGCCTCGCCGAAATCTATGGGCAGGAGTACATGGGAAAGATCTTCTACTACTGCCTCCGCAAGACCGGCGACTCACACGAGGCCGAGGATCTAGCGTCCGACATCACCTTCCAGGTGCTGACCGCCCTGCACGAGGGTTTGGAGATCCTGAGCTTCACCGCATGGGTATGGCAGATCGCGCGCAACCGCTATGCCCTGTGGGCCAAGACCAAACACCGCCGCGGTGAGTTTGATTCCTTCATCGACCCCGACGATCCCGAAACCGAACATATCCTGACCGCAGGGGGCTACAACATATCCCCTTCGGTGGCCGAGGAATACGCCCGCGACGAAGAAATGGCCATCCTGCGCCGTGAGCTGGCTTTTCTGGGTCGGGACTATCGCGAGGTGGTGGTGGCCTTCTACATTCAGGACAGGGCGGTCAAAGACATCGCCGCTGACTTGGGCGAGCCCGAGGGCACGGTGAAATCCCGTCTGTTCCGCTCCCGTAATCTTCTCAAGGAGGGAATGAAAATGGCAAGAGAATTTGGATCGAAAAGTTATAAACCCGAGGAAGTACATTTTGAGGCAACAGGACGGCAGGAAAGCGGTCTGCCCTGGTCGGCAGTACGGCGTATGCTCCCCAAGAATATCCTGCTGGAAGCCAGCAACAACCCGTCTACCGCCGAGGAACTGGCGGTAGCCGTAGGCGTGGCGATGCCCTACATGGAGGAGGAGATCCGCGCGCTGGTGGATGCGGGACTTCTCAAAGAGGTCGGCAACAGATATGTGACCAATTTTTATATCATGAGCCGTGACTTGCAGGTAGCTATCCGCAACGAGCTGATTATGCTGACCCGTGATTGGGCAGAACGTTATGATACCGTTATGGAAAAGGCCATCTCCATCTACCGCACAGGGTGCTTTGTACCCGAAAGAATGACCGACGGGGAGTTGAAATGGCTCATGGTGCTGGAGCTTCTGGATTACTGCATTGAGGATTGCGACGGCTATACCCTCGATTTTCCCGTTAAGCACGCCCATCCCGACAATAACTGGGGCTTTGTAGGCTATGAGGGTAACTCCCTTCCCGACCAGTGGTTCGTGGGACATTCGGGCTCCATGGATTCTGACAGCACCCAGTTCTGGAGCTACCAGATCGGCAAGTGGGATATGTGGAATCGTGCCGCAACATGGAACACCCCCACCATCAAGCTCATCGGTGAAATGATCCGAACCGACAAGCGCGTGCATGAACTGACCGCCACCGAAAAGGCGATTTTCGATGACCGCCGCAACCCCTACACCTTCTCCATCGACGAAGAGGGCCGTGTCATCCCCAATATCGTCACCTTCCGAGACGGAGAAAAGGAATCCATCCGCAAGCAGGTCTCTGCTCTGCCGGAGTTTGCCGCCTTGCAGGAGGCTATGCAGACTGTCTTTAACCGCACCGTGGAGATGCTCCGCAAGGAAGGCCACACCGTTCTTGAAGATCAGTTGAACTACTGCGTGACCATGTCCCTGTTCGACATCCGCGGTATCCTGCTGGATTCCATGGTAGACAAGGGCATCCTCGAGATCCCCGCCGAGCCCGCCATCAGCACCGTGGCCATGGAGCTGATCGTGAAGTAACCCCCGTTTCCATAGCAAAACCCACCCGCTTTTTTACGGGTGGGTTTCATTTTTTTGCGCTCATCTCATCCGAAACACCCGACGGGCATTCTCGGACAGGATGGCGCGGTTTTCTTCCTCGGAAAGCCCCATCTCAAAGAAAACCTCCAGATCATCCTCCTGCGACCACATGGGATAATCGCTGCCGAACAGCACCTTGTCAGCACCCCACAAGCGGATGAGACGGACGGTATGCTCGGGGGTGAGGGATTCGACGTGGGGCTCAATGCCGTACTCCTTAGCAGGAGTCGCCATGCTGGAGGAGGTATCCACGTAGAGATTTGGGAAGTCCGACAGCCGCTGGCAGGCGTAATCCCAGTTGGCCCAGCCCCCCATGTGGGCACCCACTACCACAAGAGTGGGAAAGTTGCTCATAACACGGTAGAGTCGGTCGGGATGAGAGTAGTCAAAGCGGGGATCCCCCATGTGCATGAGGATAGGGAGATCATACTCTACGCATAGCTCGTAGATGGGGTAGGCATGGGGAGCGTCGATATGAAATTTCTGCATATCGGGATGGAGCTTGACCCCATGGAGCCCGTGGGAGACAATGTCCTCCACCGCCCCACGCAGGTCGGGATGGTCGGGGTGGAGAGTCCCTAGCCCCGTGAGTTTACCGCCATGCCCTTGACCCTCGGCCTCGGTTATAGCCGTGGCAATAAAGCGGTTGATGGACTCCACGTGGTGAGGGGTGGAGGCGACCGATTGGATCACATAGCCGTCGCACCCCGCCGCCCCTCCGACGGTCAGAAGGTCGGTAACGGTTCCCTGCCCGTGGGCGTGGGTGTCATAAAAATGATCGGTAGATTCCACTGCCTTGGCCGCGATCTTTTCGGGGTAGACGTGGCAATGGGCGTCAATGATGGTGTATTGATTGTTCATAATGTTTCTTTGTTTGGATGCTTCAAATTTGGGTCTGTCGGTGGGTTGGCACAGCCTTAGGGCGCCCTCCGGGAGGGAGCTGTCGCCGGCGGCTTACCCCCGGCGACTGAGGGAGAGTGCGCGAACTAAAAGCCTAATTCTCTTTATCGGAAAAGAGCTTTTCTCTCTATGCACGCGGGCTCCCCCACCGCTGCGCGGAGCCCCCTCCCGGAGGGGGCCTCATAGAAAACGCCCACCGCTAAACTGCGATTTATTTCTTCAACCCCAACCGTTCCGCTGCTTCTTCCCTCATCTTGTACTTAAGGATCTTACCCGCGGCGTTCATGGGGAACTTCTCCACGAAGTCGATGTAGCGGGGCACCTTATGGCGGGCCATGTGGTCGAGGATGTACTGCTTCATCTCCTCCACCGTCATGGTCTCACCCTCTTTGAGGATGATGCAGGCCATAATCTCCTCGCCGTACTGCTGGTCGGGGACACCGATGACCTGAACATCACGCACCTTGGGATGGGTGTAGATGAACTCCTCGATCTCCTTGGGGTAGATGTTCTCGCCGCCGCGGATGATCATGTCCTTGAGGCGGCCGGTGATGAGGTAGTTTCCGTCGGGGCGGCGGCAGGCCAGGTCGCCCGTGTGGAGCCAGCCGTCGGCGTCGATGGTCTCGGCGGTGGCCTTGGGCATCTTGTAGTAGCCCTTCATGATGTTGTAGCCGCGGGCAACGAACTCACCGTTGACACCGTCGGGGCAGTCCAGACCCGTCTCGGGGTCAATGATCTTGCACTCCACGTTGGCAAAGGCGGAGCCCACTGTCTCGGTGCGGACCTCCAGACTGTCGTAGTAGCTGGACATGGTACAGCCGGGGGCGGCCTCGGTCTGACCGTAAACCGACACGATCTCCCGCATATTCATAACATCGGGCTGAGCGGCCTTCTTCATGAGGTCAGCGGGGCAGTTGGCACCCGCCATGATGCCGATTCTCATGTAGGAAAAGTCGGTCTTGGCGAAATCCTCGTGCTGCATCATGGCAATGAACATGGTGGGCACGCCGTTGAAGGCGGTGATGTGCTCGTTGTGGACGCAAGCCAGCGCGGGCTTGGGGGAGAAGTAGGGCAGGGGATACATGGTGGCGCCGTGGGTCATGGAGGCGGTCATGGACAAGACCATACCGAAGCAGTGGAACATGGGCACCTGGATCATCATGCGGTCGGCGGTGGACAGCTCCATGTGATCGCCGATGTATTTACCGTTGTTAACTACGTTGTAGTGGGTCAGCATAACGCCCTTGGGGAAGCCCGTGGTACCCGAGGTATACTGCATATTGCAAACGTCGTCCTTGTTGACGGCGGCGGCCATGCGGTGAACCTCCTCCACGGGGACCTGCACTGAACGGGAGACCGCCTCGTGCCACTCCATGCATCCCTTCTGGCGGTAGCCAACCGTGATGACGTTGCGGAGGAAGGGCAGACGGCGGGCGTGGAGAGGGGTGCCGGGACGCAGAGTCTCCAGCTCGGGGCAGAGCTCGGCGACGATCTTGCCGTAATGGCAGTCCTTCGCCCCCTCGGTCATAATGAGGGTGTGGGTATCCGACTGGCGGAGCAGGTACTCCACCTCGTGGATCTTGTAGGCGGTATTGACCGTGACCAGCACGGCGCCCAGCTTGACGGTGGCCCAGAAGGCAATGTACCACTGGGGTACGTTGGATGCCCAAACGGCTACGTGGGTTCCTGCCTTGACCCCCATGGAAATGAGGGCGCGGGCGAAGGTGTCCACATCGTCGCGGAACTCGGAGTAGGTGCGGGTGTAGTCCAGGGTGGTGTACTTGAAGGCGTACTGATCGGGGAATTCCTCCACCATGCGATCCAGCACCTGGGAGAAGGTCAGATCAATGAGCTGATCCTTTTCCCAAACGTACTCACCCGTGTGGGCGCGGTTGAAGTAGAGGGTACGGCGCTTGCGGGAGGGATCGTCGAACTGCTTCATGAAGCTGGCGAACTGGGAAAGAATGATCTCCATGTCGTCCAGCTCCTCGCACCAGCGGGGATCCCAGACCAGGGAGATGTGGCCGTCGTAGTTGACCGAGCGGAGGGCCAGCATGATCTCGGCGATGGGGAGCTCACCCTCGCCTGCCAGGCAGAATTCCAGTCCGTCGTCGGTTCGTCTGGTGTCGCAGAAGTGGACGTGACGGACGTAGGCACCCAGGTTCTTGATGATTTCCTCGGGGGTCTCGCCACCGCCGAAGTTGGCGGCGGACAGCTGCCACAGCGCGCCAAAGCTGTCGCTGGCAAAGCGATCCAGCAGGTCGCGCAGAGTGGAAGACTTACAGAACAGACCCGAGGTCTCCATCAGGAGGCAGACTCCACGGGCCTCGGCCTCGGGGAGAACACGGGTGATCAGTGCGGCCACGGCTTCCATAGCGGCGGGTGTGTCCGCCTCGGTGGCGGCGGCGGTACGCAGGCGGATATTCGGGATGCGGAGATTGCCCGCTACGTCCATGCAGTGCAGGATCTCGGCCTCGGACTCAACGGCGCGGGCAGCGTCGGAGGGATCGATAAGGCAGTCGATGCAGGGGACGGTCAGCTTCTTCTCGTACAGGCGACGCAGGGTCGCGGCGGCGGCGTAGTCATAGAAAGCACCGTCACGGTCGGTGAACATGGGGCCGTGGATGTTGTGGATCTCCACACCGGCAAAGCCCAGCGAGGAGGCCATATCGCAGAATTCATCGAATGTATGGTTGTGCCACCCTTTGGTGGAAAATGAGAGTTTCATGGTTTATTCCTTCCTTAATCAAGGGCTTATCAAGGGATCAAACGGTCTGTTCAAATACGATCTTGTTGACGGCGCTCAAGTACGCGCGGATGGAGGCACCGATGATATCGGTGGAAATACCCGTTCCCGCGTAAAGCTTGCCGTCAGCGCGGAGCTTGACGATGGCCGAGCCCATGGCCTCCTTACCTTCGGTAACGGCCTGGATCTGGAAATCGTCCAGTTCAAAGTGACAGCCCATGATCTGCTCCAGGGCTACGAAGGCGGCGTCGATGGGGCCGTCGCCCATGCAGATCCCCTGCAACTGTTGACCATTCTTGTCCAGTACGATCTGGGCAGAGGCGGCTAGGGCGTTTCCGCCCGAGCTGTTGACCATGTAGCTGATCAGGGTGTAGGTGGGAGGCACCTGCATGGCTACGCCCGAAATGATAGCCTCCAGCTCCTTGGCACCCACCGTCTTCTTGGCGGCGACGCGGACAAACTCGTTGTAGACGGCATCCATATCCTCCTCGGAGAGGTCGTAGCCCAGCTTGGCCACAGCGGCGGCGACGGCGGCTTTATCATCCTGTGCGTCCAGGGTAAAACCCGCCTCGGCGGAGGTGGCCACGTTCAGGGATGCACTACGGTCGATGCCCTTCCCTGCCACGATGCGGGAGATCTGACGGACGATGCGATGGTACTCGGTAAGCTGTACGCGGGCGTCAAAGCCGTAGTGGTTGCCGCAGTTCTTGATGATGCCGCAGAACGCTTCCAGAGATACACACGCCCCTTCCACGGCGGTCTTGACAGTATCGGCTCCGCCACGAATGGCCAGAATGGCGGCGGCGGCGGCCATGGCGTTCTTATCGTCGCAGGACACACCCACGGGCATGCCCACGGTCTCGATCACACCTTTCACAAAAGCGGCGAACTCGTCGGGCATCTTCTCACCCGTGCTGTCACAGACGGTCACGGCGGTAGCACCTGCCTCCTTGGCAGCAGTCAGGATAGCGGTCAGGAATGCGGGCTCGGCACGGGTGGCGTCCACGGCGCAAAGCTCCACGTCGGCGCAAACTGCTTTGGCCTTAGCGACCGTAGCCGACACCCATTCGATCATCTTGGGGGGCTTCTTGTGAGCACCGTACTCCATACCGACGGGGGATACCGGCACCTCGATCCGCAGGCGGGGGTGCTTCGCGGCAGAAATGGCCTGCGCCGCCTGTTCAAAGCTCTCAGCGGTCATGCCCACGCACACCGACAGGACACAGTTCCCCACAAAGGAAGACGCAGTACGGACGAACAGAATATCGGTCTTGGGATTCTCAATGGCGGGAAGCTCAATGACGTCCACCTTCAGCTTTTCAAGCTGACGGCAAATTTCGATCTTTTCCTTGAAGCTGAAGGTGCAGTTCTCTCTGCACAGGGTACGGTCGGCAATTCTCATGGGAATCTCCTTTTCATTGTATTGGGGCTCTGCCCCAAGCCCCGCATGAAACCCTTTTTACAAAAAGGGTTTCATGTCTTCCCAAAAACTTTGGGACACATGCTTGAAAACACAGCCAAAATAAAAACCTCGGACGTACAAAGTACATCCGAGGACGAAAGCAATTTCGCGGTACCACCTCGGTTATCTCCGACGAGGGAGATCACCTTATCGGAGCCCATCAGCTCCTCTGTCTTGTAACGGGACAAACCGGAGATGCTTACTGCTTGCGGTTGGGCATCTCTGCTCGGGAATGAGACTTGCTTTACCTCGTGTATCGGCTCGCACCAACCGCCGATTCTCTGAAAGCACTAAAAGTAAAGAATAATTCCTTCGTTGCATTTCTGTGATGTGGTGTATTATAGCACACTTTACTTGGTTTGTCAATAGGTTTTTTCAAAAAAATCGACCTGTAGTCACGGAAGTTCAGCAGATCCAAAGAAGGTCACCCTCCGTCTTTCCCCGTGACGGAGCGAACGAGCAGACACAGAGAAAAGGCAAACACCGACAGCATCTGCCCCGCCCGCAAAAGCCCGTACACGGCGAGCATCCAGAGGAGTCCCAGACAGATTCCCGTGGTGACACGCAAGATCGTTATAGAAACCCGCTCCCCAAAAAGCCACGCCGTCAGGCTGCGGAGAATCCGTCCTCCGTCCAACGTCCCCACGGGAAGAAGATTCACCCCGCCGAGAACCAGAGATACACAGTAAAACAACGCGGCACATTCCTGTCCCCGTGCCGCCAACGGGTGTGCCAACGCCGCAGAAAACAGGCTGGCCAGCGGCCCACCTGCCGCTACGAAAAATTCCTGTCCGTATGAGAGCATCCCACGAAGCTCCAGCCGAGCCCCAAAGAGATCCAGCTTCAGCCCCCCAATGCCCACACCTGCACCCCACGCGGCCATGATATGTCCCAGCTCATGGAGTCCCGCCGCCACCGCCACGACCATCCACGGCCACAACTGTTCCCACAGCACCGTAACACCGCCTCTGCGCCATGCCCCCACGATTCCCAGCACCGCCGCGCCGACTACAAGAAACGCCGCTCCACGGCTGACCTGCATTCTCATATCCGTCTCCATCCTTCGGTTTTCGGGCTTCCCCTGATAAAGTTATAATATGAAAGAATTTGTGAATGATTCGCAAAAATTTCAAATTAACTCTTGACAATCGCGCGACTGTACGATATAATAAAAGCACAACAAAGGAAGGTCTGTACAGACCCACAAATAGCGGAGCAATGACCGCATATATTCAAAAAATCCAATTGGAGGTAAATTATGAATCTCGAAATCAATGACGCCATGATACCCGGCACAAAACTGAAAAAAAGCGACATGGGCAACGTGACGGGCCTTGAGTTCCTGTCTAAAGTATTTTTCATCAGCGAGGGCGTCATGCTCTCCCAGATCCGTGAGGTGTCGGGCATTGACGGCTCCACCCTGCAGAACTGGACAAAGCGCGGCTGGGTCGCTAACGCCCGCCTCAAAAAGTACAACATTGACCAGGTGGCACACATCCTCATCATCAACATGCTCCGTTCCTGCATCCAGCTGGACAAGATCGCCCTGCTTCTCCACTATATCAACGGCAACATCGACGACAAGAGCGACGATATCATCCGTGACTCTGTCCTCTACGACTATATCTGCCGCATTCTGGACACCCTGATGCATCAGGACGTCTGCTCCATGGCCTCCATCAAGGACGTCATCCGCGAGCAGATCGCCGACTACGAGGAGGCTATGCCCGGTGCACGCGATCGCCTGGCCAATGCCCTGGAGATCATCGTGGTGGCCTACTACGCCGCCCTCATCAAGCGCCGCTCCGACGAGATGCTTACCAATCTCATGAGCACCGCTTACTGATTCCTATGAAGATCAAGAATGTTGCGCTGAACCTGCTGGTCTACTTCCTGTACGCGTTCGGCTCATGCATCATGGTCATGCTGGTGGAGTCGTTGCTCGTCTCGGTCATCGAGAAGTTCGTAGCCCTTCCCTACCCGGTGTTGACCGTGATCCGCATAGTGATCTATACCCTCGGTGTCACCGCCATGATGGCGGTGCTGGGATATTTCGAAGGCTACCGCGAAAGCGAATGCCCCGTGGGGGAAACCGTAGTCAGCGGCATTCTGGCTTCGGTGCTCCACCTGATTTTCGCCATGCTCTTCAAGTTCCAGGGCTTTGTTTCGGGATCCGTCCGCTTCACCGCAGGACTTTTGCATAACGGCTGGGACATCACCTATGATTCCCTCATCAATGAGACCCCCTACGAACTGTTTCTGCTCGTGTTTGCCGCCTACGGTTTGCTCTATATCGGCACCCTCACCATTGCCAAATATCTTGGTGCGCAGAAGCGAATCATCGACCGTGCTGACCTACGAAAAGGCGAGGTTTTCAAATAACAGCAAAATCGACCGCCGAGGGTATCCTTGGCGGTTTTCATCAAAAAACGATCCGCCTATAGCAGATCGTTTTGATTTCTTATGTGTAGCCTCGTCTGTAAGCCGGGTTCTGTCTGCCATCCCCGAAGGGATGGCAGGGCGCCCATCTATCTGCGCGTTCCGTCACCGAAACGCTTCGCGGCTTGCGCCGCGCGCCACCCAATGAGCCTTGCGGAGGTCGGGCCGACCCGCCTTGCGGCCTCATACGGTGTTGCATCGGATAGAGTTTACAGCAAATCCATGTTACCATGGAAGTGGGTGAGCTCTTACCTCGCCTTTCCATCCTTACCGCCCGGAGAAACCCCTGAGCGGCGGTCTATTTCTGTTGCCCTTTTCCGGCGGTTACCCGCGGCTGACGTTATCAGTTATCCTGCCCTGTAATGCCCGGACTTTCCTCACGAGAATACCTTTCGGCACCATCCCGCGCGGACGCCCAACGAAGCTACCCATCTATTATAACATGTTTTCGCCAATAAGTCAAGACAAAAATTCAAGGGAGATGCTGTATGGAACCCCTGACCCCGTATCGCGTTGCCTGGCACAAGCCCAAGCCTGTCAACGTTCGTCCCGAATCCCGTGCGGCCATTCTGAACGCGTTGGAATACGAAGTGCCCACCACCCGAGGTCGTCTTCTCGGTCTGACCGATCTGGGAAGCGTCACTGTTCGCCGCGCCTGTCATCAACTTCTGCGGGAACAGGTACTGACGCTCCAATATGGACATGATCCCGACAGCGGTCAGTCCTGTGATCTCATCACCCTCGCTCGCTACCCTGTATTGCCCGTTCTGGAACTTGCAGAGACCTATATGATCTGGCGTCTCTGCGATACAGGCGGCGGATCGGTATTTGCAACAGTACGAGATCGCGGCGGTTTTTACACCCCCGAGGATGACCTGAACACGCTTATGGGGCAGGTGAACACCATTATCCATGCCGGCACCTGCGGTCTTCCCGCAGCCGTCCCTCTGCAACGCCCTGTACTGGTGCTTCCCTCCCATGCAGGTTCCTCGTCTATGCTTCGCCGTCAAACCATCCCGACAGAACACGACCATATGATCACCCTTGTCCGTCGGGTATTGGACGCAGACCCTTGCTTTATTCTCACTCGAGAGGAAGCCACCGCCCACGAGCTTTGCTTCCATTCTGCGACACAAGGGTGTGCCTGCATTCTGCATATCCATATAGGCGTGACCGATGACGCCACGGTATTCATAAGAGAAATCACAGGTGATAAAAGAAGCCGATTCGTCGCCGCCCCCTACTTGGAAGGGGTATCTGACGAATTGTACCGCCATACTCACGGAACCATTCCCCACTCCTCCTCTTGGTGGAAACAAGTTGCCGATTTTATCCGGACCCTTGGCCGCTTCCTCTCGCTCGACTGCGTGGTCATCGAATCCGACAAGCCCATGCAACCAGTCTCCGAAATCCGCGCCGCACTGCCCACCTCAACCGCACTGGTATTCCATACTTACGCGCTGAACACCCCCTCCCTCGCCCACCGCGGCGCTCTACGGTTCTCGCGGCGGATATTATGGGAAAGTATGCGGAGCGAAGCCCCGAATTCATGAATACATAAGGAGCCAAATCATGTTACAGATTGGTATGAAAGCCCCCGACTTCACACTCCCCGATAAAAACGGAAATCCCGTGTCTTTGTCGTCCTTCCTCGGCAAAAAAGTTGTCCTCTATTTCTACCCTAAGGACAACACCCCCGGTTGTACCCGCCAAGCCTGCGGGTTTGCTTCCCTACATGACACATTGAAAGCCAATGGTATTGAGGTTATTGGCATCAGCAAAGACAGTATTGCTTCCCACAGCAAGTTTGCCGAAAAGTACGCCCTTCCCTTCCACCTACTGTCCGATCCCGACCGTATGGCCATCGATGCCTACGGGGTATGGCAGGAGAAAAAGATGGCGGGCAAAGTAGGCATGGGAGTGGTTCGCACCACATTTATCATTGACGAAAATGGCAACATTGCCGCCATTATGCCCAAAGTGAAACCCGACACGAACGCTGCCGACGTGCTGGAATCCCTTACGTAAAGCGGATCTGCTTCTGAAACCTCTCGTTTACAAGATCCGATGTCAGCTTATTCCCCTTACCGGGTAAAGAAAGGATTGGTTATGTATCAACATTTCATCAAAAGACTTTTCGATCTACTCCTGTCTTTGATCGCCATTATCGTGTTAGCTCTCCCTATGCTCGTCGTAGTGATCATCATAAAAATCGACTCGCCCGGCCCCATCCTATTCAAGCAAAAGCGGATCGGCGCACACAAACGCATCTTTACCATATTGAAATTCCGCAGTATGCCCACGTCCGTCCCGAAGGATATGCCCACACACATGTTCAAAGCAAAGGAACAACTGTCCAAATGGCAACGTTTCATGCGGAAATCTTCCATCGATGAGTTGCCCCAGATCTATAACATTTTTGCGGGGCAAATGAGTATCGTCGGTCCCCGTCCCGCCTTGTGGAATCAAGAGGATCTTATCTGTGAACGCGACCGATACGGTGCGAATGACATACGGCCGGGACTCACCGGCTGGGCACAGATCAACGGGCGTGACGAATTGGAGATCCCCATCAAAGCTCAGCTGGACGGCGAGTACGCCCACGCGCTCAATGCGGGCAAATTCTGTGGATTCGCCATGGACATCAAGTGTTTTTTCGGCACATTTCTCTCGGTTTTGCGGTCGGAGGGTGTTGTCGAAGGAGGAACAGGCGAACGAAACCGTCAGCAATCGACCTCCGATGAAATTCCCGATTCACCATCCCAGGCAATTCCGACTGAAACACATCATCTCACCAAGTAAAACACACAACAGCACAGATTTTTTGACTGGAGTCTGCTATGAGCAAAGTACTATTTCTTGTCAACCACCCTGTAACCATCTATAATCTCCGTCTGGAATTGGTCGAGGCCCTCCTGGCTAACGGACATCACGTGGTGATTTCATCACCCTACGGCGAACGCATTGAGGATCTGAAAGCACTGGGTTGCGAGTACCGCGAGATCTCCTTCTCTCGTCACGGTATGAATCCGCTCCAAGAGATGAAACTCATTTCCACGTACAAAAAACTTTTGAAGGAAGTCCGTCCGGACATTGTTTTCTCCTACACCATCAAGCCCAACATTTACGGAGCCATCGCTTGCCGTTCCACGAAAGTCCCCATCGTAGCCAACATAACGGGACTGGGCACTGCCGTAGAAAACGGAGGTCTTGTGCAAGCCATAACCGTCGCGCTATACAAATACGCGTTCAAACGTGTCAAGACCGTGTTTTTCCAGAACTCCGAAAATCTACGTTTCTTTCAAGAAAAGAACATCATTCGTGACCGATTTGCCATACTTCCCGGTTCGGGCGTGAATACCGAGCGCTTCTCAGCTCTTCCGTATCCCGAAACCGATCCGGTACGCTTCCTGTTTATTGGACGGCTCATGCGAGATAAAGGCATCAATGAATATTTTGTTGCCGCCAAAGCCCTCAAGGCCAAGTATCCCCACGCCGAATTCCATATCTGCGGTTTTTGCGAGGCAGAATACGAGGGACTTTTACAGAAAAATCTGGAGGATCGAGCCGTCATTTATCACGGCATGGTTTCGGATATTCGTCCATTACTGAAGGAGTCCCATTGTACGGTCCTTCCTTCCTACCACGAAGGAATGGCGAACGTCCTTTTGGAAAGTGCCGCCTGCGGTCGTCCCGTAATCGCCACGCACGTTCCCGGATGCCGCGAAACCTTTGAAGACGGCGTTTCGGGTCTTTCATGCGCCCCGCAATCTCCGGAATCCTTGATGGAGGCAATGGAAAGTTTCATCGCCCTCACTCATGGAGAAAGAGTCCAAATGGGCCTGGCAGGGAGAAAGAAGATGGAGACAGAATTTGACCGTCGGATCGTGGTGGAAGCGTATCTGGCAGAACTCTCCACTCTGTGAGCGACCTTCAAAGCAAGAAAGGCCCTGCAGGACCGATAGTGAGGCAAAACCGTTTGCCCACCCGCATAGCGGGTGGTTGTCTGTTTCGCGCTTCGCGCTCAACTGCCTAAAGGCATTAATAAATATCACCCGCAAAATTCGCTTCAATTTTGCGGGTGAATATTAATTATTGATATTTCATAATCAATAACCTCCAACACCATTGCTATTTTAATCATTTTTATCTTTTATTTCGTTTATATTGATATAATCGCCACTATATTCAATGCCATCAGGCGTATAATTTAACGCACGTCCAACAAAATAATCAGCATAATCGCAAACATTATAAGTATTGCTTCTGTAAATCCAAACACTATCCTCAACTTCTTTTACAGCAAATACTCCCGACTCGTTATTAAGGACCCATTTTCCACTTGTCCCGGGACGAAAACCGTTAGGACGCTTTCCGTCCTCTTCATTTCGCTTAAAATTATATTTGTATTGGAGAACGCATTTTAAAAGGTCTTT
>JAZSBH010000088.1:0-18758 GCA_045602325.1 Eubacteriales bacterium | reverse complement strand
ATTCAGAAATTGTTCTACTTTCTTATTAAACTTTTCTTCGGTAGGCATAAACATACAGTGTTTGTAAATCTCATATGTTTGTAAAATATCGTTCTTGTGAGTTAATTCTATTAGGTTCATTGCACGCACCTACAAATTCTTGTTTATCGTTCTGTTTTATCGCCAGTTTCGCCTTTGTATTACAAAGGCGTCGGGCAAAGCCCATACCCCTACAATGTTGAATATATTATAACACAAATCGGCAGAGAAAACAAGTTCTCTGCCGAAAATTATGTGTCGCGGACCGTCGAGGACGCCGGTCCCTACAATTTTGTAAACATCCTTATGAGAACGCTCCTAAAGCAAGTGCTTTTTTCAACGAAATTTGCCCTTAGGGCAAGTGAAATAGCTTCGCTGTGAAATATTTGCTCCGCAAATGTGAAATATTCGCTGCCGCGAATGTGGGCAAATTTCATTTCACATCGACCGAAGGGAGATATTTCACAATTTTCGAAGAAAATTATTTCACATTCGGCATTGCCGAATATTTTACTGAATATTGAGTTGCAATTTTCTCCTACGAGGTCAAAACAGAAACGGTCACGCGAAGCGTGGCCGTTTCTGTTTTGAGTCACCCTTTTCGATTCGGACAATGATTCCCTATACTTACCAGTCGGCTGCCCGTAGGGCGCCTGACTGCACGCCGATTTCGTAGTTCCCCCCTCGTGGCTTCGTCCCTTCTTCTTGTCTGCAAAACGCCTTTACTAAACTTGTTACGTTGGTTTTTGCTTTTTAGCCTCACATTATTGATAAAATAAGATAAAATCAAAAAAAAACTAAAAAATATCCAAGAAATTTCGAAAATCCTCTTGACAAATCTCCACGACTGTGTTATAATATAGTCTGTTCCGCGCGGGCATGGCGGAATTGGCAGACGCGCTAGATTCAGGTTCTAGTCGGGGCAACTCGGTGGAGGTTCAAGTCCTCTTGCCCGCACCAAAAAAGAGAAGGAAGCATACAGTGCTTCCTTCTCTTTTTGATGAGGATAAGGGGCGACGCAGAATCTACCTACGACAGAAACAAAACAGGAGGAAATATGTTTCCAAAAGAACTTGACGGTGCCAAGGTTCTGTATTATACCGATAAGCAGGATTTCGGAACTGTTTTGTACAGCGACGGAACCGTGGCAGATCATGTGTGTTACCTGGCTATATGTGCTTACGAGGGGCATACCGGCTACTATCTGTTTTTGTGTGACGTGCATCAAGAGGTGATCGCAGATGACTTGTGGGATACCATTGAACAATGCAAGGCGGTAGCCCGTAACAGAATAAATGATATTGTTTGGCATGAATGAGACAAAAGGAGAACTCCCATGAAAAAATCTATCCTCCCCCTTCTCTTGACCCTATTTCTTCTCCTTTCGAGTTGTACCACTTCCACCCCGTCCGCCGACACCCTCCCTCCAAGTGCCGAATCCGCCGATCCGGCTATCGATCATATCGACGTGGATGACGACGGACTCTGCGACGACTGCGGCCTCTCGGTGGTCATTATCCTGGATCTGTTTGCCATCAACGACCTGCACGGTAAGATCTGTGACGCGAACAACCAGCCCGGTGTGGATGAGTTGACAACCTATCTGAAAAAAGCCTATCAGACCGAAGATCACGTTGTCCTTCTGTCCTCCGGTGATATGTGGCAGGGAAGCTCGGAGTCTAATCTTACCGACGGCCATCTGGTCACCGAGTGGATGAACGAGTTGGATTTCGCTGCCATGACCCTGGGCAACCACGAGTACGACTGGGGAGAGGATGCCATTGAGAGCAACGCCGCCCTGGCGGAATTCCCCCTCCTGGCCATCAATATTTTCGACCGCGAGACCAACGAACGGGTGTCGTACTGCCGGTCCTCGGTGCTGGTGCAAAGAGGCGGCGCGACCATCGGTATCATCGGTGCCATCGGAGATTGCTATTCCTCCATTTCGGGAGAGCAGTCGGGGGGCGTGTACTTCAAGGTGGGCAGTGATCTGACCGCCCTGGTCAAGGCTGAATCCCAAAAGCTCCGTGCGGCGGGGGCTGATTTTATCATTTATTCCATCCACGACGGCCACGGCTCCTCCTCGTCGGGAACAGGGGTTATTCCGGATTCCCAGCTGACCTCCTACTATGATCCTATTTTATCCGAGGGTTACGTGGACATCGTCTTTGAAGGACATACCCACCAGCGTTACATCCTGCGGGACGGAGACGGGGTCTACCACCTGCAAAACGGTGGCGAGAACAAGGGTATTTGTCACGCTGAGGCCGAGATCAATTTTGCCAATGGCACCAGCACCGTCCATACGGCCGAGTTTATTGCCTCCGCCGCCTATAGCGGCATGGAGGATGACCCCATTGTGGATCAGCTCATGAACAAGTACAAGGAGCAGGTTTCGGCGGCCGATCGCGTGGTGGGCGTCAATGGCCGTTACCGAAGCGGCGATGAGCTTCGTCAGCTTGTGGCCGATCTGTATCGCGATGTGGCCATGGACGCCTTCGGAGACGATTACAACATCATCCTGGGCGGTGGCTTCATTTCGGTGCGGAGTCCCTACAATCTGCAGGCGGGGGAGGTAACCTACGCCCAACTGCAATCCCTGTTCCCCTTTGACAATACCCTGGTGGTGTGCTCCATCAAGGGCTCGGATCTGCTCTCGCGCTTCATCCATACTAATCATGATAGTTATTTTATCAGCTTTACTCAATACGGTGAGGAAAAGCAAGGAAGCATCGATCCCAACAGCACCTATTACGTGTTGGTGGATACCTATACCTCCACGTATAAGCCCAACCGCCTCACCGAGGTAGCACGCTATACCGCTGACGTATATGCGCGGGATTTGTTGGCTGACTATATTGCTTCAGGTAAGCTGGCCGAATAACCGTAAAGGGTGGTTCATGAATCGGTGAACCGCCCTTTTTTGACGGGTATTTTCGCCTCGTCAATTTAGTGAATTACCATGTCAAAGCACAAAAAACTTCCGATATGTAACATATTTACACATTGTATCCAAACCCTGCTCGCAGAATGTTGGCAAAGTGCCGAAATTGTAATATAATCGTTAACAAAGTCGAAAATAGGTTGCCATTTTCGATACTTTTGTGGTATAATAAATTATGTCTGGGATTATGCCAATTTTGTAATTATGAAGGAGGAGACCGCTGTGTACGATCTTCAAAAAGCGAATATGTGGAAGCGATTGTCGGCGGCTCTTTTTGACGTGATCCTGCTGGGAATTGCTATCATCGGATGTGCCCTGCTTTTGACTACGGTGTTGGGTTTTGACGGATATATGGATCAAAAGAATGCTCTGGATGATAAGTACATGGCTGAATACGGTCTGGATCCTAATTTGACGCAGGAAGAGCTGGACGCCTTCACCGACGAGGAAAAGGAATCCTATCAGGCGGCGGTGTCTGCGGCCAACGAGGCCATCCGAAAGGATCCTGAGCTTTCCCGTGTCCTTGGTATGCTATTGAGTTTAGCCATGGTGATCACCACCTTTTCCATCCTGTTCGGCTTTTTGCTTCTGGAATTCCTCGTGCCGCTGCTGCTTCACAACGGGCAGACATTGGGCAAGAAGATCTTCGGTGTGGCGGTCATGCGAGTGGACGGTGTCAAGCTCTCTCCGCTGTTGCTCTTTGCGCGGACTGTGCTTGGAAAATATACCGTCGGCACCATGGTGCCCGTGTTCGTGCTGATTCTGATGGTCTTCGGAAAAATGAGCTTTTTCGGAGTTCTCGTGATCGGTTCCCTGACGTTGGTACAGGCTATTCTGTTCTTTGGCAGTAAGAACCATACTCCCATTCACGACAAGCTGGCACAGACCGTTGCTGTGGATATGGCGTCTCAAATGATCTTTGATTCCCCCGAGGCACTGTTGGAGTACAAAAAGCGTATCCATGCCCAGGAGATGGAAAGCAAGGAAAGATGATTGTACACGCTCCCGCGGACGGCGGGGTAATATCATATCGGTTTCAAAAAAATAATATAAGAAACACTCAGGAAGGATGATAAGCAAATGAAAGTTGTATTGCAGAATCTAACCAAGGTTTTTCCCTCCCGCAACAAGAAGGCGGGTGAAGAGGTGGTGGCGGTCAACGACTTCACCTTTGAGATCCCCGACGGCAAGCTGATCGGTCTTCTGGGCCCCTCGGGCTGTGGTAAGAGTACCACGCTCTACATGATCAGTGGCCTGCAGAAGCCCTCCGGCGGACAGATCTTCTTCGGGGACGACGATGTGACCGAGCTCTCTGCCGAGAACCGCGGCGTGGGTCTGGTGTTCCAGAACTACGCGCTGTACCCTCACATGACGGTGAAGCAGAACATTATGTTCCCCCTGCAGAACCTGAAGGGTGCGGACAAGCTCACCAAGGAAGAGATGATCGAACGTTCCTATAACGCCGCCAAGCTGGTGCAGATCGATGACCTGATGGAACGCAAGCCCTCTGAGCTGTCGGGCGGCCAGCAGCAGCGCGTGGCTATCGCCAGAGCTTTGGTCAAGATGCCCAAGGTATTGCTTCTGGATGAGCCCTTGTCCAATCTGGATGCTCGCCTGCGTCTCCAGACCCGTGAGGAGATCCGCCGTATCCAGAAGGAGACCGGTATCACCACCATTTTCGTTACCCACGACCAGGAGGAGGCTATGTCCATCTCGGATATGATCGTGGTCATGAAGCTGGGTGTGGTTCAGCAGATCGGCGCGCCTCAAGACGTGTACGACGATCCCACCAACCTGTTCGTTGCCAAGTTCCTGGGAACACCTCCCATCAACGTCTTTGAGGGCGAGGTCAGGGGCGGCAAGCTCTATATCGGAGAGGCTGCTGTTTTGGACGTACCCGGTGTGAATGATCAGCCCGTCTACGTGGGCATTCGTCCCGAGGGCTTTGTCCCCGACGCAAACGGTGCGTTGGTATGCCATCTCAATGGTGTGGACGTTATGGGTCGTGACGTGAGCCTGGTGACTACCCATCCCGCATCCCTGAATCCCGTGGTTCGCTCCATTGTGGATGCTGACGCCGCCAAGCGCGCCGGCGGCGATACCGTCCGCTACGCCCTGAAGTCTCACAAGGTCTTCCTGTTCGGCAAGGCTGATGAGAAGCGCATCCGTTTTTGAGGTGATCCGATATGGTAGAAAGTAAACATAAATGGAAAGCCTGGCTGTACCTGGCTCCGGCCATTGTGCTGCTCCTGATCTTCACGGTGTGGCCCATCATCAATACCCTTCGTATGGCCTTCTGGGATGACTACAGCATCATGAAGGATCTGGGCGGCTCCCTGGAATATAAGTTCGGTATCAAAAACTTTGTAAAGGTTATCAATTATCAGGGCTTTAAGGATTGTTTGAAGAATACGCTACTCCTGACTGTTCTGACGGTTCCGATCTCTACCCTGCTGGCTCTGCTGATCGCGGTGTGCCTCAATGCCATCAAGCCCCTGCAGAGACTTCTCCAGACCATTTTCTTCCTCCCCTACGTCACCAACTCCATCGCCATCGGCATGGTCTTCGAGGCTATGTTCAATATCATCGGTCTGACTCCCGACGCCGCAATGGCTGAGAGCTGGGGTATCATCAACAACATCCTTGGTGTGTTCAGTGTGGAGCCCATCAACTGGATCAACACCGACTCTGAATACTGGGCGAATATCGTGGTCCTGGTCATTTATATCGTATGGAACGCCCTGCCCTTCAAGATACTCATTCTTCTTGGCGGTCTTCAGAGCGTCAACAAGCAGTACTATGACGCCGCCAAGGTGGACGGTACCCGCCGCGTCCGTGTGTTTACCCGCATCACGGTGCCTCTCCTGTCTCCCATGCTGGCTTATGTCGTCATTACCGGCTTCATCGGCGGCTTCAAGGAGTATTCCTCCATCGTCGGTATTTTCGGTGACGATATGCAGGCCGTGGGCGGTGAATCCCTCAACACCATGGTTGGCTATATCTACGATGCCCTGAGTAATCAGGAAGGTCGTGCCTCCGCCGCCGCACTCATTCTTTTTGCCATCATATTCGTGGTCACTATGATCAACCTGTATGTGAGCAAAAAGAAGACTCACTATTAAGGAGGTGCCCCATGAAGACTACGGTTCAAACCAAAAACAAGGTTACCATGCAGGAGCGGGATATTCAGAAGGTCTCCGCCCAACAGAAAATCGTGAAGATCTGCGTACAGGTACTCCTGTATACCTTCCTTTTTGTGATGGCTCTGATCATCATTTTCCCCTTCTACTGGATGATCATCTCCTCTTTGAAGACTACGGTTGAGTATCGTTTGCCCGTTCCTACGCTGTTTCCTAAAGAAATTATGTGGACAAACTACCTCGATGTGTTTTTCGATGAAAATGATAACTTGAATTTGGGAAGACTTTTCTTGAATACAGTCATCGTTGGTGTCGTATCGACTATTCTCTCCTTGGTTATTACAGTGCTTTCGGCTTTCGCTTTCGCTCGCCTGGAGTTTAAGGGCAAGAACGCGCTGTTCGCCGCCCTGCTGGCCACCATGATGATCCCCGGTGAGCTGTTCACCATCACCAACTACGTCACGGTCACCAAGTTCGACTGGATCGACAAGTACGTGGTTCTTATCGTCCCTTTCCTAGTTAGTGTTTTCTATATCTACCTGCTCCGCCAGAACTTTATGCAGATCCCCAATGAGCTGTATTTAGCCGCTAAGGTGGACGGAACCGGCGACTTCAAATACCTCTGGAAGGTTATGATCCCCCTGTCTCTCCCCACCCTGATCTCCATTACCATCCTCAAGATGATGGGAGCGTGGAACTCCTACGTCTGGCCGCGATTGGTTACCAAGTCGGAAGATATGCGACTCATCACCAACGGTCTGCGCGATGCTTTCAAGGATATGTCGGGTCGGGACGACATCCCCGCACAGATGGCCGCCGTTACGGTGGTCTCCATTCCCCTGTTCCTGGTGTTCATCTTCCTTCGTAAGTACATTATGAAGGGCGTATCCAGAAGCGGTATCAAGGGATAAGCTTTCTACGGTTTACTGCCCGATTCGGGCTGAACAAAATCAATTATTTATGGAAAGGATAAACCACCATGAAAAAGAAGATCCTCGCGCTCCTTCTGGCAGCCACCCTGCTGCTTTCCATGCTCGCGCTGGTGAGCTGTGACAAGGGTTCCTCTGCCGCCGGTATGGCCAGCTTCGACGTACCTGAGGTAGGCTACGACGGAAGCGAAGTAACCGTCGTGTTCTACCACTCCATGGGTGCCAAGCTTCGCACCGTCCTCGACACGTATATTGCCGAGTTCAACAAGCTGTACCCCAATATCACCATCGAGCACTCCTCCATGGGTGACTACGACGGTGTCCGCGATCAGATCAAGACCCAGCTGACCGCCGGTGAGCAGCCCAACATCGCGTACTGCTACCCCGACCACGTGGCTCTCTACAACGTGGCCAAGAAGGTCATCCCCCTGGATAACCTCATCAACTCCACCATTGAAGTGACCGATGCCGAGGGCAATAAGACGGTTCTGGGTCTGACCGACGAGCAGAAGGCTGACTTCATCGAGGGTTACTACAAGGAAGGTGCTGCTTTCGACGAAAAGGGTACCATGTACACCCTGCCCATGTCCAAGTCCACCGAGGCGCTGTACTACAACAAGACCTTCTTCGAGGAGAACAAGCTGAAGGTTCCCACCACCTGGGAAGAGATGGAGAAGGTGTGCGAGGCCATCAAGGATATCGACCCCGGTTGCGTGCCTCTGGGCTACGACTCCGAGGCCAACTGGTTCATCACCATGTGCGAGCAGTACGGCTCGGAGTACACCAGCCTGGACGACGGCAACCACTTCCGGTTTGACAACGAGACCAACCGCGGCTTCGTAAAGATGTTCCGCGAGTGGCACCAGAAGGGCTACGTCACCACCGAGGCCATCTACGGCTCTTACACTTCGGGTCTGTTCACCGCAACCGAGGGTCAGAGATGCTATATGGTCATCGGCTCCACCGGCGGCGCTTCCTACCAGACTCCTCCCACCGTGGACGGCCAGCCCCTCTTTGAGACCGGCATGGCAACTCCTCCTCAGGTGAATCCCGACGCTCCCAAGGTTATCTCCCAGGGTCCCTCTCTCTGCCTCTTTGAGAGCGAGAATCCCCAGGAGGTCGTGGCTTCCTGGCTGTTCATGAAGTTCCTCACCACCAACGTTTCCTTCCAGGCTGAGTTCTCCATGGCTTCGGGTTACGCTCCCGTCATCAAGTCGGTTCAGGAGAACGAGATTTATAAGGCATGGCTGGATAAGGCCAGCGGTTATAACAACCTCACCGCTATGAGCGTTAAACTGGCTCTGTCCCAGAGTGACGCTTACTTCGTATCTCCCGCCTTCAATGGTTCCTCCGTTGCCCGTGATCAGGTGGGTATCCTGATGCAGGATGCTCTGGTTAGCACCGAGACTGACATCGATGCCGTTTTGGAGAGACTGTTCAAGAAAGCGATTGACGAGTGCGAGTACCAGGCAGGCTGATATTTCTTGCAAACAAAGACAGGAAAATGCCCATGAAAATCTTTTCGAAACTCATTGTCATGCTTCTGGCGCTGACCTTGATCGCAGGTTGCTTTGCAGCCTGCGACGGCGGCGCTGACCCTTCCGATACGGGAGAGGGTGGGGGGATCGGGGAAACTCCCGAATTCGTGGACTACGCGTCCACCGTCAAGTTCGACCCCAACTCGGGCCGTATCAGCACAACAGCCACCGTTAAGACCTTCGTGGACGGTGACACCACCCATTTCAACGTATCCGACCCCACCTTCCAGGGCGGCGTGCTCAAGGCCAGATATCTGGGTATCAATACCCCCGAGTCCACAGGCCAGATCGAGCCCTGGGGTAAAAAGGCCTCCAATTACACCAAGGAGGCTCTCAAGGGGGCTTCCTCCATCATCCTGGAATCCGATACCGCTACCTGGAACCCCGATTCCACCGGTGAGCGCTACCTGGTCTGGGTCTGGTACAAGACCGCCGAGGATGCCGACTACCGCTGCCTCAACCTGGAGATCCTCCAGGAGGGTCTGGCTCTGTCCTCCAAATCCTCGGATACCTGCTATGCCGACGTCTGTGTCAAGATCCTCAACCAGGCCGTGTCCCACAAGCTCTATGTCCACTCCAAGGACAAGGACCCCGACTTCTATTACGGAGCCGCCCTTCCCATGACCCTCAAGGAGCTCAAGACCAACATTGAGACCTACAAGGACAAGAGCGTCAGCTTTGAGGGCGTTGTGGTTCGCAATTCCAACCAGACTGCCTATATTGAAGAGTACGACGAGGAGACCGGACTGTACTTCGGTATCCAGGTCTACTATGGTTACAATCTGGGCTTCTACGGCGAGGAGATTTTGACCGTGGGCAACCGTGTGCTCATCGTTGGCTCGGTTCAGTACTACGAGACCGGCGGCACCTACCAGATCTCCGACATCTTCTACCACGCCATGAGACCCGAAGATCCCGAAAACATCCAGAAGATCAGCGACGGTCACACCGCGGCTTATACCGAGGTGTCTGCCAAGGATCTGCTTACGGGCAAGGTGGATATCGACGTGACTATTGTGGATGAAGAAGGGAACGAGTCCGTGGAAACCAAAACCTACGACTACGGCTTCATCACCATGCACGGCACCGCCTCCCTCAAGGATCTGGTGATCAAGAGCGTCTATACCACCACCAACGAGGGTAGTGCCAACTATGGCGCTCTCTCCATTACCTGCGAGGCGCAGGACGGTACTGAGATCGTGCTCCGTACCATCGTGCTTAAGGACGCAGACGGTAAGACCATCACAGCCGATGCATTCCCTGTTGGCAGTGTGATCGATGCCAAGGGCGTTGTGGACGTTTTCAACGGCGTGTACCAGCTTAAGGTCTTCTCCGCCAACGATGTCACCTTCCATAATTGATTATCCCAATTGAAAGGAAAATTCCATGAAAAAGATTTTTGTTTTGATCCTGGCGCTTGTCATGTGCCTGGGTTGCTTTGCGGCATGCACGACGACGCCCAATAGCGAGGGCGCAACCATTGCCGAGGCAGTTGAGTATCTTCGCAGCATTTATAAGGACAATGCTAAAGAGACCTCTTCCGACTACGACGTGGTCGGCAAGATCGTCATCGGTGAGACTACCTTCACCGTGACCTGGACTACCGACAACGAGAGCATTACCGTTAAGGAGAGCTCCAAGTCCGGTTTCTACACCATCGACCTGCCCTCCAAGAATGACACCGCTGTTGACTATAAGTTGACCGCGACTATCTCCGACGACAAGGGCAACACCGAGTCGGTTTCCTTCGACCGTACTCTGACCGTGTACGATGCTTCTGCCATCGTGGCTAAGCCCGAGGAAGGCGTCGCTTACAAGTTCTATCTGGTTCACGCCGGTCTGGGTCAGACCCTGTTCGCCAACGGCGAGACCGACAACGACAAGTTCCTGAAGAGCACCACCGATCCCAAGGCCGCTCCCGACTTCTACGTGGAGGCTGACGGCGAGGGCTTCAAGTTTTACACCACCATTGACGGTGCCAAGAAGTATCTGAAGGCCTCTACCACCACCGCCGAGGACGGCAAGGTTTCCAAGTATATCAATTACGCCGACGAGGGCTCCACCTGGATCTACAAGTCCGAGACCAATGGCTGGTACACCACTGTTGACGGTGTTGAGTACGTGGTTGGTACTTACGGTACCTACAGTACCTTCTCCATCTCCGAGAGCTCCTACCTGTCTGTGGAGAACAGCGGTAAGACCCAGTTCCCCGGCGGTCTGATGCTCAAGGAGGTCGCTGAGGCTATGACCCCCTCCGAGGGACCCACCATCTACGAGACTCCCGAGGAGATCGTGAATGCCGTTTATGATTTGGCCATCGGAGGTATCCTGTCCGCAGGCCATAAGTACACCCTGACCGGTGTTATCACCGAGATCCCCTCCCCCTATTCTGCTGACTACGGCAACATCACCGTTGTCATCGTTGTGGGCGACATGACCGACAAGCCCATTGAGTGCTTCCGCCTGAAGGGCGAGGGTATCGAGAACCTTATGGTTGGTGATACCATCACGGTTACCGGCGAACTGCTCAAGTACGACAATAAGAGCGAGACCGGTAAGGTCGAGTTCAACGCCGGCTGCACCCTGGATTCCGGCAACTTCTGCAACCACACCCTGGAGGCTATTGCCGGGAAGGATGCTACCTGTACCGAGGCTGGTCTGACCGAGGGTCAGAAGTGTACCACCTGCGATAAGATCGTCACTGAGCAGACCGAAATCGCCGCTCTGGGCCACGAATGGAGCGAGGTTCTGGCTCATGATGCGGACAACCACTGGACTGCCTGCACCCGTTGCGACGAGGTGAAGGACAAGGCCGCTCACAACAACGGTGACGACAGCGTCTGCGACACCTGCGGCTACGGCTGTGAGCACACCGATGTGAATGCCGCCACCTGCGGTGCTCCCTCCACCTGTAAGGCTTGTGGTACCGTCCTGGCTCCTGCCACCGGTGAGCACACCTACGACAATGATTCCGATGCTACCTGTAACGGCTGTGACCACGTCCGCGAGGTCAAGGAAATGATCGTGATTTTCTACCCCAAGGAGAACAAGTACGTGACGGGTGTTGAATACTTCTATTCTCCCAAGAAGATGGAGCTGACTTTGAGTGAAAACAAGGCTGATGCCATTGCTTTGGAGAAGATCACCAATGATGACGGTTCTGTTTCCTTCAAGGCCGGTGATAAGTATCTCTATGCTGACGAAACTCACGTTGAGTTCGTTTCCGTTGCGGGTGAGAACACCAAGTTCGCCCTTGAGGAGACCGACGGCGGTTTGCTGCTCCGTTGCTTCACCGCAAACTTCAGCGGTAAGCCCCAGTATCTGGAGGTCTACAGTGGCTATCTGACCGTCTACGGTAAGGGCTCCGATCTTTCCATCTTTACCTTTGTGCTGGAGAATGCCGACGGTGCAAGCGGTACGGTTCAGGATGATGCCAACAGCAAGGTGGACGGCAGCGCCGGCGGCAATACCCCCTCCCAGCCTTCTACCGGCAGTCTGGACGCCAAGAAGCCCGAGACCGGCAAGGCATACAAGTTTGCTTTCATTCACGGTGGTATCGGTTCTGACATCTATTACATGACCGGCGAGATGAGCTCTTTCTACATGGCTACCAGCAAGAATAAGGCTGAGGGCGTTGATTTCTACGTAGAAGAAACCAACGGTGGCTACTACCTTTACTGCAAGGTAGGCGGTGCTAAGAAGTACGTCAACGCCAAGTCTGTAGTGGGGACCGATGGTAAGAATCACATCAACGGCTCCTTCGATGCCGCTGCTGAGACTGTCTACACCTACGATGCAACCCTCAAGACGCTGGTTGCTTCCATCGATGGTGAGACCTACATCTTCGGTACCAGAACCGACAAGACCTACACCACGCTGGGTCCTGTAAAGGTTTCTACCAATCCCTACTACGCACAGTTCATTCTGGGCTGATATTTGACTTTCCGAGGTGTTTCAACCGCATTTGCGGTTGAAACACCTCTTTTTCTCCTATACCTCTTGACGAATCTATTGAAATCTGCTACAATATAGGCAATACAGAAATGAGGCGAGAAAATGAGATCAAACAGACCTATGAAAAGAATATGGACAGCCTCGGCAGTGCTTCTTTTGGTATTGTCTGTCTTCTTTGGCTGCAATTATGGAAACGGTCAGGATACCCCCGTTGCCATGCATCAGCTCAACATCGAGGGCTACGAGCAGATCACCCTGGAAGTGGGAGACAGCCTGCAGCTCACCACCGATGTTCCGAAGGCGGCTGAAGAAAAACTGGTCTGGTCGTCATCCGCAAGCTGTGTGGGGATCACTCAGGACGGAGTGATCATTGCCCAAGCCATGGGACAAGCCACCGTGACGGTGGAGTATTACGGGCTTTCGGACAGTGTGACCGTGACCGTGGTGCTGGAGCTTCCCGAGGAGACCCGGGGAGATTCTGTCCCAGTCGTAACGACTCCTGCTGAAACGGCGCCTGATTCCGAGACGGTGTCAGAATCCGAAACAGAGATGGATCCTGCTACATCGCCTGACCCTGAAACAACGCCTGCTCCCGAGACGATACCTGATCCCGAAACAGAGACCGAGCCCGAAACAGAGATCGAGCCCGAAACAGAGTACATTCCCCCGACGGTCATCATCGAGGCCGAGAACTCTCCGGCCGGCTACAAGCCTGCGGGAAGTTATCAGGAAGCTCTGAACCGTACCCAGAACGGTGAACTGTCGGGCTACCCCTACGTTCCCGATCAGGCTCCCCATATCTCGGAGTACCGTCCCATGGAGGATGGGAAGTACATCAAGAATACCGACCCTTACTATATTGATGAAAACACTTACGTGGTGGTGGATGCTTACGGCCGCGAGGTCTTCCGCATCTACCGCGGCGGCGCATACATTACGTTGGAAGAGGTAGCCGCCTACGTGTATGCCTTCGGTGAGATACCCGCTAACCACTCTGCCAGTAAAAACACCCGTCCCACCGAGAGCATCTGGGGAGAGTATCTGCGCGTGAATCACACCAAGTTCAGCGGGAATACCTATAAGTATCCTTACGAACCCGAACTTCCTCGCATCAGCGGTTGCGGCGGCGATCTGACCTACTACGAGATGGACATCGGTACTACCGGTACCGACTGTGACCCCGCCTACCGTGCCGTACTCTACAACAACGGCTATTCCATCACCCGCGGCGCGGCCCGCATCGTCTATGCCCGCTTTGACCGCAACGGTAACAAGATCATCGAGGCCGACGAGAAGTACGTCTTTTACACCTACAATCACTACAACGATTTTCAGGAGTACCTGAACTACTACGGCGGCTGGGGCGAGACGTTCGGTAACATCACCGGCGGCGGCACTATTTCCAGTAAGTATGACTACAATCCCACGCCTTACGTGCCTGTGGTCAATGGGACGCTTACCGCAAGGAGTGCGCGGATCCTGCCAGTGCTGTATGCCTTGCCTGTTGAATCGAGAACGTCGACGGTGTTGGCCTGTGAATTCCGCAGAGATTGGACGCTGGTCGCATAGCCACCCGAAGCACATCGAAAAACGCACCGTACAAACCACGTACGGTGCGTTTTCAATTATGAAATCATTCAGCGATATCCTTCACCGTCTCATACACGATGGGATCCATCCGCTTCCACGCCATGGGAGTGATGGATATGTACCCTTCGTGGACGGCATCGATATCGATGGTGAGGTCGCAGTCCTCTCGGGGAATGGGTGCGCCTACCTGCATGTACATATTGTTCCCGCGATACTCAAAGGCGTCGGAGTAGAATTCTCCGCCCTGACGGGTCACGCGGATGCCTTTGGGGGTAGCGCAGTGGGGGAAGTTAACGTTATACATGGAGCCCTTTTCCAGAAGACCGCTTCTCTGCATGAAATCCCACCAGTAGTCCAGCATCCCCAGAGCCTCGTCCATGGCGCCTACATCATAGGACAGGGCGATGGCGGGGATGCCCAGCCGTCCGCCCTCGTTGATGGCGCCCACGGTGCCCGAATAGGCGATGTCGTTGCCTAAATTGTAGCCGCGGTTGATGCCCGACAGGATGAGATCGTAGTCTTTATTGAGTCCCGCTACGCCGAAGCGCACGCAGTCGGCGGGGGTGGAGTCCATGGCCCAGATGCGGATATCCACCGTGAGGGGGATCTCCTTGATCTCCACGGGGTGGAGAAAATCAATGGCCTGACTCTTACCGCTCTGCTCGGTTTTGGGCACTACGCAGGTGACGTCTCCCAGCTTCCGCGCCCAGCGGATGAGGTGAGGTAGGACAGCGGCCTTCATGCCGTCGTCATTTACAATCAGAATTCTCATAGCCACCCCTCGTTGTTCGCCTTGTAGTCAGCCAGCCGGGCGTCGGCATCGGCCAGAAGGGCTTTCATTTCCTTGCGGCTGTGTACCGTGGCACCGCTGGCGCAGTCGTGGCCGCCGCCGTTGTATTTTTCTGCCAACTCGTTGATGGTGACGAAACGGGAACGGAGGCGGACGCGGATACTGCCATCGTCTGCTTCAATAAAAGCAAGCCAGATAAGGCTACCCTTGATGGAATCCATATATCCCACCGCGGTACAGGCCTGCTCAAAGGTCAGTCCGAACTTCTTGCGGGTGGAGCGGTTGATATAGACGTACGCCACGCCGTTTTCGGTAATCTTCATGCGGTCGTATACGTAGGACTGGAATTTCAGGGTGTGGAATTCCTTCATATACAGGTGAGCGTAGAGGTGGTCGGTGTCAACACCCTCATCCAGGAGCATACCCGCCAGGCGGAGGGTGTCCCCTGAAACGCTTCGGAAACGGAAGCGTCCCGAGTCGGTGACCATGCCGGCGTAGATGTGGGTAGCCGATTCGCGGTCGATCTTGAGCTCGTCACGGAAGGCGTTGTAGAAAGCGGCGATCATTTCGCAGGCCGAGGAGCGATGCTCCTCCACCCACTCGCAGGTGCCGTAGGACTGCACGGGAATGTGGTGGTCGATCTTGCAGAGTTCCCTGCAGAGGGCAAAGCGGGGATTGGAGATACGGTCGGTGTTGGCGGTATCGATGATGATGCCCAGAGCGTTCTTGTAGAACTCGTCGGGCATGGGTTCGTCCTCGTTGCCGAGAAAGCCCACGTAATCGGAGTAGTCGCAGTTGTTGACAATGATCTCTTTTTGCGGGTAAGTGAGTCGCAGAATACCCCGCAGACCCAGGGTAGACCCCACCGCGTCACCGTCCGGGCGCTTGTGGCGGAAGATGACGATGCGGTCATATTCCTTGATTTTATTCAGGACTGCCAGCATTTGCTCATTCATGGGCTTCTACCTCCGAAAGGGAATTGAGATCCTCAAGCAAGCGCATAGCCTCCTCGCGATCTTTGAGGGTGCACCCGCTGGCTTTCTGGTGCCCGCCGCCACCGTATTGTACGGCGATGGGGTTGATGTTGTATTTGCTCGAGCGGATCTCGCAGAGCACGCCGCCCTCGGTCTCGGTGAAATTGACCCAGGAGTCGATCCCTCGGATCTCCCCCATGACATTGACCATGCCGCGGGAGAGGGTGAAATCACTGACACCGTAGTTTTTCGCTTCGGCAAGGTCGGTATAGATGTATGCCACGCGGTGGGGGGTGGTTTGGATCTTCAAGGTGTATTTCGCCCGCAACTGAATAAAGGACAGATCGTCCGAATAGAGGTTGCGGTAGATGTCAGCCGTGTCAAATCCGCGCTCCATAAGGAAGGAGGCCATTTGATGGGTCTGGGCGTTGGTAGAGTCGTAGCGGAAGCGCCCCGAGTCGGTGATCATGCCGGTGTAGAGGAGCTTGGCGGCGATGGGGGAGACCGTCAGATCGCACTCCTTGGCAAAGGCGGTGATCAGCCCACAGCAGCTTTCAAAGGAGGTATCGGTGATCTCGGCCTCGCAAATGGTTTCGCAGAAGATATGGTGATCCATACGGGCGGTGGCGGCCGCCGTGGCGTAGCGTTCGTCACTGATCAGCGCTTTGGCGGAGGTGTCCAAAACAATGGCCAGCGCCCCCTCGTAGGCGGAGTCGGGCAGATCGTCCATGGGCTCGTCCGCCATGAAAGCGTATCGGTCGTTCATGTCGCCTACGGTAAAAATTTCTTTGTCGGGGAAGGAATCTTTTAGTATATGTTTCAACCCGAGTTGGCTGCCCAGCGCGTCGCCGTCGGGGTTTTTGTGACGGTGAAGGATGACGCGGGGATAGGCTCGGATGAGATCAAGGATCTGTTCAAACATGGATGGTCTCCTCTTGCTTTTCTTGGTAGGGGATCAGTCAAAGTATCCCTTGTACTCCACCCGGAGCGGGCTGTTGGGGAACAGGTAGCCATGGAGCTCGATGAAGTAATTATCGGTCATGCTGGCGATGTAGTCTACCACGATGTCGTGGGGATCGCACTGCTCGTAGGGAATATCTCGCTTGTAGTAGATGGCGTTGACGAAGTCAATATGGTAGCGGAAGATGGGGGAGTAGCGGTTGCCCGCCTTCAGATCATCCAAAAGCTGACCGTAGATCTCGGCCATCATGGGCTTGACGGTGGTGTCCAGACTGGCGAAGGCGGCGGCGTAATTGTAGATCATTTTGTAGTTGTCCAGACGGGACTTCCGCAGGGCCTTGAAGTGCTTGGCATCCAGCTTGATGTAGGGCTTGCCGTAGCTGTTTTCAATGACGTTGACCGCCAGATTGTTGATGATCTCGGCGTTGATGGAACCGATATCCTCATTGGAGAAAACCGATTCCTCGGCCATTTTGGCGCGTGCGGCGTCCTGACGGTCCTTGCCCAGGTAGGCGATAATGTCGGACAGGCGCACCACAGCACCCTCCAGAGTACAGGGCATCATGCTCTGCACCGCCGCAGGATTTGTATAGCAATTTTGGATGATGCGATCGAACTCATCAAAACTTTCCAGGGGGACGGGGTAATACTCCTCACATTCCAGCTCGCCGTTATGGGCGGCAATGCCGTTGAGGGTTTGGAGACTGATGTTGTAGGGGTAGATCTTATCCAGCACCCGTACCGAGTGGATGTTGTGGTAGAAGTGCTGTCCCGTGTGCTTGAAGTAGAGCTGGTCTAGGTAAGCCTCTCCCGTGTGGGCGAAGGGGGGATGTCCCATATCGTGTCCCAGGGCGATGGCCTCAATAAGGTCGAGATTCAGGTGGAGGGCGGCACCGATGGTGCGGGAAATGCGGGATACCAACTGCACGTGTAGGGAACGACGGGTGATATCGTCGTTTTTATAGAGTGAAAAGACCTGAGTCTTATCGGTGTAGCGGTTGTAGTAGGGGCAGTGCATGACCTTGTCGATATCGTGCACGAAGGTGGGGCGCCACACGCTCCCCTTGTCCTTGACCAGATTGCGGCGGCGTACCACTTGGTCATCCGAAAATGCGACTGTGGGATAGGTGTGCTCCGCCCGATCACGCTGGATTCGTTCGGTGAGTTCTTTCGAGAGAACTTCGTATTTTGGCATAATGATACCTCGGAGTGATGAAGGGTGTTACATGGAGACGGCTACATTCAGAGCGACGGACATCATATCGGTAAAGGTATTCTGTCTGGCGTCGGCATCCAAAGCCTCTCCGCGCAGAATGTGATCCGAGACGGTGCAGATCGCCAAAGCGCGCTTGCCTGCTGCTGCGGCATTCATGTAGAGGGCAGCGGCCTCCATCTCTACGCCCAGAACCCCCATCTTGTACCAACCCTGATTGAAGTCGGGGTCGGCGTGATAGAATACGTCAGAGGAGAGCAGATTGCCCACCTTGTAGCGTACGCCAATGGCTTCACACTCGGCTACGGCACGGCGGAGCAGATCGTAGCTGGCGATGGGAGCGTAGTTGCCGTTCAGCTTGTACTGCTCCTGGTAGTTCGAGTTGGTGCAGGCACCCATGCCGATGATGATGTCACGAAGCTGAATATCGTCGGCAAGACCTCCCGCAGAACCGATGCGAATGATGTTCTCCACGCCGAAGAAGTT
Organism: Eubacteriales bacterium; assembly: GCA_045602325.1. Classification (GTDB taxonomy): domain Bacteria; phylum Bacillota; class Clostridia; order Oscillospirales; family CAG-272; genus CAMEON01. The sequence goes on along the minus strand of JAZSBH010000088.1, from coordinate 222 downwards.
GTAGAGTTCAAAGGAATAAATGCCGATGGAGGGCATGCCCATACCGCTGGCCATGACCGAAACGGGCGTGCCTTTGTAGGTGCCGGTGTAGCCCTGAATACCGCGGACATTGTTGACGAGGCGGGCGTCGGTGAGGAAGTTTTCAGCCACGAATTTGGCACGCAGAGGGTCGCCGGGCATCAGCACGGACTCCGCAAAGTCGGCGGGGGTGGCTTTGATATG
>JAZSBH010000087.1:0-2426 GCA_045602325.1 Eubacteriales bacterium | reverse complement strand
AGCCTTCCCCTTTGGGGAAGGGGGACCGCGATAGCGGTGGATGAGGAGAACGGGAAGAAGAATACTTATCGGGTCAACACCCAACTTTTCCTTACCCCCGTATGGTGTTTTTTGATCCGTTCTCCTCATCCGTCACGGCTTCGCCGTGCCACCTTCTCCACAGGAGAAGGCTCATGAAGGTCGGCATCACCCCACCGATAAACTGCAATTTTCTAATTATGCAATTACCTATGATGCTATCCGGTTATCTACCATCTACATTATCCCCAAAAACTTTTTCGCTATGCACCCGTAAATATTTCAAAATAACACTTTACTTTTCGACAGGTTTGTGCTATAATAATTAAGAATGCGATTTATGCATTAAAATGTCATAAATTTCAATAGAAAGAGGAATTGCAGTATGGAAAACAAAATTCTTGTTGAAACCTCCGCACGGCACATCCATCTGACCGCTGAGGCCGTTGAGGCTCTCTACGGCGCAGGTGCTGAGCTCACCGTCAAGAAGATGCTCAGCCAGCCCGGTCAGTTCGCCACCGGTAACGAGAAGATCAAGCTGGTCGGCCCCAAGGGCGAAATGATGGTCAGCGTGCTGGGTCCCACCCGCTCCGCTAACCAGATCGAGCTGTCCTTCACCGACGCTCGTGCACTGGGTCTCAAGGGCGTTCCCGTTCGTGAGAGCGGCGACGTAGCCGGTACCCCCGGTCTGAAGATGGTCGGCCCCGCCGGTGAGATCGAGGTCTCCGAAGGTGCCATCATCGCCAAGCGCCACATCCACATGACCCCCGCCGACGCAGAGGGTCTGGGTGTATCCAACGGCGAAGTGGTCAAGGTGCTGGTCAAGTCCGAGCGCACCACCATTTTTGACGACGTGGTCGTCCGTGTCAGCCCCAGCTACGCTCTGGCTATGCACATCGACACCGACGAGTGCAACGCCGCCGCCGCCTTCGGCGAGATCTACGGCGAGATCGTCCGCGACTGAGTCGTGCAGTAAGTCGCAAGAGCCCCACGCATTCCCAAAAACATACTTTCGGAAGGTAACACCCCACCACCATGAAGATTCTTTTTCAAGGCGACAGTGTGACCGACGCGGGACGGGATCGAAGTAACCCCACCGATATGGGTGACGGCTATCCCCGATACGCCTCGGCTATGATCCAGGATTCCTACCCCGATATTGACTTTGAATTTGTCAATTTGGGCATCAGCGGCAACCGCACCGAGCATCTCGTCGAGCGGTTGGAGGCTGATTTCATCCGCATCCAGCCCGATATCGTCTCCATCCTCATCGGCGTCAACGACGTATGGCATCATTATGCCTTTGATTGCATTGAAACCACCGACGAGGACTTCGAGCGCAATTACCGCACGGTTCTGGATGCCGTTAAGTCCCGCACCCATGCGCGCATTCTTATGATCCAGCCCTTCCTTTTTGAGTCGGTCGACCCGGCCAAGGCAGCGCTGTGCGAGGAGCTGGCGCGCAAGCAACAAATCGTAAAACGTCTGGCTGACGAGTACGCCGACGCCTATCTTCCCCTCGACGTGGTGCTCCACACCGAGGCCGACGAGGAGCCTGCCTACTATGCCGCCGACGGTGTCCACCCCACGCCCAACGGTGCTTGCTACATCGGTGAGGCGTACCTCAGAGCCGTCGCTCCGCTGATCGAGCTTCTATCTAAAGAAGACTAACGAATTTTCCCTCCTATGCAAGGAAAGATTCATCCGCATCACGGCGACCGCTTCCCTGCCCCATTTTGATGGGGCGCCCCCTCCGCGGGGCATTCCCCTACGGAGTATTCCAAGCAAATTTTTCAAAGGAGATAAAAAATCATGAGCAATGAGTACAAGTGCGAGTACGCAATGAGCCATGAGGTTCAGAACATGTGTACCGTAGCCCAGGGCCCCAACCATGGTCCCGCTCCTCTGCCTGAGGAGGGCAAGTGGATCCAGGCCAAGCAGATCAGCGACATTTCGGCTTACACCCACGGTGTGGGCTGGTGCGCTCCCCAGCAGGGTGCCTGCAAGCTGTCCCTGAACGTCAAGAACGGTATCATCGAGGAAGCCCTCGTGGAAACCATCGGCTGCTCGGGTATGACCCACTCCGCCGCTATGGCCGCCGAGATCCTTCCCGGTAAGACCCTTCTGGAGGCGCTGAACACCGACCTGGTGTGCGACGCCATCAACACCGCTATGCGCGAGCTGTTCCTGCAGATCGTGTACGGCCGCAGCCAGTCTGCCTTCTCCGAGGGCGGTCTCGTCATCGGCGCCGGCATGGAAGACCTGGGTAAGGGCGAGCGTTCCATGGTGGGTACCATGTACGGCACCCGCGCCAAGGGCGTGCGTTACCTCGAAATGACCGAGGGCTACTGCACTCGCATGGCACTGGATGAGAACAACGAAGTGATCGGCTACGAGTTCGTTTCTCT
>JAZSBH010000086.1:0-6756 GCA_045602325.1 Eubacteriales bacterium | reverse complement strand
TTTCACCCCTGCACCCCACCAGAACCCTTTTTGCAAAAAGGGTTCTGGACTCCCAAAAAACTTTAACACATAATCATTACGTAAAGTTTTTGGAGATTCCTAAGAACCTTTTTTCAAAAAGGTTCTTAGGTGGGGGTTGGGGGGCAAAGCCCCCCAAAAACCCAATTTATCTACTTTTTAAAATCTCCACCATCCGCTCGTCCGCCGGAATCACCACCACCACCGAATTCTCCTCGGGGATGGGGATATAGCAGGAGGCGGGGGAAACGGGGGTGTTCTCATACTTAAACACCCGCTTGTCCTTACAGAGCAAGGAGACGGCTTCCTTAGCCGCACCTTTGGCGCTATCTCCATCGGCACGGCGGATGACAGTTACTGCATCGTGGTCAATGGTTCGCAGACCCACACGGGCGACTATCTTCATTTTTTTTCCCGTGATCTCGGTAATGACCAGATCGTACTGCTCTATGCCCTCGGCATCCACGATGGTGTTGGGCTCAATGGCGTAGCGGTAGAGCTTCAGAGAGTAACGCACGGTCAGGTAGACGGCAACTGTGGCGCAGAGGATGGCACCCATCTGGAACAGATAGGGCATGGGAATCCCCTCCCCGTTCGCAACTGAAAACAGGACAACAGCCGCCACGATTGCCCCGATTACCATAGCGTGGAGCGGCTTTCGGGATCCGCTTGATTCAAAAGAGTACATGAAAATCTTCCTTTTTAATGTTTTTTGAGATCCAAGAGCCTTTTTCTACTCTGCTTGCAGAGCGGGGTTCATTTGGCGGGGGTAGCGAAGCGGCGACGCGGTAGTGAATGACTGCCGGTGGCAGTCAGAGCCGCGGCGAGATCAGGGGTAGCTCCCCTCGTTCTCCCCCGCGGCTGAAGCCGTCTGCTCCGCCCGTCTGAGCTGACCGCAGGAGGCGTTGATATCCGCTCCCAGCTTACGCCGCACCGTCGCGCGGATACCCCGCTTTTCCAGCACGGCGGCAAAAGCCTTGACCGCCTCGTCGGAGGAGCGGGAGAAGCCGGTCTCCTCTACCTCATTGACGGGAATGAGATTGACGTGGATGGGCATGGTGGTGGTCCGCGTCCGCAGGTGGCGGTTGAGGACGTTGGCCAGCTTGGAGGCACCCTCCACCGTGTCGTTCTTCCCTGCGATCAGGGTGTACTCAAAGGACAGACGGCGACCCGTCTTGTCGTAGTAATTCTTGCAGACGGTGAGAAGCTCGTCCACACCCCAGCGGTTGTTCACGGGCATGATGGAGGAACGGGTCTCGTCGTCGGGGGCGTGAAGGGAGATGGACAGGGTGATGGGAAAATCCTCCTCAGCCAGTTTGTAGATCCCCGACACCACCCCGCAGGTGGAGAGGGAAATGTGGCGATAGCCGATATTCAGCCCGTCGGGATGGGCCACCAGACGAAGGAACTTGACCACGTTGTCATAGTTATCCAAGGGCTCACCAATACCCATCATGACAATGTTGGAGATGCGTTCCCCCATGTCCTTTTGGGCGGCGATGACCTGACCCAAAAGCTCTCCTGGAATGAGATCCCGTACTCTGCCGCCAATGGTGGAGGCGCAGAATTTGCACCCCATGCGACATCCCACCTGGGAAGAAATACAAATGGTATTGCCGTGATTGTACCGCATGACCACCGACTCCACGCAGTTGCCGTCGCGGAGCTCAAACAGATATTTTACCGTGCCGTCCAGGGCTGAAACCAGCTTGCGGCGCACGGCAGGGAGGTGGTACTCGGCCACCTCGGAGAGCTTTTCGCGGGTCTTTTTCCCGACGTTGGTCATCTCGGCGGGTGACAGTCCCTTATGAAGCTGGGGGAACATCTGTCCCGCGCGGTATTTGGGCTCGCCCACCGACAGAAGCAGGGCTTCCAGCTCGGCAGGGTAAAGAGAAAGTAAGTCTTGCATAGAGATCCTTTCGTAATTTGAATAGAATGCAAATTGGAGTTTAGCGGCCAGGGGCTCTGCCCCTGGACCCCACCAGAACCCTTTTTGCAAAAAGGGTTCTGGACTCCCAAAAACCTTTAATAAATATACATTATTTGAAGTTCTTTGGAATCCAAAACCTTTCTTTCAAGAAAGGTTTTGGTGGGGTGCAGGGATGAAACCCCTGCCCTACAAACCCAAATTTGAATCCCCCACAACAATCATAGAATTCTACCCCAAAAGGAGACTCATACCATGTCCATCAAAGTAGTCAAATTCGGCGGCAGTTCTCTGGCCGATGCAGAGCATTTCCGTCAGGTAGCCGCCATCATCAAGGCTGACCCCACCCGCCGCTACGTGGTGCCCTCCGCCCCCGGCAAGCGTGAAAAGAGCGATACAAAGGTCACCGATATGCTCTATCGCTGCTACGACCTCATCAAGTCCCGCTCCTCCATGGAGTCCATCGACGCCTGCTACAACGAGATCCGCTCTCGTTATACGAGTATCATCACCGAGCTGGGGTTGGATTTCGACATCGGCGGAGAATTGGATTACGTCAGAAACGCCATGCTCCACGCCGCCGGCCGTGGGTACGCCGCCTCCCGTGGCGAGTATCTGAACGCCCTGATCCTGGCCAAGTACCTGGGCTTCGACTTCATCGACGCCGAGAGCGTCATCTTCTTCAAGGAAAACGGCACTCTGGACGAGGAAAAGACCAACGCCGAACTGACCGCCGAGCTGGAAAAGCACAAGTACGCCGTCATTCCCGGCTTCTACGGCGGCACCCCCAACGGCACAGTAAAAACCTTCTCCCGCGGTGGCTCGGATATCACGGGCTCCATCGTCGCCCGCGCCGCCAAGGCCGACCTGTATGAGAACTGGACCGACGTATCGGGCTTCATGATGGCAGATCCCCGCATCATTGACAATCCCTACATCATCAAGGAGATCACCTACCGCGAGCTCCGCGAGCTCTCCTACATGGGCGCTACCGTCCTCCACGAGGACGCCGTGTTCCCCGTCCGCTCTGCAGGTATTCCCATCAATATCCGCAACACCAACCGCCCCGAAGACCCCGGCACCATGATCGTCTCTCATTCGGTCAACTACGATTTTGAGCATGTCATCACAGGCATCGCCGGCAAGAAGGGCTTCTCTGTGCTGACCATTGAGAAGGACATGATGAACTCCGAGGTGGGCTTCGGCCGCAAGGTATTGGAGATCTTCGAGGAGAATGAGATCTCCTTCGAGCACCTGCCCTCGGGCATTGACACCATGAGTGTGGTCGTCTCATCCGCCTCCTTGGACGGCCGCCGCGAGAAGCTCATGAACGCCATCGTCCGCGCCGTCAAGCCCGACAGCGTCTTCATCGAGGACGGCCTGGCGCTGGTGGCCGTGGTGGGCCGCGGCATGGTCAAAGCCAAGGGTACTGCCGCTCGCGTCTGCGACGCCCTCGCCCGCGCCGACATCAACATCCGCATGATCGACCAGGGCTCCTCCGAGCTCAACATCATCGTGGGTGTGGACGAGGACGAGTACGAGGACGCTCTCCGCGCCATTTACGCTGAATTTGTACATGCATAAAAAAACGAGGGGCTTTGCCCCTCGTTCTCTCGTCCTTACGCCATCTGATCCGGCAGCTTCTTCCCGCCCAGCAGGTGAAAATGCAGGTGCTTCACGCTCTGACAGCCGTCCTCGCCGCAGTTGGTGATGACGCGGTAGCCGTTTGCCAGCCCCTCGGCGGCGGCGATCTTGGGAATGACCTCAAAGATGCGGGCGACGTAGCCGCTGTTCTCGGCAGTCACCTCGTCGGCCGAGGCCAGATGAGCCTTGGGCACGATGAGGATGTGGGTGGGCGCCATGGGCGCGATATCGCGGAAGGCGTATACCAACTCGTCCTCATACACCTTGGCCGAGGGAATGTCCCCCGCAATGATCTTGCAGAATAAGCAGTCCATATTTCAAAATTCCTTTCCAAAGTTTCGGTGTATTTATTGTACACCGAAAGCCGCCGAATGTCAAGAACTTTTGTCAAACAAATTGGAGTTTATCAGGGGCTTTGCCCCTGGACCCCACCAGAACCCTTTTTGCAAAAAGGGTTCTGGACTCCCAAAAACCTTTAATAAATATACCTTATTTAAGGTTCTTTGGAATCCAAAACCTTTCTTTTAAGAAAGGTTTTGCTGGGGTGCAGGGGTGAACCCCCTGCCCTACAAACCCAAATCTGAATTCCAACATAAAGGAGCCCCGCCATGACCGACCTCTGGCAATATTTGCAGGCAGAATCCCAGAAAGGCCGTCCCATCCTGCTCTACGGCATGGGCAACGGCGCGGACAAGATCATCGCAGTCTGCGGCACCTACGGCATCCCCGTGGCTGATGTCTTTGCCAGCGACGGATTCGTCCGCGGACACAGCTTCCACGGCAAGGTGGTACTGTCCTTCACACAAGCCTGCGAGAAGTACGGTGCGGACAATATGATCGTCCTACTCTCCTTCGCCTCCTCCCGCCCCGAGGTGCTGGAGACCATCAGCCGGGTGGCCGCCACCTGCGAGCTCTATATCCCCGACGTCCCCGTCTGCGGCACCAACCTCTTCAACACGGAATTTTACCAAGCGCATCAAGCCGAGATCACCGCCGCCCGCGCCCTCTTTGCCGATGAGCAGTCCCGACGGGTCTACGACGGCATCCTCGCCTACAAGCTGTCGGGTCGCATGGACACCCTCCGGACCACCGAGTCGGAGCCCGCCGACGCATATGAAAAAATCCTTCATGCAGAAAGATTTCAGACCTCCGCCGACCTGGGCGCCTACAATGGCGACAGCATCCGGGATCTGCGGCGGTACGCCTCCCGCTTGCGGGAGGTCATCGCCATGGAGCCCGACCGCCGCAACTTCCGCAAGCTATCGGAATACGCATCCGCGCTAACCGAATCGGGCGATCCCCTGACCGTCCACCCCGTACAAGCAGGGGCGTGGAGCCATACCGCCACCCTGGCCTTCCACGGCAGCGGCAACCGCAATGCCGGCCTCTCCGATGCCACCGATGCGGCACAGAGCAATATCCTTCCCTCCACCGCCGATAACCCCTACTTTGGCAAGACCGCCGAGGTAGCGGTAACCGCGCTCGATACGGTTGTATCGGAGATCCTTCCCCGGGATATCCCGTTGGACTACATCAAGTACGACGTGGAGGGCGCCGAGACCGAGGCACTGCTGGGCTCCCGTGAGGTCATCCGCAGGGATTCCCCTGCCCTTCTGGTGTCGGTCTACCACCGCAACACCGACCTCTTCCGCCTGCCCCTGCTGGTGCATGAGCTGAACCCCGCCTACAAGCTCTACCTCCGACGCATGCCAGGTGTGCCGGCGTGGGATATTAATTTGTATGCAGTAAAAAAATAAAACATGGCTACCGACTCCTACGGGAACGGTAGCCATATTTCATTTATTCCTGCTCCACGACCATACTCACCCCGTCGGTACCGAACCGAATGCCCCCGTCGTAGGTGAATTTGGCAGCGGCACCCGAGGTACGCATGGCGGTGACCAGACTGGCCTCCACCAACGACTCGCTTCCCGCGTGCACCATGCAGTAACGGAGCCCCGTGTTCATACGGAGAAGATCACCCAAAGCCTTATCATAGCCACCGTGGTGAGGGATCTTGATGACGTCATAGGCGCAGGAGTCTCCCAAAGCCGTCATAAACTCGGTCAGACGATCCTGCTCGGCATCCCCCGCAAAAAGGAGAGAAATCTCCCCAAACTCGACCGAGGTAATGAGGGAGTAATTATTCTCCTCGGCTGCGTGGGTATTGTCCGAGCCCAGAGTCAATCCCGGCTTGTACAGCTTTGTGGGATTGATCCACAGGCTTCCGTAGGAAAGATCAATACGCACGTCCTCGGTAAGACGATGGACGGCAGTGCCCGCCAGCACCTCCAGGGTGCTCATCATGCGGCGGTAGAGGGAGGAATCCCGCACGTAGTCGGGCATATACACGGTTTTCACGGTGTAATTCTGCAAAATCTGGGCAACGGTTCCGATGTGGTCGTTGTCAAAGTGGGAGATGATGAGGTAGTCGATGGCGGTGATGCCGTACTCATCCAGCTTTCCGCTGATGCGCGCGTAATCGTCGGACTCACCCGTATCCACGAGGATCACGGTGTCGTCCAGACGTAGCAGAATGGCGTCGGAGTTGCCCGTGTTCAAGAAATCTGCCCGCAGGACATGGGTAGCGTTTTCAAAGGGATCCACGCTGGGCATTTCGATCACGCTCCCCGTGGGGGCTTCGGTGGGGAGCTCATACTGCCCGTTGCCGTTGCCATGGCTGTTGCCGCTTCCTTCTTCCAGAGACAGCGAGCCCTGGGTGGGGTCGTAGATCTCTCCGGAGCAAGCACCAAGCAAGGCAACGCACAGCGACAGGAGCACGGCCGCCAACAGGCAGACCGCAACGCGCGGCATATATGACATAGGTTTCCGTAATTTCATGGGAAGATCCCTTCCTTTTCGTAGTGCCACCAGTATACCACCCAAATGTGGCCTACATACGCACAAATCGTGAACATTTCATGCAAATTGAGGTTTATCAGGGGGCTTTGCCCCCTGAACCCCCACCAAGAACCTTTTTAAAAAAAGGTTCTTGGAACTCCAAAAACTTTCAAAAAAGCATATATTTATCAATGCAATTTTTCTCTTTTGAAAGTTCTTGGAGGGGGTCCGGGGGAACCTTCTTTCAAGAAGGTTCCTCCCGCCGTACTCCTGCAAACAACAATTTATCGGTGTATTCCCCCATGCGGGACAACCGTTATCTTGCC
>JAZSBH010000085.1:0-18668 GCA_045602325.1 Eubacteriales bacterium | reverse complement strand
TCGCCAGTCGAATATCCTCGTCAAAAATCCCTCTGTTTCCCATCTCTTTTGCTCCTTTGCTTGATTTCCCTTATTATAACACAAATTTGTTACACAGGTGTGAGCATGGTGAGTTTTTAGAGATGCCCTGCAGTTTATCGGTTTGTTATGTCCCTTTCTCTCCCTGTCGAGATGAAAGGAGAAGTGCTGCGCACTTCACGAAAGACCGCCCCTCAAGGGAGTCACCCACGGTCCCTCCCTTGATAAACCCACCACCTAAACAGCGCACACATTTTGCTTTTCGCAAAATGTGTTGATTGCGCGAATAGTCGCCAAAACCCGAACACCCGCACGAACGACGGAGCGCCGTCCGCGCGGAAGTCGCCGCTCGGCCTCTGCCCAAAAGTCGCTGTTTTCCTTATTGGGCAAGAGGAAACCTCGAGTAGCCACCAAACGGGCGACCAACCGCGATGTTGGCGCTCCGCCAACATCGCGGCGCCATGGCAAACTGCGACTTGACAGCGCGTAAAGCCATTTCGCAAAAGCGAAATGGCGCGCTGATCAGGGGGATGGATTTCCAAGGAAGGTACCGTGGGTACCTTCCTTGGACGGTGTTCTTTTGGTACTTTTCTGTCACTGTTGACAGAAAAGAACAGAGAAAGAACTCCCCGATAAACCCAAATTTGAATCCCTCTTGCTTTTTCCCCGAAACTATGCTATAATAACCCCAGAAATGAAAAGGAGATCATCTATGTCCACCCCCCACACCCCCATCCTCTATCCTGCCTGTGTGTCCTGCCTCATCAAAAAGCAGATCGATCGTTACCCTGCCTCGGCTTCCCGTGAGCAGGTTTTGACCTACATGCGCCGCTTGGGTGCCATGATGGCCACCCTCCCCGATTGCACGGGCGGCCCAGCCATTATGGAGGCCATTACCGACATTCGCCGTGAGGTCTTTGGGGATGCCGCCTCCGAGGTGGACGGGGACTACGCCGCCATCAAGACCCATTTCAATGACCTGATGCTGGATTTTGCCGCCGCCGAAGAGCTGGCTGACCGCATGATGGCCGCCGACGATCCCCTCCGTACCGCCTTGGGGTACGCCATGACGGCAAATTTCATTGATTTCGGTGCCATGAACGCGGTGGACGAAGGGAAGCTGCGAAGTCTTTTGGAGAAAGCACCCGAGCAGATCCCTCCCGAATGCCCAGCCTACACGGATCTGCAAGCAGATCTGTCCTCTGCCAAGTCTGTGGTCTTCCTTACCGACAACTGCGGCGAGATCGTTATGGACAAATTGCTCGTGGCTACGGTGCTGGAGTTGTATCCCCGTTTGACCATCACCGTCTTGGTTCGTGGCGGGCAGGTGCTCAACGACGCTACCATGGAGGATGCGGTGCAGGTGGGCTTTGACCGTATGGAGGGCGTGACGGTGCTGGGGAACGGCGACCGCTTGGCGGGAACAGCCCTCGACCGCATCTCCGCTGAAGCACACGCCGCCATCACGACCGCCGACCTCATCATCGCAAAAGGGCAGGGAAACTACGAGACTCTGCAAGGGTGTGGGCTGAATATCTACTACGCCTTTCTGTGTAAATGCCAATTCTTCGCCGACCGCTTCGGCGTGCCCGTCTATACGGGGATGCTGGTGAGGGAACAGAAGTAAATTGCCGTTTATCGGTGCGATAGATTCTATGTACTTTTCTGTCGACATGGACAGAAAAGTACATAAATAAAACCCACCGATAAACCCAAATTTGAAAACAAGCAGAAAGAGGTGATCCTATGAGTTCCTGGGGGACAGGAGTCAAACAAAGCGATGAATTTATGGACGTGTATGATGAGTTTTTTGAACGATACAAGGATGATGCCTCTGCCCTGGACATCTATCACGCCATACTGGACGAGTACCGTCAGGAGTTTTCGGACGAGGATGACACGCCCCTTATGTATACGGTCTATTATGCCCTGGCTCAATGCCTGTGGGAGTGCGGAGCCGAGGACGAGTGGCTGTGGCAGACCGTAGGGGAGATCATCAACACCGAGGCCGACCTGAAGTTCTGGAATGAGCTGGGAACCGAGCCTGAGCTGCAAAAGAGCCGCAAGCGAGAGCTGGATAAGTTCTGGGACAAGATCAATTCTGCTCCGACAAAGATCAAGAAACCCAAGAAAACACAGAAAAAACGGGAACCCACCCTGCATAAGGGCGACCTTTACGCCTACGCCGTGGATGGCGGCTTTCGTGCCGCTCTGGTGCTGGATCACGTCTGGAATTCCTACCTCACCGCTATCACCGAGGAGGTATTCGACCACATTCCCACCGAGGCCGAGGTCATGGTCTCTCATACCCACATAGTCACCTGGTTCTCGGCGCGGGAGTCTGTTCCCAAAAAGGATCGCGTCCCCATTTCTTCCTTGCCCATCAACGGAAATTACAACAACAGAGCAGGGCTTTTGTTTTCTCCGTCCATGGTGGGATGCTCCGCTATAGGTGAGAGATCCTTCTTCTTCAACCCTGAGGCCGCTGCTTCCTGCATGGAGCGTAACCAAATCGGCCGCTATCGCATGGAAGAGCTACTGAATCCGGAGATCCTGCCCAAATATCATCCCCGCGTCAACGCAGACTTGCTCTGACGGGACGGTACCCCGCTCTTGATTTCGCATTTTGCACTTTGAATTTTGCATTGAATTTTCCCTTGGAGGAACTATGAAAATCACCCTTTCCGCCCCCGCCAAGATCAACCTGTTTCTGGATATCACCGGCCGCCGCCCCGACGGTTACCACACCATCACGGGGGTGATGCAGGCCGTGTCCCTTTGCGATACCGTGACCGTGGAGGTTACAGAGCCCACGGGGATGTACCTCTGCTCCATGGGTGCCCACTCTGCAGGAGCCGAGACCATCACCCTGACCTGCACTAATCCCGACCTCCCCACCGACAGCCGTAACCTGGCCTGGCGTGCCGCCGAGAAGTTTTTCGCCGCCACGGGCAGAGGGTGTAAAAACTTACTGATACACATAGAAAAAAGAATACCTGCCGCCGCCGGGATGGCAGGGGGAAGCACCGACGCCGCCGCGGTGCTGGTGGCTCTCAACGAGCTGTTCGATCACCCCTTGACCATCGAAGCCCTCTGCGAGGTGGGGCTGACCCTGGGGGCTGACGTGCCCTTCTGCATCAAGGGAAAAGCCCACATCACCGAGGGTATCGGAGAGAGGCTGACCCCCATTACCCCCATGCCGGAATGCGAGCTGGTGGTGGCCTGCGGCGGGGAGGGTGTCTCCACCCCTGCCGCCTATAAGGCTCTGGATACCCTTTACGGAAACTTCGATCCCGCCGTCTATACCCCACATACCGAGGGACTCTCTGCCCTGAAAACCGCTTTGTGGCAAGGGAATCTGACCGCCCTGTGCGGGTCGGCGTTTAACCTCTTTGAGTCGGTGGTGCTCCCCGAGCGACCCGTGGCGCGAGGTATCAAGGAGACCCTGCTGAACGCGGGCGCCATCACCGCCATGATGAGCGGCAGCGGCCCTTCGGTCTTCGGGGTGTTCCCCAAAGGGGAAGGCTCGGCGCAGCGGGCAAGGGAAGCATTGGAAGCGGAAGGCATCCCCGCGTGGATATGTGAGCCGATCCGCGGTTGAACTTCAAATTAACTGATAGCAATTTGCACAAAAGGCCGAAACAGGGATCTCGGGGGGATTTTGACCCATCGAAATCAGCCCGTTTCCGGCCTTTTTTGCGTGTTTTTGCCCTTTTTTGCGGGGGCTTTCGGGGTGATTTTCCGCCCTGCCGCTTTGTTGTGCAACATGACGAACCGTCAAACCCATGAAAAAGATAACCCCGCCGTGTCCGTGATGGGCGACGGCGGGGATTCTGCTTTGCGTGAAATATCTGGTATGTTGCATCAGTTTGGCAGAAATGCGTAATCCGAGATCATGGTCGTATCCCGCACGGTTTGCCAGCACTTGTCCCGCACCGTAAGCTCAGCCAGACGGCAAAGGGTCAGGGGGTACAGGCTGTTGCCCAGGAGGAACACGTATTCGGTGGACGCGGAGGAGGGGGAGGTGAAGGCCTCTACCAGTTCGAGTAGCTGGAGCTTTTCCAAGGCCTCCTCGGCCTCGTCGGAGGACAGGGAACAACCCTCGGTGATTTGGGGCAGGAGAAAAACACCTTGGGTGGTTTTGTCAGTTGCTACCGTCTCGCGGTAGAGGTAGGCCAGGACCCGTCGCACTGTCTTGTCGGACAGGTGCTTGAGCACCTTGCTGACTTCACCGGAGGTGAAGATTGCCTCACTTCCCTCGGCCTTGTAGGTGCGGTCAATAAAAGCCAACTCGTGGGACAGGAAAACGGCACCTTCGGTGTTGGAGAGGCATCCGAGAAAGCATCCGCCCGCGATCCTTCGCGCACGCTCGGCCAGTTGTTCCTCGTCGGAGGGGCCGGCGTAGGCAAAGAGGAGTCCTGCGTGGTGGTTGTATAGGCGGAACAGGGTATCGTAGGCCAGTTCGGGAAAATCATCGGCCGTGCACCGTGCAGGCGTGGAGGCGGGAGCCTCGGGCTCCTGACCGTACAGCGCGTCCAGGGTGATCCCCAAGGCCCGTGCCAGCCGGGGCAGGAGCAGGACGTCGGGAAGGGACGTATCGGTCTCCCATTTGGACACGGCTTGATTGGTTACCCCCACAGCTTGTCCCAGCTCCTCCTGGGTGAGGTTTTTTTGCTTGCGGTAGCAGGCGATGCGGCTACCCATGGTTTGGTTGGTTGCGGCTGTCATGATGCTGTCCTCCTTGCCGATTATGGAATTTAGTTGCGTAAAATTGGGGTTTGTCGGGGAGACGGAAATCTCGATCAAGGCCCTCCCCTTTGTGGAGGGTGCCGCGGAGCGGCGGGAGAGGTTATTGCGTAAAAGCATGATTTTTCAAGATATTATGCCTCTTCCGTCACCCGCTTCGCGGCTGCCACCTTCCCCACAGGGGAAGGCTCACCAAGGCTGGTGCCAACCCACCGACAAACCCCAATTTGAAGTTGGATAGATTATTGAGCTGTCTACATTATAGCATATCTTGCGGAGGATGTAAAGAGAGCGGTTGGCGATTTGCGGCGGGGGAACGCGGTGAACCGCAGGAAAAAGTCGCCGTTTGGTTGGGAATGGACGGATCACTCGTACAGCGCCAGAAAATCCTCCCTGCGGCAGAGCGCTACGAAGCAGGGATTATCCAGCCACTCCCGGAAGCCGTCCTCCCGCCGCCAAATACCCGAATAAAAGAAATCGGCGGTGCGGAAGGACACCTTATTCAGCATCGGTGAGGTGTAGCGGTAGGTGCCCGGGGCGTCCACGAAGATGCGGTCGAAGGCGCGGGCATACTCTTTGGCGGCGGCCAGGGCGGCGATGGCCTCGTCGTAGCGGCCTTGGGCAGTCAGAATTTTGGCTGTGTAGATGTGGCTGATGTAGAGCTGGTCGTTGTAGTCGAAGTAGTTCCCGTCGGGGAACATGGCTTTGATAATGGCGGTCACGGCCTGTTGACAGGGCAGGGAGCTACTGAAACCAAAGAGCGCGCCAAGAAAATTTACCAGATGCGTGTTCAGGATCTCCTGCTCCAGGATAGCCTTTTCTTCTCCCTCGGCGCACCACGCACGGATCTCCTTTTTTGCAAGGGCGGGCTCGTCGGGGTACAGCTCAGCGTAGGCTTGCGCTTCATTCCGCCGTCCCAGGCAGGTCAGCGCCATGACCATGCCCCACAGGGCTTGCCCGCGCTCGGCTTGCCCGCCGGCATCCTCAAGCAGCATGTCGTACAGCTCTGCCGCTCTTTCCATTTCGGTACGGTGGAGGTCGTCATCCTCCTCGGTCACAGCCAGCGAATACACCGTATCGGCCAACCATTTGCGGTACGTCCACACGTGGGGATAGTTCGTCACCGCCCGCTCGGCGACTATCTTTTGTTCCTCCAAGGGGAGGGTAGCCCGCTCGGTGTAGATGCGCTCGGTTTCGGCGCGCAGACTGTCGGTCTCCGGGGCTGTCAGCCCCAGAAGCTCGTCTGCCGTTACCCCAAAAAGGCGGGTCAGCGGAGGAATATAGGAAATGTCGGGGCAGGCTACGCCGGTTTCCCATTTGGACACCGCCTGGTAGGTCACGCCCAGATAGTCCGCCAGCTTTTCCTGGGTCATGTCCCGTTTGCGGCGCAGTTCTTTGATCTTGATTCCAATGTGTTGCATATTTGTTACCTCATTTCTATACGGGGTGCGCATCCCTTGTATACAGTATAGCATGGACGGAGATGAAAAGCAATAACCGGTTTTTCGATGGGGACTCAACCTGCGTTCGAGTTATTGGGTAAAAAGACCGCCGCCACCGGGCAGGGTGACGGCGGGGGACGGAAATCAATCAAGGGGCAATACGACGAGCGAGTATCCGCAGGATCGGCACTCTCCCTTTCCGTCGTCGTCTAAATTCCCGCAGACGGTGCAGAGGGGCGTTTTGCAACCCACGATGGCGGGGTAGGGAAGTCCGCGGTACTTGACGATGCGGTCGCCCTCCTTGAGGGGGAAGGCTTCCGAATCTCCGGGGAGACGGACGGTGAAGGTCTGCACGGTTTCGTCGTCGGTGCGGATCTGCATTTTGCAATAGCTGGCCTGCGTCGCGCCGCGTGAATGGGTATACCCCTTGCGGGTGCCGCGGACGAAGCCGGCGCCCATGCGGTCATGCATCTCCAGCCGCACCGAGAAGTCCATGTCCAGCACCACGCCCGAAAAGCCACGGTCGGTGATCCATCCCCACCCGCCACAGGTGAAGAAGGGCAGGATCACGAGTCCCAGCGCCATCAGGATGGCAACGGGGATGCCGTAACGTGCGGCGGCGGGCTTGAAAAACACGATGGTAAGTGCCAGACAAATGGCGGTGATGATGAGCCATTTCAGGAGGAAACGGCGGTCATTTGCTTTGACGATGGAGATGAGATCCGTGTTCTCGGTAGGGATAACGGGAGTTTTCATAGATGGTCTCCTTTTTTGCTTGACTGCGTGACTTCCGTAAACTCACAGGGTGCGTGCCCGCTCTTGCAGCTTTTCATAGTATTCATCGGGCATATTCGGCTTTGCCCCCTCTCGACTACCCACACCCAACCGCACGTCGGGCTTGACCGCCCCGTGGAAATCGCTTCCGCCGCTGTACAGGAGTCCAAACTCATTGGCAATGGCTTTGGCACGGGAGATGGTCGCGTCATCGTAGGAGGAATGCTGCACCTCCATGCCGAGCAGTCCCGCCTCCACGGCGGAGGGAAGGATGGCACGGACGGCTGTCTCGTTCATATACTGCAGGGGATGTGCCCACACGGGGACGGCTTTGACGCCTCGCAAAAAGCGGATGGCATCCAAGAATCCCAACCGCTCGGGCGGGGTGTAGTAGCCCAGGCCTTCTTCCAGCAGGGTATCAAAGGCTTCCTTGACCGAGGTCACGTAGCTCCGTTCCAGCAGCTCCTTGGCGATGAGGGCGCGGTTGATATTGCCGCTTGGGTTCTTGCGCTCCACCTCGGCGTAGTCGATGGCGTAGCCGTCTGCTCGGAGGCGCGCTATCAGGTCGCGGTTGCTCTGCGCCTTGCGGGCGCGGTAGTCCTGCATGAGAGCGGTGATATCGGCGTAGCGGTCGGGGGGGATAAACAGACCCAACAGGTGGATCTCACGGCCGCCGTAGACCGTGGAGAGCTCGGTGCCCGCCACGGCGGTAATTCCCGCACGTTCAGCCTCGGCCATGAAGTCGGGCAGACCCGAGACGGTATTATGGTCGGTGAGGGCGACGGCAGAAAGCCCCAGGCGCTTGGCTTCGGAGATGAGCTCGGCGGGGGTGAGGGTACCGTCGGAGTGGGTGGAGTGGATGTGGAGATCGATGGGCATGGGGGCTCCTTTCGGGTGGTTGCTTGCATGTTGTATTATAGCATAAATACGTTATTTTGTAAAGGGGAAGCCGAGTGGATTCGTGACCGTCGCAGAGGACGACGAAGATGGCATATCTGCAATCCCGTACGGCAGTTGTGTCCACCAATGCAGAACTTATCAAGAAAAAGGACAGAGAACGTAAGATCCTCTGTCCTTTTCCCAAGCGTCATGACAAGATCGCTTTTTGTCAAATTTTAGTTGTTTTTTACGTGCACGTCGATCTGGTTGAAGGGAATTTCGATGCCTTCCTTGTCAAATGCTTTCTTGACAGATTCCAAAATATCAAAGTTGACTGTCCAATAATCTGCGCTCTTTACCCAAACGCGAGTCACGATGTTGATACTGCTTGCACCGTGTTCGGATACACGGACAAAAATAGGCTCATCCTTCAGCACGAGCTCGTGGGCAGAGCATATATCGGTGATGATCTTTTTGGCCTTCTCAAAGTCATCGCTGTAGCTGATCGAGAAGGTAAAGTCAACGCGGCGGGTCTCTTTTTCGGAATAGTTCACGATGGTTCCGGAAGAAAGAGCGCCATTGGGGATATACACGATCTTGTTATCACCGGTACGTACACGGGTGCAGGTGACGTGGATGTCCTCAACCGTACCTGAGTAGCCTTGTGCTTCGATGAAATCGTCAACCTTGAAAGGACGGGTAAGAATAATGACGACGCCGCCTGCCAGGTTGGAGACTGCGCCGTTGACGGCCAGACCAATGCAAACACCGAAGGAGGTTACCAATGCGGCAAGGCCGGAAGTATCGATGCCAACGTAGCCGACGAGGCAGATGGCAACGACGATTTTCATACCTAACTTAAAAATGTAGGATAAAACCTTGGCAATGGTTTTATCCAGCTTGCCCTTCTCGTAAGATTTTTCAATCTTTTTGCCGATGACATTGATAATCTTAAAAGAAATAAACAAAATGACGAGGGCGATGATCAGCCTAATGCCGGTATTCAGTGCCCAATTGACGATTGTGTCGAGAATTGCGTTCCAATCCATGGTTATTGCACCTTCCTTTATTAAATATGGTACAAAGAATTGTATCACTTTTCGTGGGAAATGTCAAGTGAAAATCGAATATTTTTCGCAAAAAGGGGAGATGCGCATATATATTAAGCATACATGAATCGCATATAAAGTGCACGTTAAACGAATATGAAATGTATGAAATGGTTGAGAACAACGCCGATGGCTTGTTTGGTTCGGCCTTTTTCAATCAACAAAAAACCACTGCGATTGCAGTGGTTTTGGCGGCGAAGAAGCGCGCGATGTGGCGCGATTGTACCTTTTACTGTATATAGAATTGGAAAACAGCTTTAGCCCACCCGAGCCAGGTTGGCACATTCGCGTCGAGCCATTCCACAACGGTTGAGATATCTGCCGTAGTCAGATCTCCGACGTGGCTATATACAGTTCCCTCCGCCACCGATTTGCCTATGGCGACTATTCCGTAGGCGTGGTCACCAACGGCGGCATATGTACCGACGGCAAGCGCGCCTGTTGAGAAGCACCCGACAGAGAGCGCACCAAAGGATACAAGACCGACACTGATTGCCCCTGCCGCTAACAGTCCGAGGGCCATGGAACCAACCGCGAGGAGTCCGAGCGCGAGTACACCTGCGGCAATGAATCCGAGGGACAGAACGCCGAGGGATAGGAAACCGACCGAGAGCAAGCCCAGGGATACGATTCCCCGCGATAAAAGGCCGATTGAGAATACTCCGCGAGCTTTCAAGCCTACCGCGAAAAAACCATGGGCGTTTTTGCCGATATGGTACAGCGGCATACCGAAAACTGTTTTCTTGCTCTTGCGCTCGTGAAACTGTTTTTTGAATATATCCCAAATATTCTCTTTTTCGGTTGATTGTGTGCCTTGCTTGTCTGTAACGTCCTCATTTAGAAGATAATCCATCGAGCATCCAAAGATTTTTCCAATTTTTATCAGCTTATCGGTTTCGGGATAAGCGATATCCGACTCCCATTTGCTGATGGATTGACGGGTAACGCCGAGAATATCGGCCAGCTGCTCTTGGGTGTAGTTGGATTCTTTCCTGAGCTTGGATAGCTTTTCGCCAAGTGTCATACTTTTTCTCCTTACTTGTGTTTTCTGAATTGTGCTTTCTAACGCTGCGTTGCCCTTATTGTAGCACACAGGGAGAAAACATACCACCGATTCGGCGTTTCTTTATGTAAACTTTGGGTTGCGTTGGGTCATTTGCCTCAATTTATGCGTTATGCGGCGTACCGCGGGATTCTTTCCCGAATATTATATCACACAATCGCGAACAAATCAAGATGTACGCATGATCGGGTTCTTGCGTCGGTGGTCTCATCCGACCTTCTCCACCAAACAAAAAACCACTGCGGTGGCTCCTTCTCATAAGGAAGTTTAAAAATTGTAGGGACAGGTGTCCTCGAGTGTCAATTAAGGCATATTTGTTATGCAGTAAGCAAAGCTTAACCCCGACAGATTTTTCTAAGCAAGTATATGCAAACAGGCAACTTGTTGTGTAACAAGTTGCCTGTTTGTTATATTCTATTACTCGTTTATGATCCATAAGACCATAAATACTACTGTTACTATAATGTGAATAATGGGCAAGAAACTAATGAAACTTATTCTTTTTTTGGCGAATGTCTTTACGGCAGAAAATAGATATGTCAGTGAATAAGTACCTGCAAGTATCATAGAGATTGTAGCAACTACTGCAACGAACAAAGATTGTTCTATCATAACACCTATGTTTGCTAAAGAAATGATAGAACCTAAAATCGTAATTAACGAAATCGGTATAGGTAGTGCTTGAAAAATCATAACTGCCCACATCATCACTTTGTTTTTCATTAATATATTCCTTTCTACATTTTATCGCTAGTTTTGCCTTTGTATTACAAAGGCAACGGGCAAAGCCTATACCCCTAAAGATGCACGTACCCAAAGGCTCCCTCCGGGAGGGAGCTGTCGCCGTAGGCGACTGAGGGAGAGTGCGTTACAATGCAGCTAATCAAAACTCAAAGTCACGCAGGCTCCTTCCGTCACGGCTGCGCCGTGCCACCTCCCTCTCGGAGGGAGGCTTTCCGTTAGTTCCATTATAACACAAATCGGCAGAGAAATCAATCTCTCTGCCGAAATTTGTAAACATCCTTATAAAAATAAGCCTAATTGCAGTGGTTTTTGTTGATGGGGGATGGTGGATTCGTGACCACATCCGATCCTTGCTTCGCTCGTCTCAGGTGAAAGAACCACCAAAGGGAGCAGGGTGGGAAAGGTTGGCCGGGTTCTTGCGTCGGTGGCCTCACCTTCATCCTCGCACCAAACAAAAAACCACTGCAATTGCAGTGGTTTTTGTTGCCATAAACGAGTGAAAAGGTGTCTAAACAGGGGTAAAAACGAACAAAAGGTGTCTGTTTTCAATGAATAATCAACCTAAAGCTACAACTTCTATTATGCAAAAATAAAGCTCCTGACCGCCAAACTCTATCTTTTCCTTTTGCAATACGGAATTAGGCATATCGCTTTTTTTACAAATAGCATAATTTACAACTATGTTTTCCAACACAGTTTCTGATGAATAATATTTTCCAATTTCAATATTATCATTTAGTACTGTACTTGTTGCAATATAATCATCTCTGTTTTCTTCACTCAAAGCATACGCAATACACAGAATATTCATTTTACCTTGCATATCGTTTATTATGCAAAAGTTTTGCAAAGTGGGTTTGTCATCTTTTTCAAGACGAACAAGCCCCAAAATTTCATAAGCTTCATAGTGCTCTTTTACAGCTTCGTGAACGCTGTTACTATATGTAGTTACAATCGGCTCAAAAGAACACGACACAAGAGATAAAATTACCATAGATACAGCAAGAAAGAAAAGATACTTTTTCATTTTGTATTCTCCTTCAATGTTTTACAACTCGCAATCAATATTCGTCTGATACGACCGCAAAGATTTCTGTGGTTTTTATATGTTCCTTCATCAATACCATTTGTGTTGAATAATAACTGTAACCAACCTTCTGTTTCACTACATTCTTTGAGGGCTATTTCAAATTTCGAAAGCATGTCTGCTTTGCTTTGTCCGTAGTTTGCCTCACGTATATTTGCGTAAATGCTGCTTGAACTTTTGCGGATCTGGAAAAGAGTGTTGGAAGGAGCTTTTATATTTTGACAGAGTAATTCTATATCTGTCGCAAGCTGTTCCGAATAGATCAGTAAATAGTTTTTCGCCATATTATCACTCCCTTTGAGAGTATTATATCACATTTTATAGACTAATTCAAGAGCTTTTCGCCAACTCGCATCCCAATCACGCCAAAGGCGTGTATATCATCCGCAACTTGTTGCGGGATATCATCAATGCGAAGCATTGTATATCATCAAGCCGCAGGTAGATGCACGCTGGCGCGTGATGAGATACAAGGGCGGCTTGCCGCCCTTGATGATATACGACGCACTTCGTGCGTCAATGATATACCAAGCCTGCGGCTTGGATAAACAAAAAGAGAACTTTTGGTAGACAAAAGTTCTCTTTTTGTTGGTGGGGGATGGTGGATTCGGACCACCGAAGTCAGTGACAACAGATTTACAGTCTGCCCCCTTTGGCCGCTCGGGAAATCCCCCATATTTGGAGCTGGTGAACGGAGTCGAACCATCAACCGCCTGATTACAAATCAGGTGCTCTGCCATTGAGCCACACCAGCTTGTTAGTTCGTTCTCGTGACGGTTTTTTCGTCGCTCATCAGCGGAACGACGATATTATATCACAACCGGCCGAATTTGTCAACCCCTTTTTTGAAAAAAAATAAAATATTTTTCTGCTTTTTTGAGGAAATTCAAAAACACATTGACAATAAAGGGATTTTGTGCTATAATGACCAGTGCAATTTGATTTGGAGGATGTTCTCATGACTATCGGGCTTATTTTCACATTGGTTCTTTTTCTGTACATGGCCGGAGTGACTGTCATTGGGCTTTTCATGGCCAAAAAGCGAAGCTGGATCATGGCGAGCGTGCGTGTTGGCGTCACGGTTTTGTCCGCGATCCTGGCTATTTTCGTAAGCAAGCTCATTGCGGGGTTGATTACCGATCTGGTGTACGACCTGGTCGTGCCTCGCTTGGGCGATACGGTCAGCGGTTTTATCGCTGAGGTGCCCGTGGGTGCCGAGGGCTTGCGGGTCATCGTAACTCTGTTGATCGCACCCATTCTGTATGCTATTGTGTTCGGCTTGATTCGCTTGCTCCTTATGATCGCCGTTTGGGTTGTGGAAAAGTGTGTGCCAGCCTTGAAGGATTTTGTTCGCCCGGAAATTTCCATGCCTGTCGGTGCTGTCAACGGCCTGCTGATCGCCATGGTAACCTTGATCCCCCTGTGCGGATTTATTACCTTGGGCGCACACATGCTCAATACCTTTGTGGAATCCGATATGTGCGATACGGCGTTTGTGCGGGAAAACGTGCTTGATACCTTGGACATGACGGAGGAGGAGATCTCTGAACTGGCCGTCAAGCTGGAGAAAAATCCCGGTGTGCTCGTGGTTCACAAGACCATCGGTAAGCCCATATTCAAGGCTCTGACTTCTGCGAAGCTGGATTCTACGGATACCCACGGGGTCGTTGTGAAAATGAATCTTGAATCTGAATTTTGCGGACTTCTCAAGACGGCCGGCTATGCCGTGGACGCCATGGATTCCTTGGGCAAGAAGGATTATACCGTCGAGGACAAGGAACTCTTGTATGCTACCGCAGATAGCTTCTTTGAGTCGGAATGGGTCACCATGTTGGCAACCGACACGTTGGTCGCTATGTCGACGGATTGGCTGGAAGGAAAAGAGTTCGCCGGCATTGCCCGTCCTTCTTTGGATGCCGCTCTTGATCCCACGCTGAACTGTATTCTCCGGATTCTGGTTTCCGAAACTGTCGATACGCTGGAGGAGGATATCCACGTCATTCTGGATGTGGTGGGTGACTTCCTGGTCCACGATCTGTTGACCGAGGATGCTGACTATACGGAGCTGGTTCAGAGATTGGGCACCAGCGGCCTTTTGACCGATATGATGGCGAAGCTCCAGGACAACGAACACCTGGCAGTGCTGGCCGCCGAGCTCAAGTCCCTCAGCCTCCGTCTCGTGACCAATATGTTGGGTATCGAGCAGTTGAAGGAAGGTCAGTACGCCGAAATGATGGGTGACGTGGCCGGTACGCTCACCGATGCTCTGGATATGAGCAAGGAGGATCGGGATGCCATGGTCGTGGAGTCCGTACAGAATGCCTTTGCGGATGAGGGCTATGAGGTTCCTCCGGAGGTCGTGGTTGAGATGACCGATAAGATCGTGGCCGATTTGGGCGGCGACGGTGAGATCTCTGCCGATGAGCTGACCGATTATCTTGTCAACCACTCCGACGAGTTGGCCGGGGCACTGCCCGAGGAGCTTCCCGACGGCGCTCTCGATCATCTTCCCGAAACTTGATACATGTCAAAGGGGGTGTCTCAAATTCCATATTTGAGACACCCCTTCTTCTGCCCTCGAAAGGAGATCTTTATGGCTTTTCGTATCATTCAATCGCAGGGCGTGTCCTATATGGCATCCGACAAGCTCAGAAGCCGTCACGCCTTTTCCGCCCGCTTGGGAGGTGTCAGCAACCTCCCCCATACCGCCTCCCTTAACCTGGCCTTTGGCCGAGGGGACGGGCGGGAGACGGTGCTGGAGAATCTGAATCGGTTTTGCGGTGCGGTGGGCTTTGATCCACAGGCGGTAGTGTCGGTGCCCCAGGTGCACGGAAATACCATTCATACGGTGGATGCCCGTCATCGGGGTATGGGTTACCATACCGGATCCGTCTTTGAAGGGGACGGCTATGTGACAGCTGATCCTACTGTCGTGCCCGGTGTCAAGACCGCCGACTGTACGCCCATTCTGCTGGAAGCCTGTGTGGGTGACTGCGTGCCGGCGGTGGCCGCCCTCCATGCCGGATGGAAGGGAACCGTAGCGGATATTGCCGGGGAGGGAGTGCGAAAGCTGATTGCCTTGGCCAAGGAGCAGGTGGATCATGCGGCGGTCTCTGTAACCGTCCGTGCCGCCATCGGCCCCTGTATCCACGCCTGTTGCTTTGAGGTCAGGGAGGACTGTCTGGCTGTGGTACGCGACTCCCTGGGCGCTATGGCGGAGAATCATATCCGCTATGACGGGCAGAAAACCTTCTTGGATCTGCCGTCCCTCAACCGTGCTCTTCTCATCCGTGCGGGGGTGGCGGAGGAGGACGTGGACGTCTGTCCCCACTGCACCGCCTGCAACACCGATCTGTTCTATTCCCACCGCGCCTCGGGCGGGGTGCGAGGGACGCAACTCAACGTGATCGGGCTTGGTGACCGAAGCAGTAAAAAATGATAAAAGTGAGAAAAACTTTCCGAAACGGCATTGATTTTTGATGCCGTTTCTGTTATACTACAGGTAACACCATTCCCGTTGTTTCTGCGAAAGGTAGGTTCAACTCATGAAATTTTACACCGTATATAAGGACCCCCGTCCCGTGCGTCTTTCGGAGTCCACGCGGCAGTTTGCTTACGAGTCCCTGGAGCTCCACACCTTTGGGCAGGAGGCCATGAAGACCCCCGCCGTGACCATGGATCACATCGAGGGCTTTGACGAGCTGACTCCTTTGGAAAAGGAGCGGCTGATCCTGCGGGAGATCGCCGATAAGGCGCCCGTATCTCTGCGCTGCGGCGAGCGGCTGTGCGGCGGGGCGCGGCTGGGTCTGGCCATCAACCATGTGATCCCCGCTACGTATGCGGGACAAGTGATATTCCCCAGCATCAGCCATCTGACCGTGGATTTCGGCTGTGTGCTGACCGAGGGACTTTCGGGTATTCGTGGGCGGGTTAAGGCATCGCTGGAAGCTCATCGTGGAACCGACAGGGAGGCTTTCCTCATCAACTGCATGACCGCGCTGGATGCTTTTGAGGCCTGGCACGGACGGTATGTGGATGTCCTGGAGCATTACATACAGGCGGCCGCCGAGGACGGAGTTCTGCCCGCCTGTCCTGCCTTTGAGAAGACCTTACAGAACCTGCGTCGTGTGCCCATGAATCCCCCCGCCACCTTCCACGAGGCGGTGCAGAGCTTGTGGATGACCTTCGCTTTTGTTCGTCTTATGGGCAACTGGCCGGGTATCGGACGGCTGGATGTGCTCCTGGGAGACTACCTGGAGCGGGATCTGGCAAACGGTACCTTGACCTTGGAGGAGGCCCGTGAGATCCTGGCCCATTTCTTCATCAAGGGTTGTGAGTGGGTGCGGGGCGGCAACCAGGGAAGCGGCGACGCCCAGCACTACCAGAACATTGTTCTGGGCGGTATCGACGAGGCCGGTAAGGATGTCACGAATGCCGTGACCTATCTGGTTCTGGACATTCTGGAGGAGCTGCCCATCGGCGATTTTCCCACCACCGTTCGTGTGAGCAAGACCACCGACGAAAAGCTGCTGCGCCGTGTGGCGGAGGTCATGCGCCACGGTGGCGGTGTGCTGGCCATCTACAACGAGGATCTGGTGCTGGAAGCCCTGACGGGTTACGGCTATCCTCTTGCCGAGGCGCGGAAATTCGCCAACGACGGCTGCTGGGAGGTACAGGTGCCCGGCAAGACCAACTTCGTCTACTGTCCCTTTGATTCCCTGGGGATTCTCCAGCATACGACTCTGAAAAAATACGAGCCTACGGTGGAATTCGCAAATTTTGACAGCCTGCTTAAAGCGTATCTGTCGGATCTGCGGGATGTTGTTCTGTCCATTACGAAGAGTCGACTGGACGGATTCCGTTCCCTGGATCCCGAGACGGGGGAGGGGGTATGGCATCCTACCGTGCCTTGTACTGTGGTATCCCTGCTGGAGGGCGGTTGCATTGAGCGGGGCTTGTCCTACGCCGAGGGAGGCCCTGTATATCAGGTTGTATCCCCCCACATCGGGGGCCTGGCAGATACCGTCAACAGTCTGTACGCCATCAAGAAAATGGTGTTTGACGACGGACGGATGACCTTTTCCGAGTTCATGGCGGTTTTGCGGGACAACTGGGAGGGGCACGAGCCCCTGCGGCAGATCGCGCTGAATAAATATGTGTACTATGGAAACGACAATCCCGAAGTGGATGTGATCGCGGCCGCAGTGCTGGATGCTTTTGCGGACTACTGCGCCGAGAACAACGGGAAGTCTCCCGTGAAATTCCCGGCGGGTGTGAGTACCTTTGGCCGACAGCTGGAGTGGGCGCCTCACCGTTTGGCCGCTCCCCACGGACGCAAGCAAGGCGAGGTGTTGGCCGCCAACGCCTCCCCCACCCCCGGTACCGACCGCGAGGGTGTGACCGCCATGATCCGTTCCTACTGCCGTGCGGATCTGCGGCGAATGGTAACGGGCGCGGCGCTGGACTGCAAGCTGCTCCCCTCCTCGGTATCCGGCGAGGACGGAATTACAGCTCTGGTTTCCATTATGCGGGGCTTCGTGGCCGAGGGAGGCTTCTTCCTTCAGCCCGACGTGGCAGATGCGCAAATCCTGCGGGAGGCTCAGGAGCATCCCGAGGATTACCAGACCCTTTCGGTGCGTGTTTCGGGCTGGAACGCGCGGTTTGTGACATTGTGCCGTGAGTGGCAGGATATGGTGATCGGACAGAATGAGGGTATGTGAGTCATGGAAAATCGGAACATGACGCTTCCTGTAGCGGAAATACAGCGGTTTTGTATGCACGACGGCCCCGGTGTGCGAACCGTGGTGTTCCTCAAGGGGTGCCCCCTGCGGTGCGCTTGGTGTCACAATCCCGAAATGGGGAAGACGGAGCAGGAGATGCTGTTCTATCCCCAAAAGTGCATCTTCTGCGGGGCGTGCGTGTCGGCTTGCCCCGAGGGGGCGCAGGTCATGCACCCGGAGCGGCGATTGGATCGGGACAAATGCACAGCCTGCGGGCTGTGTGCCGAGGTGTGCTGTACCAATGCGTTGGTTTCGGTGGCACGGGAGATGACGGTGGAGGATATTGTAACCACCGTGATGAAGGATAAGGCCTTTTACGGCGAGGAGGGGGGCGTGACCCTGTCCGGTGGGGAGGCGCTGATCCACGGAGAGAGGGTGATTGCCCTGTTGCGTGCCTGTCGGGAGGCGGGGTTGAACACCGCCGTGGAGACCTGCGGATATGTTTCGGATACCCTTCTCCCCGCATTGATACCCGTGACCGACTTGTTCCTCTGGGACGTGAAGGATACCGACGATGAGCGTCACAAGGCCTACACGGGGGTATCCAACCGCCGGATTTTGGACAATCTGCGGTGGGTGGATACGCTGGGTGGAAAGACACGGCTACGGTGTATACTGGTGGCGGGGGTCAATACGGTGGAGAGTCATTACGAGGCGTTGGCGGAGCTGGCGTTGAGTCTGACCCATTGCGAGGGAGTGGAGTTGATTCCCTACCACGCCTATGCGGGCTCCAAGATGATTCCCTTGGGGATGACCGACAACGGGCGGGTGGATTGGATCCCCGACCGCGAGACCGTGGAGGCGGCCAGAGCATATTTGGTTGCCCGCGGGGTGCGGGCTTGGTTGAACGAGTGATTTTATACAGAAAAGAGAGCGACGTTTGATCGCAATGTCATTAAGTTAAAATAATGGCGAAACAGAAAAATGCACTTAACAAAGCTAAAAAGCCGAGTTAAGTGGATTTTTCGTACAAAAGCGCATGACGAGAAGACAGACGAAAAAGTCTGTCAAAAAAGTATTGCAAAA
>JAZSBH010000084.1:0-5378 GCA_045602325.1 Eubacteriales bacterium | reverse complement strand
AAATAGACAGCCGCACGTGAGCGGCTGCCTGAGATTGTAATGCGGTATCAAGCCTTCTGTACCCCTTTTAGGGGTTACGCCTGTATTTGCCCCTTATAGGGGCTGTGCAAACCACCGGTTCAACCGGTGGTTTTGATTATGGATATGGTCGATCAGTCATTCACAAACTCCGTGATCACACCATAGTGATCCGACACATAGCCGTCGTAGTCCTTGGAGATGATCTCGTACTGTACGGGGGTAGTGTGGTCGTTGTGGAAAATGAAGTCGATCTCCGAGCCGCCCTCATCCTTATAGGCATGGTAGGTGCGGGTCACGGTGGAGAGGTCTGTCCAAGCCGTCTTGTGGCTGTCCAGCAGACGGTCGGTAGCGGTGTTGTAGGGGACGCTGTCCACCTGACAGTTAAAGTCGCCCGTCAGGTAGAAGGGGTACTGTCCGATGCGGTCGGCCAGGTAGTCCATGAGAATGTCCATCTGGGCGGAGCGCACCTCGTCGTTGGAGTGATCCAGGTGGGTGTTGGCGAAGAGGATGGTCTCCCCGGTCTGCTTATCCTTGAGCAGCGCCCAGGTGCAGATCCTCAGGCAGAGGGCGCCCTCCACCTTGGTGGCCTCGGTGGGGGTGTCGGACAGCCAAGTGGTGTCACTGTCCAGAAGTTCAAAGCGATCCTTGCGGTAGAGGATGGTATTCCATTCACCCGAAGTCGCCTCGCGCCCGTCGCGGGAGCAGCCCACCATTTCGTACTCGCTACCGCCGAATTTCTTGAGGTAGCGGTTCCAGCCCGAGGTGGTCTCCTGGGTGCCCACCAGGTCGGGCTGATACTCCTCAAAGAGCTGCTTGAAGCGGCGGGCGCGCTCCCCAATGGAATTGCCGTTCGGGTCATCAGCACAACGCATATTCTGGGACAGCACCTTGATGGAATTGTCCCGTTTGGTGGTCAGTCCGTTGAGATCGGCCACACGGCTCTCAAGCAGGGTGACCACACCCGCCTCGGCCAGACCGAAATCGGCGGTCAGCCAGGTCTCGACAACCGCCAGAGCGGCGTAGTAGAGGTTTATGGGATTCCCTGCGTCGATGTGGACGGATCCCCCGCGTTGGAACACGGTATAGCTTCCTTCGGCGTCGGTGGAATCGGCACGGTTGGTATGGCCCAGCACGATCTCACGGTCAGCGGGAGCCTCGGCGTCGGTGACGACAGTAAGCTCCAGTCCCGCCTTGTCTTTGAAGGCGGCGGCCACCGCGTCGGCGGTCTTTTTCACGGTCTCGTCGGCCTCGGCGGAGATGACGATGCACCAGGTGCTATCCACCGTCAGGCGGGGCTCGGGGGGCGTCGTGGGCACCTCGGTGGCCATTTCGGTGGGAGTCTCGGTGGTCGCGCCTTCGGTGGGATCGGTGTCCCCGTGATGGGGAGTGGTACAGCCCGTCACAATAGTCAGGCAAAGGGAAAGCAGGAGCAGGAGGGTTAGCATGCGGGTAACGTTTTTCATAGTCATATCTCCTTTTCGGTTGATGGATCGGGACTTTTAATCCCCGTTATTCATGCGGAACTGCAGGCTATACAGCTCGGCGTACATCCCGCCGGTTTCCATGAGCTTTTCGTGATTCCCCTGCTCCACGATCTTACCGTCGGCGATGACCGCGATCTCGTCGGCGTGCTTGATGGTGGACAGGCGGTGGGCGACCACGATGGTGGTACGGCCCTTGCAGAGCTCGTCCAGAGCCTGCTGAATGAGGATCTCGGTGGTGTTATCCAGCGCCGAGGTAGCCTCGTCCAGAATGAGGATGGGAGGATTCTTGAGGAACACGCGGGCAATGGACAGTCGCTGCTTCTGACCGCCCGAGAGGCGGACGCCCCGCTCGCCGATGACGGTTTCGTAGCCGTTCTCCAACGTCATAATGTAGTCGTGGATATTGGCACGCTTGGCGGCCTCGATGACCTCCTCCTCGGTGGCGTCGAGACGGCCGTAGAGGATGTTGTCCCGGATGGAGGCGTTGAACAGGTAGATATCCTGTTGGACGATACCGATGTTGCGTCTCACCGAGGACATGGTAACGGTGTGGAGCTCCTTACCGTCGATGAGAATCTCGCCCTCCACGCAATCGTAGAAGTGGGGGATAAGGTGGCAGATGGTGGTCTTGCCACCGCCCGAGGGGCCAACCAGGGCATAGGTCTGACCCTTTTTGACCTTCAGGGACAGATCATCCAGCACGGGGTTGCTGTCCTCGTAGCGGTAGGAGACGTGGCGGAACTCAATGTCGCCCTCCACCTCGCCAATATCCACCGCCCCGGGGGTATCCTCCTCGGGCTTCTCGTCCATGATCTCCACGAAACGCTCAAAGCCGGTCACACCGGTCTGGTACTGCTCCATGAAGTTGATAAGAGTCATCACAGGGGAAATAAAGAGGTTGACTGACACGATGAAGGCGGAATAGTCACCGAAATCAATGGCGCCGTTGTAGAGGAACAGACCGCCCGCGATGAGGATGATGACGTTGAAAATATCCGTGATGAAGGAGGTCATGGAGTGAAATTGACCCATGGCCTTGTAGGCCTTGCGGCGGGCAGAGACGAACATGCCGTTGCCCTCCTGGAACTTCTCCTCCTCCTTGTCGGCGTTGGTAAAGGCCTTGGTGACCCGGATGCCCGAAATACTGCTCTCCAGAGAGGCGTTGATCTGGGCGGTGGAGACGCGGCTCTCCATGAAGGCGTTCCGCATCCGTTTCCGCAGAAAAGCGGCGATGAGGATCAGGAAGGGCACGCAGGCGAAGATGATGAGGGTCAGCCAGATGTTGATGGTGGACAGGTAGATAAAGGAGATGATGACCGAAATGGAGGAGATCAGGAGGTTCTCGGGGCCGTGGTGAGCCAGCTCGCTGATATCCATGAGGTCACTGGTCATGCGGGACATGATCTTACCCGTCTCGTGGTTGTCGTAGAAGGAGTAGGGGAGCTTCTCCAGGTGGCGGAACATATCCGACCGCATCTCGGCCTGCATCCGCACACCCATGACGTGGCCATAATACTGAATGAAGAAGTTGAGGAGCATACGGATCAGGTACAGAACAAGCAGTCCCAGACCCGCAAAGACGATCATGCGGTACTGCTTGTTGGGAATGAGCTCGTTGAGCATTTCCCTTGTGATGATGGGGTAGACGATGCCCACCAGCGCCACCAGAAGGGAGGCCAGCATATCCAGGATGAAGATGGTCTTGTGGGGGCGGTAGTAGGAGATGAAGCGTTTGAGCATGGTTTTCGAGGCTCCTTTAATTGGTTGCAATTGAATATATTGTAGCACATTTTCGGGGATTTTGCAAGAGGGTTGGGGGAGTTTTTTCTTGCAACCACAGGTTGATTGACATATCGGGTGCCATCTGCTATGATAGAGTCAGTACCCAAAATTCAAAAAACCGTGTTGGAAAGGAATCCGCATATGCGTGACGTTTTTGTAGAAGATTTTGAATCCGAGCCCTTCATGACGGCCTTCAAGACCTATTTCAGCGAGATCAGCAGCAGTACACGAAATTGGCCTATGCTGTTTCGTCAAATGAATGCCGAAAGGGATGTGACCAAAGCCATCATGCGCCTGGACAGAGACATGGTCGTAGGCTTTGTCATGTTCTGTGAGATCCGTCTCTCCTGTATTTTCTTTACCGAAGCATACGGTTACATTCGTGAGCTTTGGGTTCATCCTGCGTACCGCCGGACAGGAAGCGGAGGACAGCTTTTGGCATTGGCCGAGCAGTACTTTTCCGACCGTAACATTGCCCAAGTCATGCTCAATGCAGGACCGCAGGCAGTGGGCTTTTACCGGAAGCTGGGTTACGCGGAAAGTACCACCGCGATCTCCGAGGGCGGGGTCATTTATACGAAGAAAATCATAAAATAACCGTGTAGGGCGGGGGCTTGTGGATAAATGTAAATTCCGCAAACTCAACTGCAAGTTGCATCCCCATCGACGAGCAGGTTATTGCTTTTCTTCGCCGTATCTGCTATAATAAAAGCAAGATCCGGATCTAATCTGAATTACGAGGTACAACCTATGATCATCGGCGAACGAATCAAAGAACTGCGAAAGAAGAACGACCTGACCCAGGATAAGCTGGCCGACTATCTTTGCGTATCCTATCAGGCGGTATCCAAGTGGGAGTGCGGTCTGTCCTGCCCTGATTTTTCCATGATCGTCCCCCTTGCCAAGATCCTGCACGTCACCACCGACGAGCTTTTGGGCATGAACGAGGTGGAGGCAAGCGAGCGACGGGCAGAGCTGGACGAGCACTGCGACCACTACTGGCTATACGACGACATTGAGAATTACGAGCTGGCCAAGCAAGCGGTCAGCGAATATCCCGGAGATTATAAATATCTCCATTGGCTGGCCTCTATGGAATATTTCGTGGCGTTTGACGAAAAGTACCGTACCAATCCCAAAAAGCGGTACTCCATCGAAATGATCGACAGCTCCATCAAGCACAACAGTATCGTATTGGAGGGGACAAAGGATCCTGAACTGCATGAAAGCGCTATTTGGAATATCATGCTGGCGTATAAAGTCACAGACCGCCAAGAGGAAGCATTAAAGTATGCCAATATGTTTCCTGATAGAAAACCCATCACCCGCATGAAGGCTTTGCGGGAATGTCTGGAAGAACCGGCAAAGTCTACAGCCCGACAAGCTGTCACCAAAGGAGCCTTGGATGATCTCTGTATGGGCTTTATGGAAACGTACCGTTTCGCCGGAGAAAAGACTCCGGAGGTCATGGCTGCCCTGGACGCCGAGGAGGCCGTACTTAAAACGATTTTTCCGGACGGCAATTACGGTAGCTTCCTTTGGAATATGTATACCGTATACGAGAAGCGGACAAAGCTGGAAGCCCAGTGCGGGGATTCAAATACGGCCATGGAATACGCTAAAAAGGCCTGCCTGTTCGCCAAGGAGTATGATAAGATCTGCAACGGCGAAAAAGTGATCTATACCACCCCTGTGTTCGCTCATTGCTCGGGGGAACGCATCACCGACCCCCGGGTCAAATCTTTTTGGGAAACCGTCAAGGAAGAGCTTCTGACTGATCCGCAGTATGCACCCCTCCGCGAACGGGAGGATTTTCAGGTGCTCATCCATTCATGATTCCCTGCCCCGCCGTCGCGCGGGGCTTTCCGTCTATCATCTATCATCTATCCGTCTATCGTATTCATAGATGTAACGATTCAGCCATCCTTCAAATTTGGGTTTATCGGTGGGTTGGCACAGTCTTAAGGCTCCCTCCGGGAGGGAGCTGGCGCGAAGCGACTGAGGGAGAGTGCGCGAGTTAAAAGCCTAATTCTCTTTATCGGGAAAAGCTTTTTACTCTATGCACGCGGGCTCCTCCACCGCTACGCGGAG
>JAZSBH010000083.1:0-27313 GCA_045602325.1 Eubacteriales bacterium | reverse complement strand
AGCCAGTAGGAGCAGGCCTGAACGCTGTGGCACAGACCCACGGTCTTGATCTTGTTGTAGCGGTTCATGTAGCCGGTGAGGATGCCCATGGGGTTGGTGTAGTTCAGGAACAGGGCATCGGGACACACTTCCTCCATGTCCCGGGCGAAGTCCGCCATGACGGGGATGGTCCGCAGGCCCCGCATGATGCCGCCGATACCTAAGGTGTCGGCAATGGTCTGGCGCAGGCCGTATTTCTTGGGAATCTCAAAGTCGATGACGGTGCAGGGCTCGTAGCCGCCCACCTGGATGGCGTCCACCACGAAGTCAGCCCCGCGGAGGGCATCCTTGCGGTTGGGGATGCCGAGGTATTTGGAGATCTTAGCGCGCCCGTTGTTGATATTCTTGTTCAAGGCGTTGACCATGATATAGGATTCTTCCAGTCTCTCTGCGTCGATGTCGTAGAGGGCGAATTCAAAGTCGCGGAGCGCCTCACAGCACATGGAGTCGCCGATGACGTTCTTGGCGAAGACGGTACTGCCCGCGCCCATAAATGTGATCTTTCCCATTGTAAGTACCTCACTCCCATGGAGTGATCCTTTCGTATGTTGGTGATTGTATTATAGCAAAGTTTTATGGGAATGTCAAGTGAGTTTGGGGAGATTTTGGGGAGAAGTTACAAAAAGCCGAGGCGCGGGCTCTCGGCTTCTTTTGAGGGGTCAGTAATCGAAGGTAATGGGCTTCGCGCCGTGCATTTCGTTTAGGACGTTCTTACGTGGCTTGACTGTAACCTTGTTTCGGCTGACCTGGATCTCACCGAGTATCAGAAGATCATAGGTCTTGGGGAGATCGGCCTCGAAGAGCAGGTTCTCTTCGTTGTCGTAAACACGTAGAAGGGGAAGATAATATTCGTCGTCCAGGCAACGGAGGTAGATTGCCGCGCGTCTTGTGGAGGTTATCTTCTGCTTGCGGAGCATGAGCATTTGCTCCCCCTGCTCCAAGGCCTCGGCGACCGCGCGGCGGACGAGGTCTTCGTCCTTGGGGGAAATGCGAATGAGGGCAGTCTCAATCAAAGAAAGGATGGTGCCGTAGGATTCGGGCTTTTCAAGCGTATCAAAAAGGGATTGACTGATTTGTATGTTGTAAATGCGAAACCAAGGGTGGAAGGTGTCGATATACTTGGAAAATTCCATGCCGTTTTCTACTGCATCGACGGTAAAATTGATGTAAAGGTGGTCGAACCCGTCTAGTGAATAGCCGAGCTCGCGGAGTTTCATGGCGATACGGTGAGGAATGGCGTGGTATTTCCGGTCCGGAAACTGTATGTAGACGAAATTGCCTTTGAATAAGCGTATGGATTGGATGGGTCGCATGGTTTTCCTCCTTTATGAAACGAGCTGAAAACGCGCGAGTTGTCATTAACGCGAAGTTTAGAAATTAACAAATGGTAGAAAAACGAGCGTTTTTACACAATCTGGAAGATATAAAACTCCAAATAATCCGTCTCGGGCACGTTCCAGAGGATGGGGTGATCCGGCCCCTGCTGGCGGGCCTCGATCTGCCGCAGGGACACACCCGCGTCCTCGGCGGCGTTGTGGAGCATCTGCTTGAAGTAGGTGTCGGTCATGAAGTGGGAGCAGGAGCAGGTGGCCAGATAGCCGCCTCTGGGAAGCAGGCGCATGGCGGCGGCGTTGATCTCGCGGTAGCCCTTGATGGCGTTGCGGAGGGTATCGCGGCTCTTGGTGAAGGCGGGCGGGTCGAGGATGATGAAATCAAAGGGACAGCCCTTGCGCCCCGCCTCGGAGAGGGTCTTGAGGTAGTCGAAAACATCGGCTTCTACGTATTCAATGCGGTCGGACAGCCCATTGCGGTCGGCATTCTTTTGTGCCATGGTCAGGGCATCGGCCGAGATATCCACCGAAACCACCTGCTTTGCCCCGCCTGCGGCGGCGTTGAGACCGAAAGAACCCGTGTGGGTGAAGCAATCCAGCACGGTCTTGCCCTCTGCAATTTGTCGAATGGCGCGCCGGTTGTATTTCTGGTCAAGGAAAAAGCCGGTCTTCTGTCCGTTGATATAGTCTACCGTGTACTGGATCCCATTCTCGGTGATGGTCACGGTACCAAAGTCCCGTCCCTCGGCGGCGGAGGCGGCCGACTCATCCTCCTCGGAGCGCAGATTCAGGGGGTTACACGCATAGAACCCCGTGTATTGCTCCATGCCCTCCAGCTCGCGGATGGCCACGTCGTTGCGGAGGTAGAGGGTGTCGATGACGGCATTGAATTCCTCCCGCAGGATACGGACAAGCGCGGCGAAAAGGATATCGCGGATCCGCTCGGTACCCAGCGAAAGCACTTGTGCCACAAGGACATTTTCAAATCGGTCCACTGTCAGCCCCGGGAAGCCGTCGGCTTCGCCAAAAATGAGACGGCAGCACTTGAAGTCGGTCTCTCCCATGACGGTGCGGCGGTAGGCCACGGCGTAGCGGAGACGGCGCTCCC
This sequence comes from Eubacteriales bacterium, assembly GCA_045602325.1. Taxonomy (GTDB): domain Bacteria; phylum Bacillota; class Clostridia; order Oscillospirales; family CAG-272; genus CAMEON01. The sequence continues at coordinate 24,835 of JAZSBH010000083.1, read as the reverse complement.
AATAGGGAGCATCAAAGGTGTCGTTTGCGTTGCGGGACAGAATGCGGATGCGGATCTTGGAATGGCTGTTGTAAAAGCCGGTGCCCAGGTATTTGTCCTTGGCGGAATAAACATCCACCAGATCGCCGTCGGTAAGCGGGGAGGGAAGGGAAGAGTTCTCGTCTTCGGTGAGCTTAACTACCTCGTCGTGATATACCCAGGGGTGTCCGCCGCGGAGAGCCTTCTCTCCTTTCGGCGTGATGGTGGCGCGGGGGAAGGTGCGATTTTTCATGGATTTGGATCCTTTCTATGAGATCGGGCGTTCGGTCGAAACGCAGGATTGACTGTCGGGGACAGTATAACACATTTTGCATCGAAAAGCAAGGGGCAGGCTGAAAAAGTCGAAAAAATGGCAAAAACAGGAAAGAAATACAACCAAAAAGACATAATGTCGACCAAAATGTGAAAATTTGTGCAATTCGCGCAAACGTAGAAAATCGACCTCGAAATTTGTGCAAAGTGCACATGACGGTCGAGCGATGAGTTTAGCGGATGACGTGCCGATGTGGTGAAAATCGGTCAAAATCTTTGTGAAAATGGTAAATAATAAAACAACAAAATGTAAACAATTTCGAATTTTTATTGAACGTTCTGTGACGAGCTAAAAAACTGTTGCTTATTTTTTACTTTTCGTTCAAATTGGATTGGGGGTTATGCGTTCCGCTGACCGCGTGCCCGATTGGAGGCATGGTGAAACTGCGATCGTGAACAAACCATGAACGACCGTGGACGCCGTAAAAATGCTGAAATCCGATGCCCTTTTATATGTACGAAACAAATGCGCCTCTTGACTTTTCGGGGATTTTGTGGTATCATAAACGGGTCAAATTAGGGTGTTATGCAACTGCTCCGCACGGATTTGACTCGGTGGATCGTGCCCTTAAAACAGGGGTTCCCCGCTCCCGAAAAGGGTGACGGGAACGGGGAGTTCCTGTTTTGGGGCACGATATGCCGACTGAATTCTGCCTGTCCTGCCTCAGTATGTGTCTCGCTGTTTTCGGCTAAGAGCCCGCCAAGCGGCCGTGCCTACCTCTGCACGGTGCGCGAAGCGGTTGCCCGACTGCCGGGAAGGCCGATACCGGCGGACGCGCAGGATAGGTAAGGAGCGGCATTCCGCATCATGGTATGTTGACGGCAGCATCATACCCGCCTGGATCACGGTTTTTCCCGAGCCGTGAGCCAAAATCCACACAGGAGGAAAAGTGTAATGAGGGAAAAGAAATTCACACGGATAGCGGCATTTCTGCTTTGCCTGACCATGCTTCTGGGCAACGCGGTTGTATTCGCTTCCGCTTCGGATGTTACTGATTCCGAAGGCTCTATCACCGACGTTACGTTGGAGGAACTCCGTGAGCTTCTGAATGCGATTTCGTATGAGGAATACTCTGAGAAGTATGCCGACGTAGCCGGCGCTAAGCAGGCTATCCAGGTTCCCGTCGCAGAATTCGCCACTGAGGACGAAGGCTTTAAGATGGAGACGAAGGATGGCGCTGACGCGCTGTATACCCCCCAGAACGGTTCGGTTTCCTGGACGGTCAACGTTCCCGAGACCGCTAAGTATGCGATCAAGATCGAATACTACCCCGATCAGAACCGCTCCACTTCCATTGAGCGTATTCTGAAGATCAACGACAAGGTGCCCTTCGCGGAGGCTCGCTTCCTCACCATCCCTAAGCGTTGGGTAAACGATTACGAGGATTTCGAGATCTCCGCAGATCTGGTATCCAAAGCCCGAGAGGCCGGTTACGAGGTAGTCGAGAAGGACGGCAAGTCCTACATCACCTTCCCTGATTTCGTGACCGAGGCGATGTCTGAATTCGCTGACGAGTACGGCGTTCGTTTCTTCCAGCGCGACATCACCAACAACGAAATTCGTCCCACTACCACGGACGAGGCTCGGTGGATGACTTATTATTTGAAGGATTCCAGCGGCTACTACACCGACAACTTTGAGTTCGTGCTGGAGAAGGGCGACGTTAAGATCACCTTGGAAGGCCAGAACGAGCCCATGTCCATCAAGGCCATCACCCTGTATCCCCTTGAGGACACCATTTCTTATGCTGACTACGCAAAGAAGTACGCCGACAAGCCCATCGGTCAGGATACCATCAAGATCGAGGCCGAGTTGGCGACCGTCATGTCCAACAAGACCATCTACCCCGTTGAGGATCGCTCCTGCGCCATCAACTCTCCCACCGACGTTACCTGCTCCGTGCTGAACACCATCGGCGGTGAGAAGTGGGCAACCGCTGGTCAGTGGGTGGAGTACCGCTTCAAGGTCGGTTCTTCGGGCATGTACGACATCGTCTCCCGCTTCCGCCAGAACATTCTGGACGGTATGTACACCTGCCGTTCCATGTACCTCTACAGCGAGGGCCTGGCTGAGGGTGCCGACGGTTACTACAACGGCGCTCCCTTCGAGGAGGCACTCAAGCTGGTCTACAATTACGACGATAACTGGCAGGTCACCCAGATGGCCGGTGGCGACGTTGATACCAACGGCGACGGCGAGATCAATGAGGATGACGAGCAGATCACCTACAGTGTGTATCTCGAGAAGGATGTAGTTTATACCATCCGCTTCGAGGTTACTCTGGGTAAGATGGGCGACGTGGTTCGCCAGGTTGAGGATATCCTGAATGCCATCAACAACGACTACCTGAACATCATCAAGCTCACCGGTATCACCCCCGACAGCTACCGTGACTACGGTTTCTCCCAGGTCATGCCCGACACCATGATCGATATGGTCATTCAGTCCCGCAATCTGGAGAATCTGGCCAAGGAGCTGACCGATATCGCCGGCGAGAAGTCCTCCAACGTGGCAACCCTGGAAAAGGTCGCGCGTTTGCTGGAGGAGATGGGTCAGGATGACGATGAGGTGGCCAAGAACTTGACCAACCTCAAGACCTACATCGGTACGCTGGGTACCTTCCTGTCCGACGCACAGACCCAGCCTCTGCAGCTTGATTACATCATGATCCAGCCCAAGGGCGCTGCCGAGCCTAAGGCTGAGCCCAACTTCTTCCAGTCCTTTATCCACGAGGTCAAGGGCTTCTGGCAGTCTTTCTTCCGTGACTACAACAGCATGGGTGCTCTGGAGGAGACCGATGAGAAGGCCACCGAGGTCTGGCTGGCAACCGCCCGCGACCAGTCCCAGGTTATCCGTAACCTCATCAACAACGACTTTACTCCCAAGACCAACAACATCGCCATCGACCTGAAGTTGGTCGCCGGCGGTACCCTGCTTCCTTCCATCCTGGCAGACTCCGGCCCTGACGTTTACCTGGGTCTGGGTCAGGGTGACGTAATTAACTACGCCATCCGTTCCGCTCTCTTGAATATTGAGAACATGGGCGGCTACACGCTCAAGGATGAGAAAGGCGAGGTAGTCACGGATGACAATAAAAAACCCATTGTCATTGAGAGCTTTGACTCCTTCACCAAGAACAACTTCAATGAAGCCGCTATGATCGTTCTTGGTATCGAGGACGCCGATGAGCAGATGCACTACTACGGTCTGCCCGAGGCACAGTCCTTCCCCATGATGTTCGTCCGTATCGACATTCTGGCTGACCTTGGCCTGGAGGTTCCCAAGAGCTGGGATGACCTGATGGCCACCATTCCTACCCTGCAGGCAAACAACATGCAGATCGGTCTTCCTACCGCCTATAAGATCTTCCTGTATCAGCAGGGCGGCGACCTGTTCGCCGATGACGGTATGCGCATCAATCTGGATTCCAAGCTGGGTCTGGCTTCCTTCGAGAAGATGTGTAACCTGTTCACCATGTACTCCTTCCCCTACCAGTACGACGCAGCCAACCGTTTCCGTACCGGTGAGATGCCCATTCTGCTCGGTGACTACACCGGTGTGTACAACCAGCTCAAGGTCTTCGCAACCGAAATCAACGGTAAATGGGAGTTCATGCCTCTGCCCGGTGAGATCCAGGCTGACGGCTCCATCAACAACGTGTCTATTTCCGGTGTGTCCGCCACTGTTATGGTGAAGGGCTGCGATAAGATCGAGAACTCTTGGAGATTCATGATGTGGTACACCGGTGAGGATTTCCAGGTCAGCTTCTCCAATGAGATGGTTGCAATCATGGGTCCCTCCGCTAAGCAGGCCGTTTCCAATAAGAACGCTCTGTCCTCCCTGCCTTGGACCACTGCCGAGTATGAGCAGGTACAGCTCCAGTTCAACAACCTGGGTTCTGTGCCTAACTACCCCGGTGCCTACATCATCGACCGTTACACCAACTTCGCATTCCTGAGCGCCTATAACGATAAGGCGAATCCCTCGGATGCAATGCTCAGTCACATTGCTACCATTAATAAAGAGATCGAGCGTAAGCGTAACGAGTTCTATCTGGAGACTCTCACCGAGGACGGTGTGAGCTACAAGGATCTGCTCACCAAGCGTCTGGCACAGATCAACGCTTTGGTTGGTTACATCCGCGAGAATGACGAGTTCAAGGCTGAGTACGAGGATCTGATGGATCAGATCGAGAGGGCTACCAGAAGCGATGACGCCGCTGAACTGGCGTTTGCTGCTCAGGCTGCCCAGACTCTGTATGAAAAGCTTGATCCCGATGGTTCCAAGTTCATCGCTGACAGAAACGAGGTCATGGGCTACGATATGACCGATACCAGCCTGACCAAGGCCGAGAAGAAGAAGATCCGTAACTGCTTCTCCTACGAGGTCTATAAGAACACCGAACTGCTGGCAACCCAGCTCAAGTGCATGGTTGGCTTCCTGGAGGATGCCGCCCGCCTGACCGGTGTTTGATCCCCTCGGATTTTTCCCTTCATTTTAATCTAAATAAGGAGAGAGAGTAAATGGCTACAAAACAGGCTTCAAAGCAAGCCGCCTCGCGTGAGCTGACCAAAACTCAATGGAAGCTCAAAGAGATCAGACAGAACTGGGTCGCCTACCTTATGGTTGCCCCCTACATGATTCTGTTCACCCTCTTTACCGTCGTGCCGGTCGTGCTGTCCATCGTCATCAGCTTTACAGACTTTAACATGTTGGAATGGCCCAACATCGTCTGGCTGAAAAACTACGTTACCCTGTTCTTCGATGACGATATCTTCCTCATCGCTATTAAGAACACCTTTATCTTCGCCGCGATCGTCGGCCCCTCGTCCTACATCATGTCCTTCCTGGACGCATGGCTCATCAACGAGCTGCCTCCCAAGATCCGCGCGCTGGTTACCCTGGTCTTCTACGCACCTTCCATTTCGGGTCAGGTGTACCTGATCTGGGGTACCCTGTTCTCGTCCGACTCCTACGGTTGGGCAAACGCAACCCTTATGAAGCTGGGTATCATCGAGACCGAGATCAACTGGTTCAAGGATGAGACCTACGTCATGCCCCTGTGTATCATCGTCTCCCTGTGGACGTCCCTCGGTACCTCCTTTCTGTCCTTCATCGCAGGTTTGCAGGGTATCGACCGCGCCCTCTTTGAGGCAGGTGCCGTGGACGGTGTTAAGAACCGTTGGCAGGAGCTCTACTACATCACCCTGCCTTCCATGAAGCCCCAGCTGATGTTCGGTGCAATCATGGCTATCACCGGCTCCTTCGGTTTCGGTGGTATCGTTGATGCACTGGCAGGTTTCCCCTCGGTCAACTACTGTGCTCATACCATCATGCACCATTTGAGTGACTATGGTGGAGCCCGTTACGAGATCGGTTATTCGTCCGCTATCGCGGTGATCCTGTTCCTCATGATGATCGGCGCCAACATGCTCGTTAAGAGACTACTTTCGAAGATAGGTACTTGATATGGCAAAATTAAGAACAAGAAAGCATAAGGTCGTGCTCGCCCGCTCCGCGGGCGGCGACGCCGGTATTACGGTCATCCTTGTCATTCTGGGCGCATTCATGTTCCTGCCCATGGTCTACGTTGTCATGCAGTCTCTGAAGCCTCTGGATGAGCTGTGGATGTACCCCCCTCGTTTCTACGTTATGTCCCCCACTCTTCGTAACTTCAAGGATCTGTTCACCTTGATGAACATTTCCTGGGTGCCCTTCTCCCGTTACATCTTTAACACCGTGCTGGTAGCCGTTGCCGGTACCGCCGGTCACCTGTTCCTTGCCTCCCTGGCCGCATACGCCCTGGCAAAGATCAAGTTCCCCGGCCGGAACTTCATGTTCCAGACGGTTCAGATGTCCCTGATGTTCAACGCAACCGTTACTGCCATTACCTCCTTCATTCTGATGTCTGCCCTCCATTGGCTGGACTCCTACCTGGCACTGATCGTGCCCGCGTGGTGCGGCTCTCTGGGTCTGTACCTCATGAAGCAGTTTATGGACACCAACGTCAACGACTCGGTGCTTGAGTCGGCACGTTTGGACGGTGCCAAGGAGCTGAAGATCTTCTGGGTTATCGCAATGCCCATGGTTAAGCCCGCTTGGCTGACCCTGATCATTTATTCCTTCCAGGGTCTGTGGAACGCAGGTGCGTCCATGTACATCTATTCCGAGCAGTACAAGTCCTTCAACTACGCCATCGGTCAGATCACCGCGGGCGGTATCAAGCGTGCAGGTGCTTCGGCTGCTTCCCAGGTCATTATGATGCTGGTTCCCATTATCATATTCATCATTTCCCAGTCGAACATCATCGAAACCATGGGTTCGTCGGGTATGAAGGACTAATCGTAAGGAGGTATATATAATAATGAAGAAATTCAATAAAATTCTGTGTACCTTCTTCGCGCTCCTGCTGATCGTCACCTCTCTCTGCGTGACCGCAGGCGCCAGCTCGGCGTACCAGACCTACACGTATAGCGTAAAGGGCAAAGCACTGTATTCTCCCGATGCCTACACCGCCATTAAGGCGGTCAACTCGGAAGACATGGGCCTGGAGCTCCCCATCGAGAATCCCGGCGACATGATCACCGACGAAGCCGGTAACGTCTATATTGCCGATACCGGTAACAACCGTATCGTGGTGCTGGACCAGTACTACAAGTTCAAGTTCGCCATCACCACCTTCTCCAACGACCAGGGCGTGCCGGATAGCCTGGCTGCTCCCCAGGGCGTGTTTGTCAGTGAGCCCAACGAAAAGTACGGCAAGCTGATCTGGGTCTGCGATACCGGCTCCAACCGTATCGTGGTCTTCGATGAGAACGGTGAGTTCCAGCGCATCATCGAGGAGCCCGAATCCTCCCTGTTTGACGAGGAGTCTGTGTATAAGCCTGTGGCTATGGCCGTGGACGCTTACAACCGTCTCTACGTCGTATCCTCCACCACCTACCAGGGTATCATCGTCATGACCGATGAGGGTGAGTTCACCGGTTTCATCGGTGCTCAGGCCGTCCAGATGTCCGCATGGGAGATCATCTGGCGCCGCTTCCAGACCAAGGAGCAGCGTGAGGCTTCCGAGCAGAAGGTGTCCACCGAGTTTAACAACATCGCCATCAACAAGAATATGAACCTGGTTTACGTCACCACCTCTACCATCGAGGAGGGTGCCGTACAGGGAGCCATCACCGGTAAGGATAAGTCCGGTACCAACTCCCCCGTTAAGCTCCTGAACGCCAACGGTACCGAGATCATGCGGCGTAACGGCTTCTGGATGCCCGCCGGTGAGGTAGACTTCTCTACCCGCACTACCGACGATATCCGCGGCGTTTCTACCATCATTGACGCTGCCGTCGGCCCCGAGAATACCTGGTCCATCATCGACGAGAAGCGTAACCGTATCTACACCTACGACTTCGACGGTAACCTCCTGTTTGCCTTCGGTGATAACGGTACCATGCTGGGTAACCTGGGCTCCATTGAGGCAATTGCTTACCAGGGCACCAATATGCTGATCCTGGATAAGACCAACGACAACATCACCGTCTTCCAGCAGACCGAGTACGGTAAGATCCTTCTTCAGGCTATCGCAGCCGAGAGTACCCAGGACTTCGACCTGGCGATCGACCTCTGGACTGACGTGCTGAAGCGTAACTCCAACTTCGACTCTGCTTACGTCGGTATCGGTCAGGCTATGTACCGAAACAAGGACTACGCAAACTCCCTGTCCTACTTCGAGGCGGCTTACGACACCGACAACTGGTCCAACTCCTACAAGGAGATCCGTAAGGAGTGGATGTCCACCTACTTCCTGTTGCTCATCCTCCTCATTGTGGGTCTGATCGTGCTTGTCGCCCTCTTCTTCAAGTGGATGGGCAAGATCAACCGTAAGGTCGCCGTTTCCGGTAAGAAGAGAACCTTCGGCCAGGAGATCGCTTACGGCTTCCACGTTATCTTCCACCCCTTCGATGGCTTCTGGGATCTGAAGCACGAAAAGAGAGGCTCCATCCGCGGCGCTATCTTCTTCATCGTGCTCGCCATTGCCACCTTCTACTACCAGGCGATCGGTCAGGGCTATCTGTTGGATCCCATGGCCAGCCTGGCCAGCGTCTGGGCTCAGGTTCTGGGCGTACTGGTTCCCCTGTTCCTGTTCGTGCTGGCTAACTGGTGTTTGACCACCCTGTTCGAGGGCGAAGGCAGCTTCAAGGATATTTTCATCGCTTGCAGCTACTCTTTGATCCCCATTCCGCTGTTGGTCATTCCCACTACCATCTATTCCAACTTCTGTATCACTACCGAGACCGATATCATCGGATTCATCAGCAGCTTCGCCTTTATCTGGCTGGGTCTGTTGGTATTCTTCGGAACCATGGTCACTCATGACTACTCTATGGGTAAGAACGTGATCACGGTCCTCGGTACCGTCGTCGGCATGGTCTTCATCATGTTCCTTGCCGTCCTGTTCACCACTCTCGTCGGAAAGATTGTCAGTCTGGTTACCAATATCGTTACCGAGATCCAGTACAGACTATAACGCAAATAGGAGATTACGAATGATGAATTTCAAAAAACTCATGTCACTCTTCTTGGCCGTTCTGATGCTGTTCGGTGTAATGACAAGCCTGTCTGTCATTCCCGTAGCGGCTGAGGATGCTGCCGGCGAGTCTTCTTCGGTGGCTGAGGAGGAGACCACTTCTGTGGACTATCTCTTCACCGAGATCTACGGATCTCCCGAAGAAAAGCTGGAGACCATGAAGTTGATGACGACTAAAGGCAACTACTCCATCTATGCGTTGGAGACTTCGGGTGAAGTTGCCGTCAAGGACCTGACTACCGGTCAGATCCTCTTCACCAACCCCTACGACGTCGGTGCGGCTACCGCCTCCGATAGCGTAAAGAATGAGATCATGTCCCAGATCATCGTTAAGTTCGATGAGAACGGACGTGAGAGAGTGTACTCCAGCTTCGAGTACGCCGCTATGCGTGACCAGATCAAGGTCAAGAATATCAAGAACGGTATCCGTGTCGAGTACACCATCGGTCGTGAGGAGGCCAGACGTCTGGTTCCCCGTATGATCGAGAAGTCCCGTTTCGAGGAGCTCATTCAGGCTCCCATGGAGGAGTACTACGGCGTATCCTACGAGGATGCTCAGAAGTTCAGATACGAGAAGAACCATCCTCTCGCATCCGCTTCCTTCTACCTCTGCAAGCAGATGTCTTACTTCGTGTACAAGGACCTCGATGAGTGCTCCTCTGACCGTCTGAAGCAAGATCTGCTGGATGCATTCCCCATCGTAGATAAGATGGATATCTACATCCTGGATAAGGCTGCTACCACCACCGAAATCGAGAAGATCGAGGAGGTCATCAAGACTGCCTGCCCCAACTACTCCTACGAGGAGATGGACTACGACCATCAGCTCACCGAGTACACGGGCGACGAGGAGAACCCTCCCGTCTTTAAGATGGCTCTGGAGTATACCCTGGATGAGGACGGCTTCACGGTTCGTCTGCCTGCCAACGGTATCCGCTTCAACGAGTCCAAGTTCCAGCTGACCAACGTGAGCGTCCTGCCCTACATGGGTGCAGGTAACAATGCTTACAGCGGTTACACCTTCTACCCCGATGGCTCCGGCGCGCTGTTCGCGTTCGAGGATCTGGCTGATCAGAATACCTATACCGTAGCCAGCAAGATCTACGGTGTAGACTATGCGTACCACCAGATCAGCGGTACCTATCAGCAGGCTGTCCGCTATCCCGTCTTCGGTATCGTTGAGAATACCGATTACTACGACTGTATCTCCATGAACGAGGCCACCGGTGAAGATGAGACCACCCGTCTCAGCGGCGTGATCTACGACGGTGTTCTCAAGGCTCAGGAGGAGGGTAACTCTGCTTCTCCCGTGCTGAAGAAGTATGGCACTCTTGTCAACAACTCTGAGGCCGAGAAGGTAACTGTCAGCCGCGGTTACGTGGCTATCATCGAGGAAGGCGACGCTCTGACCGAGCTCGTTACCTACCATGCCGGTGTGCTGTCTCCCTACGACACCGTGCAGATGAACTTCAACCCCCGTCCCAAGGACTCCTACAATATCGCTGACGCCATCTCGGTCGGTACCAACAGCGAGTGGACCGTCGTTTCCAACCGTAAGTACGTTGGTAACTACAAGATCCACTACGTCATGCTGACCGATAAGACCGAGGCTACCGATAAGAAGCTGCCTGCCGATAACTGGTATGAGGCTTCCTGGCTAGGTATGGCTAAGGCATACCGCGATTACCTGGTTGACAAGGGTGTACTGAATGCCCTGTCCGCCGAGGAGATTTCCGACAACATCCCTCTGTACATCGAGTCCTTCGGTGCTGCTGAAACTATTGAGAAGATCCTGTCCATCCCCGTGGAGGTCATGAGACCCTTGACCTCGGCTGAGGACGTCATTACCATGTATGAGGAACTGTCCGAAGCAGGCGCAACCAACATCAACTTCAAGTTGACCGGTTATGCCAACGGCGGTTTGCTCTACAGCACCATGCCCTACCGCTTGAAGTGGGAAAAGGCAGTGCAGAAGGGCGAGAAAGAGGATATCTCCATGCAGGAGCTCTTTGATTACGCAGCGAATCTGAAGGATGGCGAGCTGGGGCTGTTCCCCGAGTTCGAGTTCTCCTATCAGATCTGGTCTGAAATGTTCGACGGCTTCTCCGCAAGAAAGCACGCCGTCAGAACCATCGACGACCGCTACACCATGGAGCGTCCCTACATGGCGACCCAGCAGAGATATTACGGCTACCTCAAGATGGCCGTATCCCCCGCTTACTTCGATCACTTCTATGAGAAGTTGATGGAGAATTACCTGGCCTACGAAAACGTGACCGGTATTTCTGTCGGTTCTCTGGGTAACACCCTGAACTCCGACTTCGATGAGGATGAGCCTTACAACCGTGAGGACTCCAAGGGCTTTATCAATAAGGCTCTTGAGTATATTTCGGGTGCTAAGGAAGACACCCTCGATGTCATGGTGGACGGCGGTAACGCTTACACCTGGCAGTACGTGGATCATATCCTGGGTGCTGCTCTTGACTCCAGCCGTTACATCAAGGCCAGCTACAGCGTGCCCTTCATCGGCGTGGTACTCCACGGTTACATGAACTTCACCGGCACTCCTCTGAACATGGAGGGTGACGTGAACTACGCGAAGCTGAAGGCCATTGAGAACGGTGCTGCACCTTACTTTACTCTGTCCTATCAGAACACTCAGCTTCTGAAGGAGGACTACTACCTGAGTGAGTACTACTCCATCCGTTACGACATTTGGTTCGACGACGTGGTTGAGATCTACAAGGAGCTTAATAACGCCATGAAGGATGTCCAGAACAAGATCATCGTGGATCACCAGTTCCTGTCCGGTATGCGTGTGCCCGACGTGGATGAGTTGGATCGCGATACCGATCAGGCCCTGGATTCCATCATGGATTTCCTGGACAACAAGGCCGAGTACGAGGCTAAGCAGAAGTCCGAGGCTGTGGCAGACGCCCGCGATAAGATCGCAAGCGTTGAGGTCGCCGCTGAGAAGTTCGTAAAGGACTACATCGCTTACTACAGCGGTATCTCCGGTGCTGCTTACTACTACGTTACCGGTGACCGTTCCTTCGAGCGCCGTTTCGCTTCCTACGTGGAGGCTAAGGACGCCTATGACGCTGCTGTCACCAAGTACGAGGCGGCAGACGAGGAAGGCAAGAAGGCTCTGGAGAACGCCCTGGCTACCTCCGAGGCAACCCACCGTCAGGCTCTGGGTCAGCTCAGAACCTACATCCGTAACGTGGGTCGTGCCATCCAGACCATTGAGATCGAGTACGCTACCCTTAGCCAGCTTCTCAAGGATGCACAGAGCGGTTCGCTTCTCATCAATTCGACCGAGGGTTGTCCTCAGTCCATTATTGATGAGATCGCCGTTCAGCTTGCCAACACCGAGAAGTTCATGGCCGAGCAGTTGGGTGTTAAGTTCGATCTGACCGTGGATAAGGCCGAGGTCGACACCTTCCTGCGTACCCACATCTCCACCCTGATCTTCTCCGCCTACGGAGAGGCAAATCACTCCAGCACGGGTGTTGTCGGCAAGGCCGAGAACCTGTACAAGATGCTGGCAACCGAGGATTACGGTCTGCTCATTTCCGAGCTGGATATCCTCCGTTACCTGGATGCTAACCGTGAGATGACCGACGATGAGCTGATCGCCAAGTACGGTCTGAAGGCAGATAAGTCTTCCGTTGACGGTCTGATCCTCTTCGTGAAGGAGCTGCTGGGTGAGAGCTACCAGTTCGATCCCATCATCGCCAACATGGAGAACGGTATTGAGAACAATATCCGTGACTACTTCGTGTCCATGCTGTACACCACCGTGACCGGACTCAGCGACAGTAGCATCGTCGCATCTCTCAACTTCGTTCCCACTCGTTTGAACGATAGCGGCCGCCTGGTGCCCAACACCGCGAACATCAACACTGTAACCGGTTCCATTGACAAGGAGATCAAGGCTCTTCTGCTGGATAGCAAGACCGGCGCGATCAACAACGTGACCGACGGTAACTACGCTCTCTACTCTCTGATCACCGAGGAGCAGATGACCGAACTGATCGATAAGGCTGTTGAGATCATCAGACAGAACACCCGTACCGAGGACAATATCATTCCCGCTGACAAGGCTATCGAGTATGCAACTCCCGATACCATGAGAGACGATCTCCGTGCTTATATTGAAAGCTCTTACTATAAAGAGGTTATCGGTATTCTCGATCCCGGCACCGAAGTCAAGCTCAACGTGCAGACCGTGTCTTCCAAGACCGATAGTAGCATGGAGATGCTGGTTGCCCTGCGTAACGCCGCATACGGTGACATTGATGCCACAACCAAGTACGAGACCTATGTCCAGAAGATGCTGGCTGATGCCGATTTGAAGGCCGCTCTGGATGGTATGAACGAGACCCTGAAGGGTGCCTACGGTGACGTCCGTGGCGAGCTCGAAAAGGCTTACCTGAAGGTATTCGCTACCGCTGTCCTGGGCAAGGATAAGGCTCCTTCTGTTGGTAGTGCTATCCGCGTTGAGCTTCAGCCCGATCCCGAAAACGAGGGTGAAACCAAGGAAGTGAAGATCAACCTGAAGGATGAGGTGGCTGACCTGGTTACCGATGAGAGAATCGCTTCTCTGACCTTCGACAACGTTGATGAGCTGATCGCCGAGGTTGAGGCTCTCCATGAACAGTACACGCTGGCTGATGACTACGATGTCCATAGCCGCTCTGCCGAATACGTCTACTACTACCTCCTGAAGAGTCTGGCTGACTCCGAGACCGATAGCTACTACTACGACGCCCAGATGGCGAAGATGGATGCAACCGTCCGCGCCGAGGTTGTCAAGAATAGTGCTGCGATCCTGGCTGCTCTTCCCGAAAACTTCACCAAGTATCAGCTCCACGATGCCATTATGGCTTCCTTCGCTGATTCTGAGAACTCTGTGTATGATTTCGTTGCCGCTGTGGCTGCCGAGATCACTCACGTAGCCGAAGGCAAGAACACCATCGAGGATGACGTTCTAGCTTACTACTGCTACTCCCTGCTGAACAGCTTTGAGGGTTATTCCCTGGGTGACGCGCCTACCGTTTCCATCAACGGTACTTCGACCAAGGTGAGCAATGCTCTCAAGATCCTGGACGCAGATCTGAAGGATCGCATTCCTCTCATGATCGCCGAAGCCAGATCGACTGCGAAGAGAGGCGAAATGCCTAACTATGCACTGTCTTCTTTCAAGAACGATCAGGAAATGGATGCCATTGCTAACGAATTGGTGGATGCTTTGATCAAGGCTCTGTTCGCAGAGGAGAGCGAGCGTGCTACCCTTGCTCCCGAAGTCAGAGCGTACGTTGAGCACGCTTACTACATCGCTGTTCTGGAGCGCCTGGATGCAGACTCTCTGCCTGCATTCCATGTTTCCGAAATCTACGGAAGCACTCTGTATACTGCGGCTACTGAGTTGAAGGAGCTCATGTACTACTTCGTCACCGCTAAGACCGACATGACTGCTGCTGACATCGACAAGCTCATCGGTGATCCCAGAAAAGACTCCGGTAATGGCGACGGCGAGGAAGATGAGACTTCCCGCTACCTGTCCGACGACGGTCGTATCGTATCTGTTACTTACGGTGATAAGAACGCTGACGGCAGTTATTCCGCATACAAGACCTTCATCCTGAACTATAACAACTTCTCGGTGAGCGTCGTGTACGAGGACGTCACATACACCATTCCCGCATATGGTTATGTGATCGTGATGCACTGAAGCGGATCACTAAAGAAAGAGAGGTAACATTATTATGACCAATGAAGCGAAGCTTCAACAGACGGTCAGCGCGCCTAAAACCAAGAAGCGCAAGGTTGCTTCCTTGGATAAGAAAAAGGCACGCGCCGGCTGGGTGTTCGTTCTCCCCTTCGTCATCGGCTTCGTTCTCGTGTACCTTCCCATTATTTGGAACTCCATCTACATGAGTTTCCATAGCCTCCATATCGTGACCGGCGGTGGTTTCACGTTGGAGTTTGTAGGTCTTGAGAACTACAGTGACGCTCTGTTTGAAGATCCCGACTTCGTCCAGACCCTTGTTACGGGTCTGGGTGAGTTGGCCTTCGATATTCCCGCAATCCTGATCTTCTCCCTGTTTATGGCCGTTCTGCTGAACCAGAAAATGGCAGGCCGCGCCGTATTCCGCGCCATCTTCTTCATCCCCGTTATCCTGTCTACCGGTATTATGGAGTCCATCGAGGGCCAGAACATTCTGGGTACCATGATGGAGGGAAATGAGAGTATAGACGGCTCGGGTTCCAGTGCCGCAAGCGAGATCGTATCTGTCATGGATATCGAGAGACTCTTCTCTACTATGAAGATCGGTCAAGAATTGCTTGAGTACGTGGTTAAGATGATCAACGAGATCTACGACATCGTGAACCGTTCCGGTGTCCAGATGCTGATCTTCCTGGCCGGTCTGCAGTCCATTTCCCCCGCCATCTACGAGGCTTGCCGCATCGACGGTTGTACCGCTTGGGAGACCTTCTGGAAGATCACCTTCCCCATGATCAGCCCCATGATCCTGGTAAACGGTGTCTACACCATCATCGACTCCTTTACCACCAACTCCAACTCGGTCATGAGCTACATCAACAGCGTATACCAGGGCTCCGAGGGTCAGGTTCTGTCCTCCGCCATGTCTTGGATGTACTTCCTCATTGTTATGTTGATCCTGGCTGCCATCGTTGGCCTCTTCTCGGCCTTCGTGTTCTACCAAAAACGTGATTAAGGAGGTATAATATGGATACGAATATGCAAAATACACCGAAAATCACGAAAGAATCCAAGAACAAGATTCGCGTCGAGTTTGACAGAACCCCTCTGAAGGAAAGATTGAAGGCCAAGTTCCTGAATCTGTATTTCTTCCAGAAGGTGGCCTGGATAATCTTCCGTCTTGTTCTGCTGGTCGGTATCTCCTACGTAGTTCTGTTCCCCTTCATTTCCAAAATCGCCGGTTCCTTCATGGCTCCCGAGGATTTCGTGGACGTGACGGTTCGTCTGATCCCCAAGAACTTCACTCTGGACATTTACAAGGCCGTGCTTGGCGATGAGTTGGACTACTGGGAAGCCTTCCGCAACACCTTTATCATCTCCCTGGCAGGTGCTCTGCTCCAGACCTTTATCTGCTGCCTGATCGGTTACGGTCTTGCAAAGTTCCGTTTCCGTGGCAACAAACTGGTCATGCTGCTGGTTATCCTGACCATGATCGTGCCTCACCAGACTCTGCAGCTTTCCATGTTTATGGGCTTCCGCTACTTCGATATACTGGGCATCCTGTCCTTCCTCAGCGGCGGAGCTTCCGTCGGCTTTATGCCCGAAAGCTTCAATGAGCTTCTGGCCGGCATTCAGATCATTGATCTGCCCGACCACGGTCTGGCACTGACCAACACCTACGCCCCCCTGCTGATCCTGTCGGCTACCGGTCTTGCCTTCAAGAACGGTTTGTACATCTTCATGCTCCGTCAGTTCTTCACCGGCGTGCCGGATGCACTGGAGGAGTCCGCGTACATCGACGGTTCGGGCGTGTTCCGTACCTTCTTCACCATCATCCTGCCTCTGTCCATCCCCATGATGGTGACCGTGTTCCTGTTCGCATTCTGCTGGCAGTGGACCGACGACTTCTACACCGAGCTGTTCTTCACCACGTCGAAGATCACCCTGATGCCCGACGTCGTGGATATTCCCACATCCCTGAAGACAGACTACGCAGGTCAGAATATGTACTATACGGCTATCCGTAATACGTGCGGTATCTGTATTATCATGCCTCTGGTGATTCTCTACTGCTTCGGCCAGAACTTCCTGGTCCAGGGTATTGAACGCTCCGGTCTGACCGCAGAGTAATACCTCGGTTTCGTGCGGAGCTTGCTCCCACGACCAACATAAAAAGTGCCATCCGAGTAATCGGGTGGCACTTTTTTGGAGAACAACCTCCGGAGGCCGTTCTCATCGCTCTCTTACGTCTCCAGCTGGCGGCCGAGGAAGTTCGCGGCGGTTTGGATGAGCTTGGCCTCGATATCAAAGGCGAGGCGGTCGGTGCTCTCACCCTCCGGGGGTTTGGCGGAGACCACACAGCCCACGATGTCTCCCTCGCTGATGATGGGCATGGCACAGCTCACCGTGTGACTGCCGCCGTCTCGGATGATGTTGCGGGGCTCGGTGTCGCCGCTGTTGGCATAGAAGGAGCGGGATTCCATGATGTGCTCCAAGGCTTCGGACAAGGGCTTGTCGGCGTATTCCCGCTTGGAAATCCCCGCGCAGGAGATGACCGAGTCGCGGTCGCAGATGGCTACGGCCAGCCCGCAGGTCTTGTGGAGGGTTTCGGCGTACTGCCCCGCAAAGGCGGCCAGTTCCCCGATGGGGGAGTATTTCTTGAAGATGACCTCCCCCTCGCGGTCGGTATAAATTTCCAGGGGGTCTCCCTCGCGGATGCGCATGGTACGGCGGATTTCCTTGGGGATGACGACACGACCCAGGTCGTCGATGCGTCTTACGATTCCGGTAGCTTTCATATATATAAAATCTCCTTGTGTTTTCAGATTTGTAATGTTAGTATCTGCAAAGCAAGGGGATTTATACTTTTATATTGAATTTTTGAATCGAATGTGATATAATATAAAAAAGGTGGTGAAAGTATGGTTTACATAACCGGAGACACACATATACCGGTAGATATTACAAAACTGAATTCAAAGCGGTTTCCCGCTCAAAAGAATTTGTCAAAAGACGATTTCTTAATTATTTGCGGTGATTTTGGCGGTGTGTGGAATAATGATAATGAAGAAATATATTGGAGAAAGTGGCTCGAACAAAAAAATTTCACAACTCTTTTTATTGATGGAAATCATGAGAATTTTAATTTATTGAACGAATTTGAGATTGTCGATTTTGCCAATGGAAAAGCTCACAAAATATCAAATGGTATGTATCATTTGATGAGAGGGCAAATATATGAAATAGATGGTAAACGTATTTTTACATTTGGAGGAGCAAGTTCTCACGATAAAGAGTATCGTACAAAGGATAAAAACTGGTGGGAAGAAGAATTGCCATCAGACCAAGAGCTTGAAACGGCAATTTCGAATCTTGAATCAAACGGGTGGATCGTTGACTACATAATAACGCACTGTGCACCGTCGTCTGTACAAGAAGGGATTTCCTCAAATTATAGTCAAGATATTCTTACTGAATTCTTTGAAGAGATAAAGAATAAAACCATGTTCGAAAAATGGATTTTTGGTCATTATCATGTGGATATGGCGATTGATGGTAAGTTTTGTTGTATGTTCAATAATGTCGAGAAATTATTTTAAAAGCGAGGTGAATTTCACCTCGCTTTTGTTCTTTCCACCACACTATGTATCGCCACGCAAAATCTGTCGAACTGTGTCAATGTTGTATGAGAGGGGGCTCCCTCGCGGATACGCATGGTACGGCGGATCTCCTTGGGGACGACGACACGACCCAGGTCGTCGATGCGTCTTACGATTCCGGTAGCTTTCATGATAACGGAGTCTTTTCTCTTGTGAAATATATCGCGTATGCGAGCGACTCGTACCGCAGGATATTCACTCGTTGTACAAGCCGAGGTGATGCATGACGGTGTGGCGTGCATGCTGCATGGGTATTATTTGAAAAACGACAAAGATTATACCTGTTACGCGTAAATTTCTTTGATATAGGAGGAAAGGTTGACAAATGTAGGGAAGTTTGCTATAATAGGGTATCTTATGGAGGAGAAAGCCGGCATCATGAAGATTACTATTGGAAAAAATGAATCCCACGACTATCCCCGTACATCCTACCTTTTGGAGGGCGGCGACTGGGTGAAGGATATCAAGCAAGTACCCAAGGCCATCTCAAGTGTTTGGAGTATCGCATGGTCTGTTGTGGCGGTTTCATGGGTGATACTCCATGCGAGTGAACTAAAGGGTCAGATCCTCCTTTTCGTGCTATTTGCGCTTCTCCTTCTCCCGTTACACGAACTCAGCCACGCCTTGTTCCTGTGGCTCACAGGACGGCAGGTGTACGCCATTCGCCTCTCTCCCTTCCCGGGCAAATGGCATATGCCGGCGGCATACGTCAAGGCCGATCTGGCCATTTTATCGCGGGGAGAGCAGGTGCTTTTTTCCGCATTCCCGATGATTTTGCTTTCGGTTTTGCCAGCCGTCATAGCCCTGTTCTGCCCTCCCCTGCGCATATGGCTGCTCTGGATTGCCTTTGCGAACGCAGCTGATTCAAGTTTTGACGTGCGCGACATTCTCGGCTACTTCTTCTTGCCCCAAAACGCCTGCTGCATCGGCGGTGTCTGGTGTGTCCTGCACGAGGAAAAGCCTGTGATCCTGCGCAGACTTCGTATCAAGCCGGGCGCGACCCGCGTATCCGATGTGGAGCGCACCGACTTCCGTGTGGAGGGCAAATGCCTTGTGGAAATCCCCGCCGTTGGCGATGGACGGGACGCAAGTGGCTATGGTATTCCCGAGCTATTGAATGAATTCAAACAGCAATTCCATTTATCCGACACATGAAAGGAGATTATCCATGAACCCCACCCTTGAAACCATTCTCACCCGCCGCTCTATCCGCAAATACAAGCCCGACATGCTCCCCCGCGAGATCATCGATCAGATCATCGAGGCCGGCCTTTACGCCGCCAGCGGTATGAACACCCAGAACACCGTGATCATCGCCATCACCGACAAGGAGACCCGTGACCGCCTTTCCCGCGACAACGCTGCTGTCATGGGCTCCGACCGCGATCCCTTCTACGGCGCACCCGTGGTGCTGGTCGTATTGGCCTCCAAGGAGCGCAGAACCTATGTCCACGACGGCAGTCTGGTCATGGGCAACCTCATGCTGGCCGCCCATGCCCTGGGCGTGGGGAGCTGTTGGATCCACCGCGCGCAAGAGACCTTTGCCATGCCCGAGTGGAAGGAATGGCTGGCATCCCTCGGCCTGGAAGGGGACTACGAGGGCGTCGGCAACTGTATCCTGGGCTACACCGATGGGGAAGAGCCCGCCGCGCCCGCCAGAAGGGAAGGACGGGTGTTCTACGCTGAATAACCGACATTGTTTTGTGAATGAGGCTGTCGACCTAAACCTGACGGTTTGTGTCTGATAGCCTCATTCGCCGTTTTTTGGGCGTGTGAAGGGTCGCTCTTTTGCTGATTCCGTGCTGTTGTGTCGATGACTTTTTTCTTCCTGTTGACAGAATGTGGGGGATTTCTCGTCATAAACCTGTTATAATAATGCCACAAAAGCGAAAACGGAGAGAAAACCGTGACGCTTGGGATTTTGAACATACAGGAGGCAAAAAATGAAACCCGAACAGAAACCGAAAAATCAATTGACGACGACGGACGAAACCCCAACTACATCCCCAACCGAACCGGCCACCCAGTCTAAACCAAAGCGGAGTCTCAAGATCAACCGCAAACAGTTGATCATTACCTGCGCGGTATTGGCTATGTTATCCCTGCTTTTGGTGGTATTCTGCGGTGTGGCCCTCAAGAGCCCCGAGGACGGGCAGGACGGCACGTCTGCGGGCGTTCAGGGCCAACAAGGGGAACAGGGTCTTCGGGGCGAGCAAGGCCCTAAGGGTGAGCAAGGCCCCAAGGGTGAGCAGGGTGCCCAAGGTGAACAGGGAATCCAAGGGATTCAAGGAGTGCCCGGTAAGTCTGCCTATGAGCTCTACTGCGAGCAGTACGGCTATACGGGCTCCGAGGCAGATTGGATGAGTGAGGTACACGACCGTCTCTCGGAGTACGCTCCCGAAGATGTATACGCACTGGCCCAGGCTTGTACCGTGACTATCGAGGCCTTCAACGGCTCGGGACAGACCTGTGGACGGGGCTCCGGTTTCTTCGTGGACGCCGAGGGAACTGTCATGACGGCGTATCACGTCATTGACGGAGCGAAGGTCATCAAGGTCACCATGCCCGATTCGGCGGTATACGAAGCGACCAAGGTGGTCGCCTTCGACAAGGCACGGGATCTAGCGTTGATCCGGATCAAGCCCGCACAGAAAACGCCCTATCTGGAATTGGAAACCAACGGGGTCACGCCCGGGGAGACATTGTACGTTTACGGCAGTACCCTTGGTGGACTGAACGGTTCCTTCTCGGTAGGCGTGGTGGCATCTGAGGTGAAGCAAACCGTGATCCATACCGCCACGGGAGAAAGCTTTGGCGAGATCCCGTACACCTGCCCGCTGACCGACGGATGTCGGGGTGGAGCACTACTCAATGCCCACGGTAAGGTAGTGGGCGTGGTGACCCGAAGCTCGTCTTTGGAAAACGTTCTGCCCTCGGCTACCGCTGTGGAAGAGGCGGTTACGCTGGACAGGAGCTACGCACGATCTGTGGACGCATTTTTCCGGGATACCGAATACTATCAGGTCAAATGGCACGAAGCCGCATGCTCCGAGCTGGAGAATAACAACACCCCCAAGGGGGCAGACTGGATGGCCTTGGCGGGAATTACGTACAGCGGCTCCACCGTCAAGGGGGATCACGATTATTATGCCTTCGAACTCAAAGGCAAGGAAAATTTTGATTTCACCCTGGCTTTCGGGGCGGAGGCCGCGGATTACTACTACACGCCTGCGCTGATTGACGGGATGGGCAAGCCCGTAGCGCTTACGTGGGAGACCGTGACCGAGGACGGCATGCAAGTGGACTGCGCGGGGGCTACCTTGGAACCCGGGACCTATTACCTGTTCGTTGACGGATACCACGGGGAGATCATGACCGAGTATTTCCTGTATACCTACTGGCGCCCCGTATCCGAACGGGTAGCGTTTGGATACGAGATCACGTTCAGGGATATGAAAGGATGATCGAAAGCAAAAAGGAACCGACTCACAGCGGGTGAGTCGGTTCCTTACATACCGGGAGGTTATGCCTCGGGATTGGTGTATGTATCGTTTTGTTCTGCGGCCTCGGTCTTAGCGTTGAGGTCAGCCCATGCGTCGGGCTCATTCTGCTTGGCGGCGGCAGCCTGCTCGGCCTGTGCGTCAGCCAGTGCCTGGGTCTCTGCCTGGGCGGCCTGATGAGCGGCGATGGCCTTCTGACGCTTGATCATCTGGGCTACGTAGCTACCGCAACCCACGGCACCCAGTGCCAGGCTCAGGAGAAGATCCACAAAATACATGGGGTTGACGGTCAGGTCATAGAAGCCAAAGGGCAGATACTCGAAAATGGTGGGAGCGTAGTCCACTTCACCCTCTTCAAACCAGATCTGGTATGCGGCTACCATATCCAGGCAGAAACTGACGTACCAGGCAATGACGATGACCACGGCGGCCATAATGACCGAGATGATAACACCGCGCTTGGTTTCCTTCTTGGCAAAGAAGGCGTAACCCTTGATGGCGCAGACAACGCCAATCAGACCGCTGAGAGCAGACAGGAAGCCTGCCATGTTGAGTACGACGTATACGATACCGCCGACCAGAGAAAACAGAAATGCACCGACAACGCCAAAGAGGACGTTTTCTTCTACCTCGGGCGCACCGAGGGGTTTGTTGTTTTGATTCATGGGAAAAGTCCTTTCCGTATAATAAGTTAACGCCATTATAGCACATAGCGGCGGCGTTGTCAAGCGGAAACGGGTAATTCACGCAATTTACATGGATTTTGCTCCAACCTGCCCGTATATTCAGCCGCAGATCCTGTTTTTTTGTGAAAATTTCCGTGCGAAAATTTCAAAAACCCCTTGCAAAAACAAGAAAGTTGTGTTATAATATATAGGCTTTTGTACCCGATGTCAAAGAACATGGGGAATTTCAGAGTGAGAGGTAAATGAAAATGAAGAACGGAATCCATCCCGAGTACGTTGAGTGCGTCATCAAGTGCGCTTGCGGCGAGACTGTCGTCTCTCGTTCTACCAAGGGTAGCGAGATGCGTGTTGAAATCTGCTCCAAGTGCCACCCCTTCTACACCGGCAAGCAGAAGTTTGTCGATGCAGGCGGTCGCGTGGACAAGTTCAAGAAGAGACTGGCTGCTGTCAGAAAGTAATCCTTCTTGGAGCCGACGGGATAGCCCCCTATTCCGTGGGAGTAGTATGTCAACCGATAAAAGGACAGGTTTGCTTTGGCGCGGCCTGTCCTTTTGCTTTGATGTATCATGTATGCAAACGTGAGAGATACAAGTTACAGAGATACAAGATATGACAGAGCCACAGACTTTGCCGCCTATCTTGTATCGTATCTTGTGTCCCCGTATCTTCTCTCCCCCCATCCGAAAGGAGTAAAAAATTATGTCCGAAAATAAAAATACCTTTATGACCCGTGAGGACCGCATCGCAAGCGATGCAGCCGCCCCTATCCAAGCCATCCTCGTGGGTGTCGTAACCAAGGAGGATTCTGCCGACGAGATCGAAGTCAGTCTTGACGAGCTGGCGAGGCTTTTGGATACCGCAGGCGGCGAGGTCTTCGCCCGCGTGGTGCAGAATAAGTCCACCCCCGACCCCCGTACCCTCATCGGCTCGGGCAAGGTGCAGGAGCTGGCTGACCTTTGCCGCAACAATGAGATCGGGTTGGTGGTCTTTGACTGCGACCTGACCCCCGTCCAGATCCGCAACCTGGAGGACGACATCCGTGGGGGAGACAAGCATATGGAGCTTCGGGTCATCGATCGCTCCATGCTGATCCTGGATATTTTCGCCCTTCACGCCGTCACCTCCGAGGGTAAATTGCAGGTGGAGCTGGCCCAGCTCCAGTACACCGCTCCCCGCCTGACGGGTCATGGTACCGAAATGTCCCGACTGGGCGGCGGTATCGGTACCCGGGGCCCCGGTGAGTCCAAGCTGGAGAGCGACCGCCGCCACATGAAACGCCGCATCGACGCCCTCAAGGCCGAACTGGAGGTGGTGGAGAAGAACCGCCGCACCATGCGCGCCTCCCGCGACCGTTCGGGCCTTCCCCGCGTGGCCATCGTGGGCTACACCAACGCGGGCAAATCCACCCTGCTCAATGCCCTCACCGGCGCGGGCATTCTGGCCGAGGACAAGCTGTTCGCCACCCTCGATCCCACCACGCGAAAATTCGCCCTCCCCGGCGGGGAGACCATCCTGCTCACCGATACCGTCGGCTTCATTCGTAAGCTCCCCCACCACCTTGTGTCCGCCTTCCGTTCCACCCTGGAGGAAGCGGTCTACGCCGACATCATCCTGCTCCTGCTGGACGCCTCCGATCCCGAGTGCGCGAACCAGCTGGAGGTCACCGAGCAGCTTTTGCAGGAGCTTGGCGCCGGGGGAAAGCCTACCCTGTACGTCTTTAACAAGTGCGACCGCGAGTCCTGCGACACCGTCAGCCTCATGGGCGTGGTGGCCAAGAAAGGCCTGTCCTTTGATCGCGACACCACCCAAAGCCGCCCCGACACCACCCGCGCCGCTGTCTATATCTCGGCTCTCTCGGGTCAGGGGCTGGATCAGCTCTCCCTCGCCCTCCAGGACATGGTGCGCTTGGGCAAACGCCGTGTAACCTTTGTCATACCCAACGCCGAGCAAGGCGCTCTGTCCCGTCTCTACTCCGAGCAGGCCGCCGTGGAATCGGTGGAGTACGGCTATGAGGCCGTCACCGTGGTGGCTACCGTGGATGACCGGGTGTACGGGATGATGAAGAAGTACGATCCCAACGCCAAGACCGTACGCCATGAAGGCGAGGAAGAGGATACCTGGTAAGGTAAAATAGCCTTTTGCCGAAGGCAAAAGTCTTCCTCAACCTTCCCGAAGGGAAGATTTCACTCCGCCGTAGGCGGAATTTCACCGCGCGAAAGCGCGATTTCACCCGCCCAACGGGCGGATTTCACTACACCGGAGGTGTTCTATGGAACTCTGGGACCTTCTCGATAAAGACCGCAACCCCTTAGGCATCACCCAC
>JAZSBH010000082.1:0-8693 GCA_045602325.1 Eubacteriales bacterium | reverse complement strand
CCTCCCTCCGGGAGGGAGGTGTCACGCCCGTAGGGCGTGACGGAGGGAGACCGCGTGCCTGAAACATATGCATTTTTTCGTGTAAGAACAATATGTTTTTACTCGCGCATTCTCCCTCACCCGACTTCGTCGGGAGCTCCCTCCCGGAGGGAGCCTCAGATAGCAGTCGCTCCCCGATAAACCGCAATTTGTAACATCGCCTGAATAGTTACAACCGAATTTTTGAAGCTCCCCTCTTGCTTTTCAACACAAAATGTGCTATACTGTATGCAACAAAAAACAAAAAAATCGGAGGTATCCCCCATGAAAGCTGCTGTCTTCTATCAAGCCACCGATCTCCGCATCCAAGATATCCCTAAGCCCACCCCCAAAGCCGGTGAAGTGCTCCTCAAGGTCAAGGCCTGCGGCATTTGCGGCACCGACGTACATATTTATCACGGCGACGAGGGCGCCGCCTCCACCCCTGCGAGAACCGTCCTGGGGCATGAGTTTTCGGGCATTGTGGAGGCTGTGGGCGAGGGGGTGACCTCTGTCTCGGTGGGCGACCGCGTCTGCGTGGATCCCAATAAGCTCTGTGGCGAGTGTGCCTACTGCAAGGGCGGCATCGGGCATTTCTGCGAGCACATGATCGGCATCGGCACCACCGTCCATGGCGGCTTTGCTGAGTATTGCGCCGTCCCCCAGTCCCAGGTTTACAAGATCGCCGACACCACCACCTACGAGATGGCCGCCATGACCGAGCCCGTGGCCTGCTGTGTCCACGGAATCGACCTCTGCGAGATAAAGCCGGGTGACACCGTAGCCGTCATCGGCGGCGGTATGATCGGCCTTCTCATGCTCCAGCTCGCGGGCATTTCGGGCGCAGGGAAGCTCATCCTCATTGAGCCCGTGGCTGAGAAGCGTACTCTGGCCGAAACACTGGGCGCAGATCTGACCATTGATCCCCTCACCGAGGACGTAAAAGCTACGTTGGCAGATAAAGGCATTGACCGCATCGCCTGCGTCATCGAATGCGTGGGTAAGGTCGCCACCATGAACCAGGCCATCGACATCGCGGGCAAGAAGTCCACCGTTATGCTCTTCGGTCTCACCGCTCCCGGCGATGAAATGGCCATCAAGCCTTTCGAGATATTCAAGAAGGAGATCACCCTCAAGGCTTCTTTCATCAATC
The DNA here is from genome assembly GCA_045602325.1 of Eubacteriales bacterium. Lineage (GTDB taxonomy): Bacteria > Bacillota > Clostridia > Oscillospirales > CAG-272 > CAMEON01. The sequence continues at coordinate 7,522 of JAZSBH010000082.1, read as the reverse complement.
CCTACACCCAGAAGCGCGCCCTCGACCTCATCGACGGTGGAAAGATCGACGTCTCCTCCATGGTCTACGCCTGCGAGCCGTTGGAAAAGCTGCCCGAGATCCTGGCAGATGGAGCTCTGCGGGCAAAGGGGAAGTTTATCATTTCGCCTTGATGATGAATTGGGGTTTACCGTGCAGGGGTTTCATCCCTGCACCCCACCAATGAACCTCGCTCTGCAAGCAGAGCAGAAAAAAGGTTCTTGGCACTCCCAAAACTTTCAAAAAGGGTTACTTGACAATTCTTCTTTTGAGAGTTCTTGAAGGGGGGCTGGGGGAAACTTCTTTCAAGAAGTTTCCCCCAGGCGCTCTCTTCGCTCCCCGACAAACACCAATATGAATTTCAAAGCGAAAGCACACGGCCAAAACCGTGTGCTTTCGCTTATAAATCAAAGCATATCCTTCTTCACCCGCTTATGCCGCTCTCCCACGTCAAAGGCGGCGGCATACATGGTTTTGTTCAGACATCCCCGCATCCGCGCCAGGGCGGTGTAGTAGTCGTAGTAGGCGAAATCCTTGCTGTTCATGACGAACCACTGGGTGTGCAGAGCCTCGCACCACAGATCATATCCGCGAGTGATGTCCACGTAGATATAGGGGGTGAAATCGGCGTCGTCCTCCCAGTTCTCGGCATAATAAACGGGGGCGTAGTGACGCTTGCCCTCGATGCGGTCGCACTCCACCACCGAGGCTAAAAACTGTGCGTCGGGGACGATGAGGTGGGTATTGTTGTGATCCTTGTGCATGGCGGACTTCCAGTGGGTCACGATGAGATCGGGGCGTACCTTCCGGATGATGTTGGCCACCTCGTAGCGCACGTTCTCGTTGTTGGGGAGCTCGCCGTCAGCGTAGGGAAGCACAAAGGCCGCTCCGCCTACCATCTTTGCAAATGCCTGTGCCTCGGCGATCTTCTGCTCGCGGTACTCTGCCACCGTCAGATGAGGGGGATTCCCCCGCTCGCCCGCGGTCATGGCGAGGGTGAAATTCTCCCCTCCGTCTGTAGCGTTGGCGGCCATGAGACCGCCTGCGGTCAGCTCGGCGTCACCAACGTGTCCGCCAATGGCCAGTATTCTGCGTGCCATACTCCATCTCCTTACGCCTGATCGGCTTCCGAGTTCTTCAACCCATGTCCGTGCTGACAGGGCTCCACGAAGAAATCGGTGAGATTAACGAACCAGCGGCCATCCTCCTGTTTGGTAAAGCCGATGGACTTGATCATGCCCTCGCCATCGAAGCTTTTGTCCTCAAAATAAGCAACGTGCACCCCGCAGAGGTCGATGAAATTCAGGGTCGCCCGTCCCATGACGAACAGGGATTCGATACGGTCGCGGTCGGAAAAGACCACGTCCTTGACCATGGCCAGATCGTGAATATGACCGCCCTCTTCGTCCATGGTAAACTGACAGACTGCGGTCAGATTGCCGTCCACGAGAGCATGGTACGCCATGCAGTCCACCTTATATTCGATACCGCAACGGGCGCAGATTGCCTCCTGTTCCAGCTTGGTCTGAATGGGTAATACTTCCAGCATAATGATGTTGTCCTTTCCAAAAGTCTTTGTTAACTCTTGAGTTTTCTGATTTCCTTATCCGAAAGGCGGCGCCATTTGCCCTCCTCCAGTTCGTCCAGAAGCAGAGAACCCTCGGCGACTCGGGTCAGCTTGCGGACGTGCAGGCCCTCCCGCTCGCACAGACGGCGCACCTGACGGTTGCGTCCGTCGTGGATGGTGACCTCCAGAGCGGTCTCGAACTGGTTGTAGGCTGCCTTACGCACCAAGGCAGGGGATGTCAGCTTGCCGTCGATCTCGATGGGGGCTGTCATGCCCGTCATCTGCTCAGCGGTGACGTGGCCGTCTACGTAGGCCAGATAGACCTTATCTACGTTGTGAGAGGGATGGGACAGCTTATTGGCCAGGTCGCCGTCATTGGTTAGAATCAGCAGACCGTCCGAGTCCATATCCAGTCTTCCCACGGGGTACAGCCGTACTCCCGCGTCGGCCACCAGTTCAGCGACTGTGTGCCGTCCCTTGTCGTCGGACAGGGTGGTCAGATAGCCGCGGGGCTTGTTGAGCATGACCGTCATTTTGGCAGACGTGGAGGGAGGGACGATCTTTTTGCCTCTCCAGGTCACCACGTCCACACCGGGGGTCACCTTTTGCCCCAGCACAGCGGTCAGTCCGTTGATCTTGACCTCGCCGTTCTCCACGGCGGTATCCGCCGCACGTCGGGACATGACACCGCAATCGGTGAAGTATTTTGAAATTCTGATGGGTTCCATATGTGATCCTTTATTTGTAATCAAATTTTGGGGAGAGAAGAATGCAAAATCGAGGTGCGGACGGATGAATGCAAATCAATTTTCAAAAAAATCTGCATATCCATTCCCAAAGGCTCTGTGGATATGTCACGCCGTCTACCCCATAGGCAGCGACCAGCGGCACGCTGCCCAGTTCGGTTTGGGTACCGTCTGCGCGTTGCTCGCAGAAGAGAAGCCGTCCTACCGTCTGTCCGTTCCGAATGGGAGCAAACTCAAAGCGGGGAAGCTCCACCAAACACCGTACGGCGCCATGATCTTTTCGTAAAACGACGGTCAGCGTTTCGGTGTTTTCCACCATGACGTAGTCTTGCACCCCGTTGACCGCCCACAGCGGCGCCGAGAAAAAGGCAGGCTCGCAGAGGGTCACGGATTCATACATACTGAAGCCGTAATCGAGCATAGCAGTGTGATCCCTCCAATCGTCGGGGGCACCCAAGGTTACGGCAATCAGGGTTACGCCGTCCCGCTCGGCGGCCGAGACCAGACAGCGACCGGTCTTTTTGGTAAAGCCTGTCTTGACCCCGATACACCCATCGTAGGCGTCCAGGAGCTTGTTGTGATTGAGGAGAAGTCGCACGCCCTCGTTTTCATGGAGCGGGATGGTCTTGCGTTTGGTAGCGCATATTTCGCGGAATACGGGATTGCATAAGGCCGCGCGGGCAATGAGCGCCAGCTCCTTGGCGGTGGTGTAGTGATCCTCGTCGTCCAGGCCGTGGGGATTGACGAAATGGGTATTTGTCAACCCCAGCTCATCGGCCTTTTCATTCATAAGCGCGGCAAAATCCTCCACGCTCCCCGCAACGGCAATGGCAATAGCCACCGCAGCATCGTTGGCGGATTCCAGCAGTAGGGCGTACAGGAGTTGCTCCAGCGTGAGTTTTTCGCCCTCCACCAAATAGATCGACGACCCCTCCACACCAACCGATTCGGGGGTGACCGTGACGACGGTTTCAAGGGGAAGCTGCTCCAGGGCAACCAGTGCGGTCATGATCTTGGTGGTGGAGGCCATGGAAAGGCGGGCGTTTTGGTTCTGCCCGAATACCACGTTTCCCGATTCCGCCTCCATCAGGACGGCTCCACGGGCGGATACGCCGGTCAAAGCCGCGGGCAGGGACGCGTCTCCCGCAGGAAGACAGACCTCGCCGCTCATGCATGCGGTCCAAGGCTTTTGCATGGATACAGCATTCCACAACGAAATACCATCCGTTATCTCGTCTGCCGAGGCGGGATAAAGCCCCGCGGCCATCAAAAACAAGAGCACCGATGCCAGTGAGGCACACACCGCCCGTATGAGTGTATGATTTGGTTTGATCTTGCACACGAACATTCCCGTCCCTCCGTATGTAAATGGAATTACATTCCACTATACGGCGGGACGGGAAGTATTATGCCATCTTGTCCGATAAAGGTCGGACAGGAAGCTCTGTGTTTCGGATTATTCCTCGGTCTTATCCTTACCCAGGAGAGCCTTGACGCGGGCAATGATCTCGGGAGAGCGCTCGATGATGTCGGCGATCTGCTCGATGGGATCCGAGGGATTCTTCATACCAACGTTGAGCATTTCCACGTTGCCTGCGGCGTCAATGACCAAAAAACCGATGGGCTGCATGGCCAGGCCGGTACCCCCGCCTGCACCGAAGTTCTGAGGCTTGGCGTTGGGATCGGTCTTGCCTACGTAGTCCAGGCCGCCGGTGGCGTAGGCCATGGAAACCTTGGACACGGGGATGATGACGGTGCCCGAGGGGTGGGTGTAGGGAGTGCCGATGATGGTATTGGTGTCGATGAGAGATTTGATGTTTTGCAGGGAGGTCTGGATAACGTCTTGCAGCTTGGTTTCGTTGGTAGTGGACATGATGTTGATTTCCTTTCTTTATTGGCGTTTATGATTTACAAAATAGGGAACGAATAAAGGTTACGCCCGATGATCGGGGGCTTCGGGACGGGGGATGGGCTCAGGCTTGGGAACCTTCGGAGGCTTGGGGGGCTTGATGCCGGGCTTTGGATGGTCGGGGTTGGGCTTGATCTTGATAAAGCCCACGAGGAAATGCCAACCCGCCTTGAACACGGCCCCCAGTACGTTGCCGAGACTGACGCGGAAGGTCATGTTGAACTCAAACTCGATCTTGTCCGACAGGAAATCGGGTTCGATGCGGATATCCGCGTTTTTTAAACCGTCTACGTGGGAGATCCTGCGGAGAAATTCTACCAGGTACTGTACCGCCTGGTTGGCCACTCCGTAGATTACAGCTGCCTGCATGGCGTCGGATGCACCCACGCGCACATGGAGCTTGGCCACCTTGATGTGGAGTTTACCGAAGAAACGGGAGAAGAACAGCTTCAGCACACGGCAGATGAGAGGGATAAGATCGGTCAGAGCGGGCTTCCCGGCCTTTTTCTTTTCCTTGAGGGCCTGGCGCTCCTCCTTGGTCATCTTGGCCAGCTCTGCCTTCTTTTCGGCCTTTTTCTGCTCCTTCTCGTCCTTCTTTTTCTTCTTGCTTTCTGCCTTTTTGGCGGCTTTTTTAGCCGCCTTGGCATCCCGCTTGCGGATCTTTTTCAGGGTATAGTTGCTGATCTTGTAGGTCTTGGGCTTCTTGGGCAGTATTTTGATCGGAATCCCCAATATCCGTATGGTCAGCGCCATGTCGTCTGCCATTTCAATGGTAACGTAAGCATGAACGGTGAACAGGAACACGAAGAATAGGATGATACAGCCGATCACGATCCAAGGCGTCATAGGCTCTCCTCCTCTTCAACGGGGGGATCGGCCGATTCTAAAGCGTCCGAGGGCTCACTTTTCGAGTCGATGGACAGTTGATCTCGGTCGATTTCCTCCAGTATTGCGTTGGCGGCTTGCGCGGTGGTTGCCACGTCCAGGGCTTCTGTTTCGGGCAGATCCGCCAGGGACTCCAGACCGAAGACACGCAGGAACTTATCGGTGGTTCCGTAAAGCATGGGACGACCGGGGGCATCCAGACGCCCGACGGCTTCGATGAGCCCCTTGTCCAAGAGGGAGGTGACGGCATAGGAGCTGTCCACACCGCGGACGATGTCAATGTAGGAACGGGTCACTGGTTGATTGTACGCTACTACTGCCAACACCTCCAGGGAGGAATTGGACAGATTACCGCCCCGTTTGATGCCCAGGGCCTCCCGGATGTAGGGGGCGAATACCTCTTTGGTCGTGAGCTGACAGGTGTCGGGGTACAGGAGAAGTTGGATGCCTCTGTTCCTGTATCCCTCGGCCATGTGGGCGATGAGATTGCGCAGATCCCGTTGGGGCAGGCCGATGACCTCGGCGAGCTTTTCGTATTTGACGGGGTAACCCGCCGCGAACAGAATGGCCTCAATGGCGCGTTCCACGTCCTGAACCGAGCCCAACAATTCCTCGGTCTCGCGCGTATTCTTTTCATTCGGCATGGACGGTTACCTCCTTGTTTGCAATATCAAAATCCGAGCTGAATTCCGAGGTGATCTCCTCGGTGGTGGGTTCTTCGCCCATCAGGAATTCGGTCTCAGCACCGAAAACCGAGCTTTCTACGTCATTTTCCACCAGTATGATCCGCCGCATTTTCACCAACTCCAGAACACCCAGGAAAATGGCGATCATGTCGGGCAGGGAAACCGAATCCTCAATAAGAGTATGCAGGGATACCTTCTCTTTCTTTTTGAAATGCCGCAGAATACCCACGATCTTGGCCTCAACAGGCACGATGGGCTTGGCAATCATGGGGGTGAAGGTCACCTTGTCCGCCGTGGGATGCTCCTCGCGGTAGGCGATGATGCGCCGCACGGCCAGGCACAGGGATGTGACGTTTTGATCCGCCACGAAGGTCTTGTCCACCGAGATCTCGTCGGTATCCTTGACCATGCGCCCACTGAACTTGGTGTAGGCCTTGCCAAAAATGGCGGCGGCCGCCTTGGCTTGCTGGTATTTCAAGAGTGCCTCGGCCAGTGCCGCACGGGGATCCTCCTCCTCGGGCTCTGCCTTTGGCAGGAGCATCTTACTCTTGATGAGCATGAGCTCGGATGCCATGACGATGAACTCGGAGGCCAGATCCATATCCAGCCGCTCGGCCTCGGTGATGTATTCCATGTATTGATCGCAGATGAGAGCAATGGGGATATCGGTGATCTCCACCTTGTTCTTCTGGATCAGGGAGAGCAGAAGATCAAGGGGGCCGTCGAAGGATTCAAGATGGTAGGTCAGTGCTTCCACTTCCGCACTCCTTTCACAAAAATTTTGCTTATGCGAACATGAGATTGCCCAGATAGCTGAGCAGGACGTTGAACACCCAAAGCTCGGAGGTGCCTTTGCCCATTCCCGTTATGGTAAAGAGGCCGTTGATGACCCAATTTTCAAAGGCGGCAAGGGGATTTACACCCAAACGGCTGAGCATGAAAAAGAGAACGATACAGCCGATCATGATATACCGCTCGTACTTCATGACACCGAAATACCACTTGGGCGGCAGGAAGGCGTAGAAAATACGGGAGCCGTCAAAGGGAGGAATGGGAATGAGGTTGAAGATGGCCAGTATAATATTCATAGCCACCCCCATGTAGAGCAGGTAGACAACCAGGGAAACTACCGTCAGCACCAGCTCGGATCCGATGCGGTATTGCAGTATCGCGTCGGTAACGAAGATCATCACGACACGCAGAATGATCAGGTGGATGAGAGCCAGGCAAATGTTGGAGAGCGGACCTGCCGCGCCTGTTATGGCCATGTCGCGGCGAGGCTTTTTGAAGTAGCGGGTATTGATGGGAACCGGCTTCGCCCAACCAATGTGGAATACCAGCATAGAGAGGAAACCAAAGAGGTCAAAGTGTTTGACCGGATTGAGGGTGATGCGTCCCAGATTGCGGGCGGTAGGATCGCCCAGCTTATAAGCCGCGTAGCCATGGGCAGACTCGTGTACCGATAGTGACAGGAGCATGACGGGCATGGAGAGCAGCATCAAAAGAAGATCTGAGAGAATATTCAAATGGAACTCCTCCTTTCGGGGTGAGGAAAATCAGAGAATATCGTTGCGGATGAGATCGGCGTAGGTCTCGCGCCTGACCGCAACCCTTGCCTGGCCGTCCTTGACCATGATAACGCGGGGGCGGGGGAGGCGGTTGTAGTTGGAGGCCATGGCGTAGTTGTAGGCACCTGTGGTGTGAACTGCCA
>JAZSBH010000081.1:0-5316 GCA_045602325.1 Eubacteriales bacterium | reverse complement strand
AGAAGAAAGGAACCGGTGGAGAGAAGCTTTGCCGATTCCAAAGAATTACACGGCCTCCGTTATTGCCGTATGCGGGGGCTTTCTAAGGTTGCCGAGCAGTGCCTCCTCACTGCCGCCGTGCAGAATATGAAGAAGATTGCCCTGTGCTGTGGAAATACCCATAGATTGCTTTTCATGCTTTCTCTGCTTTTTACTAAAAAACAAAGCCTGTCTCTTGCTTGAGATGGGCTTTGTCAGCGGGCTGGAGCCCTTCGCGAAGGGTTCCTTTTTTAGCTATACGATTTATCGATTCGCCATAACGTCCTTTTCGTAGGTCTTGATGGCCTTCAGGGCATCCTGACCGATGGCGATGTCCTTCTTCATGAGCATGTACTCCCAAACGGCGTTCATGGGGAGGTTCTTGGCCTCGTCCATGAGCATGAGACGGGAGGTGAAGTCACCCTCTACCTCGGCCTTGTCGGTGAGATTCACGGGCTCCAGGAGGGAGGCCAGAACGGCCTTGGCGGCTGCGCGGAGACCGATGGACCAGCAGGCCACGCGGTTGATGGAGGCATCGAAGAAGTCCAGACCCATGGCCACGTCGCCGTAGAGGTTGCCCATACGCATTTCGTGCATGATGGTCATGAGGCAGTCGTCCTGAATGAGAACGTGGTCAGAGTCCCAATGCAGGCCGCGGGAGATGTGGAGCATGAGGTCGCGGACGAAGGGACGGTAGGCCGAGAGCTTGTCGGGGATGTTCTCGGTGGGGTTGAAGTGGCCCGTGTCAAGAGTGACACCGCAGTTGTGGGTGGCGGCGTAGCCCAGGTAGAACTCATGGGAGCCGACGACAAATGCCTCGGTGCCGATACCGAAGACCTTCCCCTCCAGGACGTCGGCGGCGTACTTGTGCTCCTCCTCGGTGTAGGGGGTGCCCAGGATCTTGTCCAGGGACTCAATGAGCAGCTCGCGGTAGCGGTAGCGGTTCACGGGAACGTCCTTGAGACCGTCGGGAATCCAGATGTTATTGAAGCACTTCTGACCCAGCTCGCGACCCATGGCCAGGGAGATCTCACGGCTGTCGATGCCCGCCTCGATCCAGTAGTCGCGGGTGGACTTATCGAGGCAAGCCAGGGAGAAGCCGTTGTTCATCATGGGGTGGGTGAAGAAGGAGGCGTTGTAGTCCAGGCCGTAGCCGTTCTCTTTCGCGAAGTCCACCCAGTTACGGAAGTCCTCGATGGTCAGGTCGTTGCGGGGATTTCTGCGCTCGGCGTACATACTGTGGAGGTTGACCTTGTGCTTGAAGGGAGAGAGGGAGAAGGCCATCTTGATATCGGAGCGGAGCTCGTCACCGGTCCTCGCGGCGTAGGGGTAGCTGCCCGTGACCAGATTCTGGGATTCCACGTCGCCCAGACCCTCCAGACCCGTGACGTCATCGCCCTGCCAGCAGTGGAGGGACATGGAGATGTCGTCGAATTGCTCCAGTACCTTGTCGGTGTCCACACCGTACTCGGCGTACTCGGCGCGGGCGTTCTCGTAGGATTTGATGATTCTGTCCTGGTTCATGTGTATATTTCCTTTCTTGAGTGAATTTTTCCTTGATGGTATTATAGCATATCGAGCGGTAATTTGCAAGGGATTTTTACAAATTGCATAGTTCAAAATTCCAAACATGAAATTTGGGCAAATTGGGATTCATCGAGGTGTGAAAAACGGTCTCCGAGGGCTCAAACTCTTTTTGGAAAAAAGAGGGATGAGCATCCCAAAAACTTAAAAAGCAGTGCAAAATAATCCTTTTTGAAGGTTCTTGAAGGAGGTCTGGGGAGAACTCCGCAATATTCGTTGAACGCAAACTGATACCGAGCAACGCGAGGAGGCTTTCAAGATGTTCCTCCCAGGCGCTCTCCGCGCGCCACGACAAACTCTTTTCCCCTGCGTGGTTTGTGCAATCCTCCAAAAAATATCCGTCCTATTGACTTCTGCCCACTCGGTATGCTATAATGAATCCACCCCCTGAAAGGAGATTCGATTATGAGATCAAATTGGTTCAAACGCGGGACGGCGCTTCTGTTGTGTGCCGTGATGGTTGTCGCGGTCTTTGCTACGGTTCTCACCGCAGTCCTTCCCGTACACGCCGCTGCCACAGAACACTCCATCCAGAACGGCACGGGCACCCGTGAGCCCGTCCGCGTCACCGGTACGTTTTCCTACCGCGCGAACCTGAAGTATGGGTTCAGCGCCTTTGCCTTCACCATGCCCACCTGGAATAAGACAGATTCCTCCTGTACCCTGTATGTGTACAAGTGGCAGGGGAGCTACGACGCTACGGTGGCCGGTCAGCCCATCACTACCAAGCGCTTTGACCCCATGACCGATGGCGGCACCAACTGGGTGACCTTCGACCCCCAGCCCGCCGGGGAGTATCTCTTCCACGTGGCCGACGTCAGCGCCGACGTGGGTGTCTGGACCAACACCTCCCCCGTGAACTCCAAGGGCTTCATGTACCTCGACGGTAAGGAGCAGAGAGGCGAGCCCGAGCTCCGCGTCCGCTTTACCGAGTCTGTTGAGGATCCCTTCAACAATTGCGAGCCCTCCCAGGATATGCTCAATAAGGTCTCTCCCTACGGTTCCGGTGCGTCCGAGGGTATCTTTGAAATGAGCAACAGCGTAGGTCTGCGCCTGACCACCACCACCCCCGTGTCGGGTATGGAGGCCAAGTTCGGCACCTACTACCAGAGCGACATCGAGGTGTCCATGTCGGCTTACGAATGGAAGGGAACCTACAAGGACACCGTGGCCGCCGAGCCCGTTGGGACGGGCAGAGTGACTCTGGTGGATAACCAGTCTGTGGGAGTCAGCTTTGCCAAGATCCCCGCAGGAGATTACCTGTTCCTCATCCACAACCTAAGCAAAGCCCCTGCCCTGTACGTTTACGGGGACGTGGCCGGATTTGAGGGTGTGGTCTACGTAGACGGCAATACCGGTGAGAATATCACTGCCTACCCCGTGATGAAGGTACACTTCACCGCCGAGGCCGAGGATTACTTCACCCCTTGCTCCGCCAGCAGCGATGCCCCCGACGGTACCCATACTGCCCCCGATCCATACGTCATCCCCTCCGACAGCCTCATCTACACCCACCCCGTCATGCCCGATACCTGGGTATTCACCGACGGCCTGGGCCGTGTCTCTCTCACCAACGCCGAGGTGGGAGACCTCAAGGATGATAAGACCCTGGCCATGTTCTACTGGACGTGGCACGTCAGCGGCGCCATCCGCAATACTCCCGTGAATATGCAGGAGCTTTCCGAGAAGTACCCCGAGGCCATGCGGGATTACGACAATCCCCTGTGGACCGAGTTGGGGCAGATCGCCTGCTACTGGAATGAACCCATATACGGCTTCTACCGCTCTGACGACGGCTGGGTCCAGCGCAAGCAGGCCGAGCTTCTGGCCAACGCAGGCGTGGACGTGATCTTCACCGACAACACCAACGGCATCCACACCTGGCGCAACGGCTACACCTCCCTCATGGAAGCCTGGTCGGATGCTATGGCCGACGGTGTCAAGGCTCCCAAGGTCTCCTTCATGCTCCCCTTCTGGGATAAGGAAAGCACCCGCACCCAGGTGCAGTCCCTCTATATGGATATTTTCCGCGCGAACAAGTGGCCCGAGCTGTGGTTCTACTGGGACGAGAAGCCCATGCTCATGGCCATGAAGGACAGCTTCCAGGCGGGCAGTTCCCTGACAGACAAGGAAATTACCAAATTCTTTACCTTCCGCGCGGGTCAGCCCTCCTACCTCATCGACAAGACCGATTTCGCAACCTGGGGCTGGCTCTCCATGTACCCCCAGGCGCTGTACTACAAGAACCAGAAGGAGCAGAAGTCCGGCACCGTCGAGCAGATGACGGTGGGCATCGCCCAGAACCACGACTACAAGCATCATCTGCTGGCCGCCATGAGCGGCAACAACATCACGGGACGTTCCTATACGACCGATTATGAGGATCGCTTTGTCAAGGAAGGCGCCGAGGCCTCCAAGTGGGGCTACAATTTCGCCCAGCAGTGGAGCTACGCTTTGGAGGTGGATCCCAAGGTGGTCTTCGTCACGGGCTGGAACGAGTGGACGGCAGGCCGCTTTGAGGTATGGCCCGAGGACGAGGGCAATCCCGCCGCCGTGGAGAACGCATTCCCCGATCAATTCATCGACGAATTCTCCCGTGACATCGAGCCCACCAAGGGAGAATTGCAGGATCACTACTACTACCAGCTGGTCAATTTCGTTCGTCAGTACAAGGGTGCCCGTCCCATCCCCACTCCTAGTGCTTCGGCAACCATCGATCTGAACGCAGGCATCGATCAGTGGAAGACGGTTGAGCCCTACTACGCCGCCTATATCGGCAACACCGAGGATCGAAACGCTCCCGGCTACGGTGAGCTTGTCTACACCGAAACATCGGGCAGAAACGATATCATCGGTGCAAGAGTCGCACGCGACGACGAGTTCGTGTACTTCTTCGTGGAGTGCCACGAGGATATTACTCCTTATACCGACAAGCTCTGGATGAACCTCTACATCGATTCCGACCAGCAGAAGCAGGGCTGGAACACCTTCGAGTTCGTGGTGAACAAGTCTGCCGCTTCCGAGAAGACGCTGGTGCTGGAGAAGTTCACCGCTGAGAACGACTATTCCAAGACCGAGAAGGTGGCCGACGTGGAGTACAAGGTAGACGGTAAGTACATGACCGTTAAGATCGCCAAGGCCGATCTGGGACTTACGGGTGACAACTACACCATCAACTTCTCCTGGACCGACAACGTCCACGATGAGGGTGACTATGAGAAGTTCTCGGGCGACATTCTGGACTTCTACATCTCGGGCGACGTGGCTCCCGGCGGACGCTTTAAGTTCAGCTATATCTCCACCGCCGCCAATGCGAATGCAAGTGGCTCGGACGTGACGACACCCGATACTGAACCCGTGACGGGTGCTCCTTCCGCCGGAGAAACCGACGAGGATACGACCAAACCCTCCGAGGGCGGATGCAAGTCTACGCTGACTGCCGGTGCCGCCGCCATTGCCCTGGCCGCCGCCGCAGCCGTCGTGCTGAGGAAGCGCAAGGGAGACTGATACGGATCTCTTTCGGCACCCTGCTTTGCGTGGGGTGCCGAGTTTTGTGGGAGAGAGCGGTGGGAATGGGATTCAAATTTGGGTTTATAGAGCAGGGGTTTCACCCCTGCACCCCACCAGAACCCTTTTTGCAAAAAGGGTTCTGGACTCCCAAAAACCTTTAATAAATAATCATTATTCAAAGTTCTTTTGGTGGGGGTCGAGGGG
>JAZSBH010000080.1:0-3727 GCA_045602325.1 Eubacteriales bacterium | reverse complement strand
CCGCACGCTCGGCGGAGCGCCGACCGCGCGGAACTCGCCGCTTGGCTTCTGCCCAAAGTTGTTGTTTTTCTTTGAGGGAAAAAGAAACTTTGGGTTGTCACCAAATGGGCGACTAACCGCGCGGTCGTCACTCTGACGACCGTGCGGCTTCATGGCAAACTGCGACTTGACAGCGTATCAGCCCATTTGCCCACGGGCAAATGGGTACGCAGATCAGGCGATAGGATCCTTAAGGAAAGTACCGTGGGTACTTTCCTTAAGTGGCGCTCTTTGGGCACCTTTCTCTCGACACGGAGAGAAAGGTGCAAAACAAAACATCCCGATAAACCGCAATTTACAACATTATACAATTGGCTAACGTATCAAAGTATGTGTAGTATAGCATATTCGGGTGAGTCTGTCAAGACGAAAGGGATAATCTTCTTGATTTTAAAGGATGTTCCTCTTGCTTTTTTGTCAAAACAGTTGACAAATATCCCGATATCCTGTATAATAAAAAAGGTCGCATAAGACCGATTTTTTTAGAAAGGATATTCAATATGAAGCATTTTTTCTGTAAAAAGGCGATGGCTGTTCTGATGGCCTTGACGCTTGTTCTGTCGGCTCTGTTTGCCGTGATGGCCTCCGCCGAGGAGACCGAGGTTACCTACATTCAGGACGGACTGGTCGCTTGGTACGACGGCGTGGACAACGAGGCCAACGGTACCCACAACAACGAGGCTACCGCTTGGCAAAATAAGGTCAACACCACCGAGGAGTGGGCTATTCCTGTAACTATGGATGAGAACGACAAGTTCGTGGACGACGGCTTTGCTGTTCACGATAACCGCCAGTTCTTCCCCCAGACCGTGCTGGATGTCATCAACGGCGAGGCATGGACCCTAGAGGTTTCTCTGGGCGATTTTGTCGGCTTGGGTAACGCTTACCACACCTTCATCAACTGCGACAACGACAACTTCTCCCTGTTCATCCGCGTGGATACCGGTTGCCTGGAGTTCAAGTACGCCGGCCTTACCCGTGACCACCGCTACGAGATCCCCAACGGTGTAGAGCTTATCAAGGATTCCATTGTGACCATTTCCTACGAGCCCGGCGGCATGATGGAGACTTACGTTGACGGTGAAAAGGTGGATAGTCGCGCTATTTCCAGTTTCATGGGTGCTGACAACTTGTTCTTCGGTCACGACAGAACCGACCGCAATCAGGATACTACCTTTAAGGCTTTCCGTATTTACGACCGTGCCCTCAACGAGCATGAGGTTGCCTACAACTACGCCGTTGCCACCGGTACGGCTGAGGACCCCTACGTAGAGCCCGAAACCGAGGCTCCTACTGAGGCTCCTACCGAAGAGCCCACCGAAGAGCCCACTGAGGCTCCCACCCAAGAGCCCACCGAGGCACCTACCGAGGCTCCCACTGAAGAGCCCACCGAGGCACCTACTGTGGCTGTGACTGAGGCTCCCGCAACTACGCCTGCCGAGGCACCCACCGCTGAGCCCGAGACTCCAGATGAGTCTGAACAATCCGGCTGTACCTCCATCATTGGTTTCAGCGCTGCCGCCCTGCTCATGGGCGTTGCTGCTGTCTTTGCCTGCAAAAGAGGGAAGGATGAATAATTGATTTTCAGAGCCGTCTCCCGGGAGGCGGCTCTTTCGTATATAAAAGGTGTGCAATGCCCCGAAAGCCACATGAATAAACGGCTGTATTTCGGGAAATTTCACTATTGCATTTTATCACGAACTATGCTATAATGTACTATCATGGTAAAGTGAAATCCTTTATCGTTTCAGGACAAAACTCTCACAGAAATGAGGTAACATACAATGAGCAATGCAAAGATGAAGGTCGGTGTGGTCGGTGCCACCGGTATGGTGGGTCAGCGCTTTCTGACCCTGCTCCACGATCACCCCTACTTTGAGGTCGCCGCTCTGGCCGCCTCCCCCCGCTCCGCCGGCAAGACCTACGCCGAGGCCGTGGGCAACCGCTGGAAGATGACCACCCCCATGCCCGAGGAGTACAAGGACATGATCGTGGTGGATGCTGAAAACGACATCGAGACCATGAAGGCAAAGTGCTCCTTCGTGTTCTGCGCCGTGGATATGAAGAAGGACGAGGTCAAGGCTCTGGAAGAGAAGTATGCCCGCGCCGAGATCCCCGTGGTCTCCAATAACTCGGCCCACCGCTGGACGCCCGATGTCCCCATGGTGATCCCCGAGATCAACCCCGAGCACCTGGCTGTGATCGAGGCACAGAAGGCAAGACTGGGCACCGAGCGCGGCTCCATCGCAGTCAAGCCCAACTGCTCCATCCAGTCCTACGTCCCCGCTCTGACCCCCCTTATGAAGTATAAGCCCACCCTGGTGGTGGCTACCACCTATCAGGCCATTTCGGGTGCCGGTAAGACCTTCAAGGAGTGGCCCGAGATGATCGACAATGTCATCCCCTACATTGGCGGTGAGGAGGAGAAGTCCGAGCAGGAGCCTCTGCGTGTCTGGGGTAAGGTGGAGGATGGTCAGATCGTCAAGGCCGACGCTCCCCTCATCACCACCCAGTGCATCCGCGTTCCCGTCACCGATGGCCACACCGCGGCTGTGTTCGTGAAGTTTGAGAACAAGCCCACCAAGGAAGAGATCTTGGAGGCTTGGGCCAACTTCAAGGGCCTGCCCCAGGAGCTGGAGCTGCCCCACGCCCCTTCACAGTTCATCACCTACTTCGAGGAGGATAACCGTCCCCAGGCAGCCCTTGACCGCGATATCTACGGCGGTATGGGTGTTACCCTCGGTCGTCTGCGCGAGGACAGCTTCTTTGATTACAAGTTCGTGGGCCTGTCCCACAACACTCTCCGCGGTGCCGCAGGTGGTGCCGTGCTGATCGCCGAGTTGCTGTACAGACAGGGTTATTTTGACTGATATGGAGAACAGGACGTATAAGATTCCCACCCTGCCTGCAGGCACGGTGGCAGGTGACGTGGATTGGAGCACCATCCCCGTCGCCCATATCGACAACTTCTTCTGGTACGAGGGGCACACCCCCGCCACCACTGCACAGTTGGTCTACGTAGAGGATTTCGGATTCCTTCTGCACATGACCTGTGCGGAGATTGATCCTAAGGCGACCTACCGTCACTACAACGAGCACGTTTACAAGGATTCCTGCATGGAATTCTTCTGCGACTACCTGGGTGACGGCCGCTACATCAACATGGAGATGAATGCCTTCGGCACCCTCCTGTCCTGCATCGGTCCCGACCGCTATGAGCGTACCCCAATTGCCGATCTTTCGGATGGTGAAATCTTCACCGTTAAGGGTGAGGTCTCCGACGGCACGTGGTCTGTGACCGCCGAGATCCCCGCCGCTTTGCTCTGCAGGATTTTGGGCGTGGACAGCATCCTCTTCGGAAAAGGATATACCTTCCGCGGCAATTTCTACAAATGCGGCGACGAGACCGCCGTCACCCACTATGGTATGTGGAATCCCATCGGCACCGAGAAGGCCGACTTCCACCGCCCCGAGTATTTCGGGACGTTGGTTATTGAATGATTGATCTCTCCCCGCCTCCCATGTGCAATTTGCCACATGGGAGGCCTTCTTGTATAGTAAAACCACGCGTTAGACGCGTGGTTCGGTAAGAATTACATAGTTGATAATGACATAAAGACTCCTTTGTTGTATAATAAGAGTGCGGCTGCCAACTGCACAAACAAAAACAACAAAGGAGGTCATTTAC
>JAZSBH010000079.1:0-5202 GCA_045602325.1 Eubacteriales bacterium | reverse complement strand
GTTTAAGAATCCCAAGAACTTTTAAATAAACATTGATATATAACCCTTTGTAAAAGTTTTTGGAGATCCAAGAACCTTTTTTCAAAAAGGTTCTTGGCCGCCGGAGGCCGCTCTCCCGCTCCCCGATAAACCCAAATTTGAAGCAAGAACTATTTCGAAATCAAGGAGGTCACCCACCATGAGTGAGCCTAAAAAGATACAGAACCCCGACGAGCTCTCCTTTGAGGCGGCCATTGCCCGCCTGGAGGTTATCGTCAAGACCATGGAGGGGGATGCGGTATCACTGGACGAGAGCCTGTCCCTCTACGAGGAAGGGATCGCCCTTGTGCGCCGCTTGTCCCGCGAGCTGGACGAGGCCGAGCAACGGGTGCAGATCCTGCAAAGAACCCCCGACGGGGAGATCAAGCCCGCTCCCTTCACTTCTACCGAGGACTGATACCATGGAAAATATGAACTACGAGGCTTTGGCCAAAGCCGTCCTGAAGGAGGACGCCGCCCTGGTGGAGTCTCATTTGGATACTTTATATCGCGGCGGCGGTCGATGCGACACGGTGCTGGACGAGGCCTGCCGCTACTCTCTCATGGCTGGGGGCAAGCGTGTGCGTCCTGCCTTGACGCTGGAATTCTGCCGTCTCTTCGGCGGCGATCCGGCGGATGCCCTGCCCTTTGCGGCGGCGGTGGAGATGATCCATACCTTCTCCCTCATCCACGACGACCTGCCCTGCATGGACGACGATGATCTCCGTCGGGGACGTCCCACCAACCACAAGGTTTTTGGCGAGGCTTACGCCCTCCTGGCGGGGGACGGAATGGCGCTGGATGCCTTCGGTGTGGCCGCCTCCAACGAGGGGGTGTCTCCCGAAGCCCGTACACAGGCCGTTCTGCTCCTCTCCCGCGCGGCGGGAAGCGAGGGCATGGTGCGGGGACAGATCATGGATATGTTCGGGGAGCAGAATGCCCTGACCTACGAGGAACTGCTCGCCCTCCATGCGGGCAAGACGGGGGCGCTCATCCGCGTAGCCGCCCAGATGGGCTGTCTGGCGGCGGGATGTACCGTCGGATCCCCCGAGATGACCGTCGCAGAGGGCTACGCCGAGCGCATCGGTTTGGCTTTCCAGGTCATTGACGACATCTTGGACGCCACCTCCACTCCCGAGGAATTGGGAAAATCCGTGGGCGGTGATGCAGACCGTAACAAGAATACCTTCCTCTCCTTCTCGACGATTCCCGAAGCCGAGGCCTACGCCGACAGGCTTACCGAGGAAGCCGTGGCGCTGATCTCCCCCTATGAGGGAGCGGAGCGCCTGATCGCCCTGGCTCGCTATCTGGCGGTGCGGAAGGTGTGATCCCCAAATACGTGAAACGTGAAACATGAAATGTGAAATGTGAAAAGGAAAACCAATGAATTTCTGGACAAGTCTTATCCATAATTTTCCCCTGGTCTGCGCCGGTACGGCTTGGTTTACCGCCCAGATCCTTAAGGTCTTCACCGGCGTCTTCAAGATGCGGGAGTTCAGCATTACCGCTCTCCTCTTTGGAAACGGCGGTATGCCCTCCTCCCATTCGGCGGCGGTTTGTGCTCTGGCGGTGTCCTGTGCCCTTACCTACGGGGTGGGCTCGGGGTACTTCGCCATTGCCTTCCTCTTTGCCATTATCGTCATGGGTGATGCTGCGGGTGTGCGTGCCGAAACGGGGAAGCAGGCCAAGGTGCTCAACCGCATCATGAAGGATCTTTTCTCCCCCGAACACCAAAGCGAGGTCAACCAGAACCTGAAGGAGCTGGTGGGTCATACTCCCCTGCAGGTGGTCATGGGGGCACTCCTGGGTATTGCACTGCCCTTCCTCATGGCGCTCATCCCGCTCTATCGCGTGTATTTGCCCGTATGAGAATTGATCTGTATCTCGTAAAGAACGGCTATGCCGCCAGCCGTACCCTTGCCCAAAAGCTGATTGCCGACGGGGCGGTGACGGTGGATGGCCGTCCGATCCAAAAGCCCTCGGAGGATCTGTCCGAGGGGGAGCATACCGTCACGGTGGCGTCCACCGCCGATACCCGCTACGTCAGTCGCGGCGGGCTAAAGCTGGAAGCCGCGCTGAATGCCTTTCCCGTGGACGTCAGGGACTGTGTTGTGGCGGATATCGGTGCCTCTACGGGGGGATTTACCGATTGCCTGTTGCAAAACGGCGCCGCTCGCGTGTACGCCGTGGACGCAGGGCACGGACAGCTACACCCCCGCATCGCCTCGGATCTCCGGGTGCGCTCCGCCGAGGGGATGAACGCCCGCAATTTGACTCCCGCCGATCTCTGCCGTGTCGAGGCAGAGTGGCAAAGTGCCCATCCCGATGTGCATACCACCGCCTTTCGTGGTGCGCCTGTCCTTCGAGGGCAGGTGGACGGCATTGTCATGGACGTCTCCTTCATTTCCCAGACCCTTCTCCATCCTGCCTTGGGGAACATCCTCAGGGACGGCGGTTGGATGATCGCCCTCATCAAGCCCCAGTTTGAACTGACCAAGTCCGCGCTGGATAAGAGGGGCGTGGTCAGGCAGGAGCGGGATCGCAAAACCGCCGTGGAGCGAGTGCTGACCTCTGCCGCTGCCTGCGGCTTTGAGGCGGTGTCCGTCATCCCTTCCCCCATCGAGGGTGGCGACGGCAACCGCGAGTTCCTCGCGTACTTCATGAAGAGAACATAAAGCATAATTGATTGACACATATATTTTTTAAAAAGTTTTTGGGATTCTTAAACCTTTTTACAAAAAGGGTTTAAGCGGGGTTTGGGGCAGCGCCCCGGCCGCCTCCCCGCTCCCCCACGGAAAGCAGGTGAACCTATGGCCGATATCAAAAAGATTGCGCTGATTACGAATTTCAACATATACGAAAAGGCAGGCGCCGCCATGCAGGTGGCGCAGAGGCTGTCTGCCTATCCTTGCGAGGTGATGGTGGCTTCCTTCAACCGCGACAAGGTGCTCCGCATGAATCGGGGACGGATGCAGTTTACCTTCCTGCCCATGGACGAGCTGTATGCCAATGCCGATCTGCTCATCGTGCTAGGCGGGGACGGCACCATCCTGGAGGCCGCCCGTCGGTCGGCTATGCGCCAGACTCCCATCCTGGGCATTAACCTGGGACGGGTGGGCTACATGGCCGAGCTGGAGATGGGAGAACTGGAGCTTTTGTCCCACCTCTTTGACCGCGTGACGGCTGAAGGGCATGTTCCTGCTTCCTATACCATAGAGACCCGTTCCATGCTTCACGTGGAGGTGGTGAATACCCTGGGCGAGGTGCGCCAGCAGATGTATGGGCTCAACGATGCCGTCATTACCAACGGCTCGGTGTCCCGTATCGTGGATATTGAGCTGTCCGAAAACGGCAATCCTGTGACCACCTACCGCGCCGACGGCCTGATCGTGGCAACCCCCACGGGGTCTACGGCCTACTCCATGTCGGCGGGCGGTCCCGTGACCGATCCCAGAGTCAGGTGCTTCTGCGTGACCCCTATCTGTCCTCACTCCTTGGCCGCCAGACCCATGATCTTCCCCGACGAGTCCATCCTGGAGATCCGCAATATCTGCCAGCGGGAAAAGATGCTCTACCTGACCGTGGACGGACGAAACAACTGTGAATTGTATCGCGGCGAGGTGGTACGCATCACCCGCTCGCCTCTGGAGACCCATCTGGTGCGATTGAAGACCTGCGGGTTCTATAATCGCCTGCGGCTGAAAATGGCCGAACACAACTGATTTCCATAAAGGAGATTTACTTACCATGAAAAAGAACCGTTTGGACAAGATCATAGACATCATCACCCAAAACGAGGTGGAGACCCAGGACGAGCTGATCTCCTACCTGAAGGAAGCCGGCTACGCCGTGACTCAGGCCACCGTGTCCCGCGACATTCGGGAGCTGAAGCTGGTCAAGGTCATGACGGGGCGGGGGAACTACCGCTACGTGCTCCCCAAAGAGGATAAGGATACCCGTCAGCTCCACATCAGCCACGCTCTGGCCGAGACCATTACCCGGGTGGAGGTGACACAGTTCATGATCGTTTTACATACCTATGCCGGTATGGCGCAGGCTGTTGCTCTGGAGGTGGATCACCTGGCCCATCCCGACCTTCTGGGTTGTGTGGCCGGCGATGATACCATCTTCATTGCTGCCCGTGATAATGCCAGCGCCGCCGCCCTTTCGGAGCAAATGCAGGAGATGATCCGCTCTCGAGCAAAGAGTGCTCTTTGAGCGTTTTACGGGACAATAGTAACTCTGCGAAAGGAGTGCGGATATGACAGTCGTATATGAATTACCCGATTATGCGCCTCCGTTTCCGATCAATCATGGAACGATTGCTTTTCTGTTTATTTTCGTCATTTTGATGGCCGGATTCTTGGTACTGATCCGTATTTTTCAGGTGGAAATGCACCGTCCCGCGCTGCTGAATCGATCTTTGAAGCGGCTTCGCGTGGGGTATTGGGCTTTGATACTGGTCGGGGCGGTGGCTTTCTCGGCGATTGCCGGCTTGATGGGTATGACGTACATAAGCAGAAAACAGGAGTACGACGCTATCGTGGTTGCGTATCGGAATGGGGACTATGAGGTGATCGAGGGTCCTGTGGAGAATCTCGAGCCTCGCCCGCGTGAGGGGCATGCCGCAGAATCCTTTGAAGTGGGAGGCGTTCTGTTTCAGTATCCCATCGGTTACACATACTGCTACGACAAAACCTACTACGAAGGCGGAGTGATTCGCTGGGAGGGGAAAAACGTACGCATCGGATACATCACGTACAAAGGCGACAACCTGATCGTGCGGATCGAGGAGCCCTGAGGCGAGTTTTTTGAGTATGGATTCTGTAAATTGCAGATTGGCGGTGAGTTATGCTTATGTACTTTTCTTTCCGTGGCGAAAGAAAAGTACCAAAAGAACGCCACCCAAGGAAGGTACCCACGGTACCTTCCTTGGGAATCCATCCCCCTGATCTGCGCGCCATTTCGCTTATGGCGAAATGGCCAATGCGCTATACAGTCGCAGTTTACCATGAAGCCGCACGGCCGTCAGAGTGACGGCCGTGCGGTTGGTCGCCCGTTTGGTGGTAACCCACGGTATTCCGTTATCGGATAAATTAAAAACCGACTTCGGGCGGAAGCCAAGCGGCGAGTCCCGCGCGGACGGCGCTCCGCCGTTCGTGCGGGTTCTCGGGTCTTGGCGAC
>JAZSBH010000078.1:0-6745 GCA_045602325.1 Eubacteriales bacterium | reverse complement strand
GAGGGAGGTGTCACGAACTTCTCTTGCCTTCTCACCGAAGATGGCGCGGAGCAGTCTTTCCTCGGCGGTGAGCTCGGTCTCACCCTTGGGGGTGATCTTACCGACCAGAATGTCACCGGCGCGGACCTCGGTACCCTTCTTAACGATACCTTCGTTATTCAGATCCTTGAGCACATCCTCGCCCACGTTGGGGATCTCACGGGTGATCTCCTCCGGACCCAGCTTGGTGTCGCGGGCCTCGTGGGTGTATTCCTCGATGTGCAGAGAGGTGTATACGTCTTCACGGACCAGTCGCTCGTTGAGCAGGACTGCGTCCTCGTAGTTGTAACCTTCCCAGGTCATGAAGCCGATGAGGGCGTTCTTACCCAGAGCCACCTCACCGTTGGAGGTTGCGGGACCGTCGGCGATGACCTGCCCGGCCTCGACGAGCTGACCGAACTTGACCACGGGTCTCTGGTTGAAGCAGGTACCCTGGTTGGTTCTCTTGAACTTACGGAGCTGGTAGGTGTCCTTCACGCCTTCGTCGGTGACGACGACGATCTTGTCCGCCTCCACGCTCTCCACGCGGCCTGCGTGGCGGGCAACGATGACAACGCCGGAATCCACGGCGGCCTTGTACTCCATACCGGTACCGACGATGGGGGAATCGGTGATCATCAGCGGCACAGCCTGCTTCTGCATGTTCGCACCCATCAGAGCACGGGAGTTATCGTCGTTCTCCAGGAAGGGGATCATAGCGGTTGCCACAGACACCACCATCTTAGGAGCCACGTCCATGTAGTCGATGCGGGCAGCATCGATGGAAGCGATCTCGGTGGTCTCACGGGCGGTGACCTTGCTGTTTACGAAGCAACCGTTCTCGTCCAGAGGCTCGTTTGCCTGGGCGACAATGAAGCTGTCCTCCATGTCAGCGGTCATATACACCACCTCGTCGGTGACGCGGTGGACGGGATTACCGTTCGCATCAGTCTCGTGAACCACCTTGCGGTAGGGAGCCTCGATGAAGCCGTACTCGCTGATGCGGGCGTAGGTAGTCAGATAGGAGATCAGACCGATGTTGGGACCTTCGGGGGTCTCGATGGG
The DNA here is from genome assembly GCA_045602325.1 of Eubacteriales bacterium. Classification (GTDB taxonomy): domain Bacteria; phylum Bacillota; class Clostridia; order Oscillospirales; family CAG-272; genus CAMEON01. Next base: position 5,662 of record JAZSBH010000078.1, on the reverse strand, counting down.
GCACATACGGCCGTAGTGGGTGTAGTGCACGTCACGGACGTCGAAGGAAGCACGGTCACGGGACAGACCGCCGGGACCCAGTGCGGACAGACGGCGGCGGTGGGTCAGCTCGGCCAGAGGGTTATTCTGGTCAGCGAACTGGGAAAGCTGAGAGGAACCGAAGAACTCGCGGATGACGGTGGCCACGGGACGGATGTTGATGAGCGCCTGGGGGGTCAGCTTATCGTTATCCTGGGTGGTCATACGCTCCTTGATGATCTTCTCCATACGGACGAAACCGATGCGGAGCTGGTTCTGGAGCTGCTCGCCCACCGAACGAATGCGGCGGTTGCCCAGATGGTCGATGTCATCCAGGGAGCCCACGTCGTGGGTCAGGTTGAGCATATAGTTAATGGAAGCAAAGATATCGTCCTTAGTGATGTGCTTGGGGCAAAGCTCGGCAATTCTTTCCTTGACCAGCTTCTTGACCATATCCAAGTCACCCTCGGCGGCCTCCATGATCTCACGGAGAACAGCGATGCGGACGCGCTCCTTAACACCGCAGTCCTTGAGATCCATACCGATGATGTACTCAGGCTCCAGGGTGTTGTTGGACAGCACCTTCATGGCGTTGCCGTTGTCCAGCTCGATCTTGATCTCGTTGATACCGGCGCGCTCCACCTGCAGAGCCATCTCGGGGGTCAGGACGGTGCCGGCCTCAAAGATCACCTCGCCGGTGAAGGGAGAGACAGCATCCTCGGCCAGCTTGCGGTTGGCCAGACGGGAAGAGATCGCCACCTTCTTGTCGAACTTGTAACGGCCGACGGGAGCGATATCGTAACGCTTGGGATCGAAGAAATAGTTATTGATAAGAGTCTCGGCCGACTCCACCAGAGCAGGCTCACCGGGGCGAAGCTTCTTATAGATCTCCTTCAGAGCTTCCACGTGAGCTGAGGTGCGGTTGGTGGCGGCCAGGTTCTCGCAGTCGTCCTTCTCGAAGGTGACCTTCAGGCGCTCGTCCTCACCCAGGAGGCCGTAGATCTCCTCGCGGGTCTCGGGACCCAGGGCGCGGATGAACATGGTCATGGGAACCTTACGGGTCTTGTCGATACGGACGTAGATCACACCGTTGATATCGGTCTCGTACTCCAGCCAGGCACCGCGGTAGGGGATGATCTGGGCGGAATAGGTACGCTTACCGGTCTTGTCGATCTCGGAGGCGTAGTACATACCGGGAGAACGGATGATCTGGGAAACAATGACACGCTCGGCACCGTTGATGACGAAGGTACCGGTCTCGGTCATCAGGGGGAACTCACCCATAAAGATATCGGTCTGCTTGACCTCACCCGTCTGCTTGTTGGTCAGACGGACGTTGACCTTCAGGGGAGCGGCGTAGTTGACGTCACGCTCTTTGCACTCCTCCACGGGGTAGTTGGGCTTTTCGGTGTCCAAGCTATAGGAAATGAACTCAATGAGCAGATTGCCCGAGAAGTCGGTGATGGGAGATACTTCGCGCAGCACCTCGGCCAGACCCTCCTCCAAGAACCACTTGTAGGACTTGGTCTGGATCTCCACCAGATTGGGCAGCTCCAGGTTGAAACGGGTGCGGGAGAAGGACTTACGTACGTTCTCGCCGAGTCTCTGATCTTTCAGATTGACCATGAATAAAACACTCCATTCAATATCGTTGGTGGGCACCGTCGGGCGGATTCCCGAACGGCGGCAGGGGATAGGGGAGGAAGCAGTCGTCATGCACACGCCGAACTCACAGAACGCGCACGTCAGAGACCTCATGGGTCAAACGGACAACCCAAGGACACGGCAAATGCCACGGTCAAAGTCGTATGGAACGCTCGTCCTGCGCCTTCGTCGAAATACACAAAGAAAGCCTCAAAAAATCGCCTTTCGTTGACAAGAGACCCCGTCGGAAGGCAGGGATACCCATAGTTAAAGCGATTATAATGCAGTTTACTATTTTATCACACAAATCAAGCGTTGTCAAGGGGTTTTTGCAAAATATTTTGGAGAATTTTTGAATTTGATAAAAATAGACAAATTTCCGCCATCCTCTCCCGAATACCGCACCGAATCATTTCCCCCTACCAAAGGCGTGTCTCAAGGTTGGAGTCCGAGATGCTTTTGGCGGTTGCGGTTACGATTCCGGTTGCGGTTACGGTCACGGTTACGGTTGCCGCACGTGCGACCACGGGAAATCACGCTAATTTTCTTCATTAAGACATATATTCACACAATTTTTCCAAATTTTCCATCAAGAATGTGTTTACAAATCGAAAAGAATATGGTATACTATTATAATCTATAATTATGCCTATTCTCCCTCTTTGAAAGGAGACCGCGACATGAACGCCCGCCCCCACTCCGATTCGGTTCCATCCGATCCTGCGCCGCTCTGCCCCATTCCCCGCACCGGGATCCCGGGAGCGTCCGGCGTTATCCTGCATATATTCCTGACCCTGGCCACCGCGTTGGTGGGCATCGGGATCTGCGCCATGCGCACCACGTCGGCCACCGAGGTCAAGATCGCCGAGGCTATATCCGCCGTCGTCATACTGTTGCTCGTTGTCTACCTGTGGCGGGTCACACGCACGGCGAAGGGGATCATCCCCGTCTTGATCCTGACCGGGGTATTCTTGGCCTACCTCACCAATTCTCTCATCCCCTCCGCCGTTCTGTGCGGCCTGATCTTCTCCATCAGTCAGGGCTCCATGCTCCTGGCCGTCCAATCCAAAAAACAGCTCGCCTGGTTCCCGCTCGTCCCCATTGCGGCGTACGCCGTCACCCTCGCGCTCTCCCGCGATCCCGTGGGCTCGGTGGCCGCCCTGGTTCCCGTCCCGCCTATGCTGGTGCTGGCGTGGGGCACGCGGAATTCCGCTGAAAAGGAAACCGGCCTCACCCGCGTCGGCGTCATTTGCGCCACGTCGCTGGCTCTGGGACTTTCCATGGGGGCTATGATCCTCCTGTCGGTATACCGCCATTTGGGCGCCTTGGAGCCTACCGCCCTTTGGGACGCGCTGGAATCCTTCCGCGTCGCTCTGGTCGATCAGATCACCTCCATGGAGATCCCCACGGAGGGTCTCAACGAGGAAGCCCTGGAGGAGGTCAAGAGCCTGTTCAGCCACGCCAACGTATCCAACATGGTCAACAGCATGCTGAATATCCTGCCGGCCATGGCCGTGGTGACGGTCAACCTGATCTCCGCCTCCGCTCAGCTCATCCAGCACGCCTCTCTCCGCACCTTTGGCTTCGAGAACTCCATCACCGACCGCGTCAAGGCGTATCGCATGAGCCTTATCTCCTGCGTGGTGTTCCTCCTGGCGTACCTGGTAGCATTCCTGGAAACCTTTCTGGAGGGGGCCAGCACCTCTACCCTGACGGGCACGGTAGCACAGAACATCTACATCATTCTGATGCCCGGTCTCGCCCTGGCCGGTATGCTGCGCATTATGAGAGGCTTGGTCAAAAAGGGACCGCGCGGCATGGGGTGTCTCTTTTACCTCATCATTCTGATCCCCTGCCTGTTCCTATTTGCGCCCTTTGTCTTCGCAGCTGTCGAGGTGATCGGTCATATCTTCCAATCCATCATTTCCTCCATCAAGCCCCCCGAGGACGACAACGACATTTTCGGATCCCCCCCGAAAAACAACGATTAAACGCTCAAACGCTTAAACGCATAAACGCAGCATTCTCTATCAATCTTTCGAAAGGAGCTGACCCCATGTCTCCCAAGAAGCATCCCAAGGATTCCCACGGTTCCATCTGGGTGGATCTGCGCATTCCCTTTACCGTTGCAGTGGCAGAAGGACTGTTGCTATTGGGCATTCTCGCCCTCCTGACCTATCTGGAGGTCGCGCATCTGTCGTGGATCGCGCTGAGCGCCCTGATCCTCTATCTGGTTTCCGCAGGCGTGACTCTGCTGGCCTATATCCTGCGCTACACAGAGCTCAAGCACGCCCGGGAAGCCGCCGAACAGCTCAATACCGACATCTACCGCATGTTCCGTACCGTAGTGGATATCCCCTACGCGGTAGTCAATGCAAGCGGAACCGTACGGGTCATCAACACCGCTATGCAGGATATCCTGGGCTTCCGCTCCCCCGTGTGCAACATCCCGCTCTCCGAGATGTGTCATGGCGTGACCTTGGAACAGCTGGCGGCAACCGTACAGGATACGGCTTCCGCCCCCGATCGCTTTACCACACCGTTGTATACGCAGGATATACCCTCGGTCACCGCTGATCCGAACCGGGAGGAAGCCGCCATCGTCCGCCTCTCGGACGGCCGCCGTTACCGCATCGACAATTATCTGCTTCATCGCGAAAACGACCATTACTACTTCCTGGTTTTCCGCGACGTCAGTGACTATCTGGATCTCACAGATGAGAATGACCGCGAGCACATGGTACTGGCCTACATCATGCTGGACAACCTGCAGGAGCTCACCCAATTCGTCCGCGCCAATTACCGTGCCACGGCCAACCTCATCGAAGAGACCCTGACCAAGTGGGTCGAGGGCATGAACGGAATGCTCCGCGAATACGACCGTGACAAATACCTGGCGATCTTCACGGCTGAAATGCTGGATCGCTGCATTGAAGACGATTTTTCCATCCTGGATGACATCATGAATATCCGCGTAGGCGATAACAGCTTCCCTCTGTCGGTCTCCATGGGTATTGCCGATATCGACGGCACCATGGCCGATCGGGAGCGAGCCGCCAACGCCGCGTTGGATATGGCTCTGCAGCGGGGCGGTAACCAAGTCGCTCTCCAACGTCGCGGGATCAACGGTCTGACCTACTTTGGCGGTGCCCACAAAACGCTGGAGTCCAACACCTCCATATCCTCCCGCGTCAGCGCTCACCTGTTGGAAAAGCGTTTGTCCTCCTGCGATCACGTGCTCATCATGGGACACGCCAACCCCGACTTTGACGCCATCGGATCGGCGGTGGGTGCTTACCGACTGTGTCGAAGCATTCTGGAAGGTCAGGGAAAAGCACGGGTTCCGGTTCATATCGTGACCAACAAGACCTGCGACACCTACTCCATCTGCGCCAAGCATTTGTCTGCTCTGCCCGAATACCATAACGTATTTATCGACAAGGCCTCCGCACAGCAGACGGTTACCACGAACACGGTGCTCGTTCTGACCGACGTAAACAATCCTTATATATTTGAAGCCCCCCAACTTGTCAGCAGTATATCGGCGGTAAACGGCGTGAGCAATATCGCCGTGATCGATCACCACCGCCTGGTAAACGAGCTTCCCTTCACGCCCTTTCTCCATTATATTGAAGCCACCAAATCCTCGGCCAGCGAGATCATCGCCGAAATCCTCCAGCAGAGCGATTACGCCGAGACGCTCCTCAAGGAAGAAGCCAACCTGCTTCTGGCCGGCATCATGCTGGATACCCACAATTTCACCCGCTCGGCGGGTGCCCAGACCTTTGAGGTCACCTACTACCTCTACAGCCGCAACGCTCATACCGACGTGGTCCGCGATTTCTTCAGCGAACGCATCGACGACTATCTGATCGCCGGTGATTTCGACTCCCATACCCGCATCTACACCGAGCTTTTCGCCATTACCTGGCTCAGCGACGATCACGTGCCCACGGGCAGCGACCGCATCGCCGCCGCCAAGGCCGCCGACAAGCTGCTC
>JAZSBH010000077.1:0-2751 GCA_045602325.1 Eubacteriales bacterium | reverse complement strand
CGGTATTCCGTTATCCGATAAATTAAAAAGCGACTTCGGGCGGAAGCCAAGCGGCGAGTTCCGCGCGGACGGCGCTCCGCCGTTCGTGCGGGTTCTCGGGTCTTGGCGACCCTCCGCGCAATCAGACTCTTTCGCCCCTCCGTGGGCGAAAGAGTCGCGCGGATAAGGGGATAGGATTCTTAAGGAAAGTACCGTGGGTACTTTCCTTAAGCGGCGCCTCTTTTGGTACTTTTCTCTCGACGCGGAGAGAAAAGTACATAAGCAACTCCCCGATAAACCCAAATTTGAACGATGAAGCCGAAACAATATGCAAGGAGGTACCCCCATGCTTGAATCCCTACATATCGAAAATATTGCTGTCATCAAGTCGGTGGACATTGATTTTTCAGACGGGCTTTGCGTCCTTACGGGTGAGACGGGCGCGGGTAAGTCCCTGCTCATTGACAGCGTGGTCTGCCTTCTGGGCGGGCGTGTCAGCCGCGAGCTGATCCGCGCGGGGGAGGATCGCGCCCTGGTCAGCGCCCTGTTTTCGCCTCCCGAGGGGGAGGTGGCCGCCGCGTTGGCTGACTTGGGGATCCAGCCGCCCGAGGGAGATTCTCTCATGCTCCAGCGGGTCATCACCAGAGATGGGCGCTCGTCAGCCCGCATCAACGGCCGCGCCGTGACCCAGAGTATCCTGCGGGATGTCGGGGCTCTGCTCATCAACATCCACGGTCAGAACGACAACCAGAAGCTCATGCAGTCATCTGCCCACAAGACTCTTTTGGATAGCTACGCCCAAAACACCGACGAGCTGGAGCAGTACGCCGAGGACTACGGCCTGTGGAAGGCTACCCGCCACGAGATCGACCGTTTGCGCTGTGATGCGGCAGAGCGGATCCGTATGCAGGAAATGCTGGAATACCAGATCAAGGACATCGATGCCGCCAAGCTGAAGGTCGGGGAGGAGGAGCGCCTCACCGAGCGGCGGGACAAGCTGCTCCATTTGGAGAAGATCAACCGTCAGGTGGGTCTTGCCTGCCGTGCGCTGTGCGACGGGGAGAAGGCTACGGTGACGGCGCTGTGCGACCGTGCCGAGGCGGCCTTGGCATCCATTTCGGCCATTATCCCCGAATGTGATGAGCTGATGGATCGCATTGACGCCATCCGCGCCGAGGCGGAGGATATCGCCGACCGCGTCCGCGAGTTTGGTGACGAGGACGTGGGGGATCCCACTGCCGAATTGGATAAGCTGGAGGGACGGTTGGAGATCATCAGCCGTTTGAAACGAAAATACGGGGAGAGCGTGGAGGCCGTTCTGGCCTTTCGCGAGGAGGCGAATGGCCGCCTCCACGAGATGGATATCGCGGACGAGCTGATCGGTACGCTGGAGGAAGAGGAGCGTGCGCTGGCCAAGAGGATGACGGACAAGGCCGAAACGCTGACGGGAATCCGCCGGCTGGCCGCCGAGGCGTTGTCGGGGGCAGTGCAGGAGGCCTTGGCATTCCTGGATATGCCCAAGGTCAGATTCGCGGTTTCGGTGACGCCTGCGGGGAGCTTTACGCCCGACGGTATGGACAACGTGGAATTCCTCATCGCCACCAACCCGGGCGAGCCCCTTCAGCCCATGATCCGCATTGCCTCCGGAGGTGAGCTGTCCCGCATTACCTTGGCTATTCGCAGTGTGCTGAATCAGCGTTACGGCGTTCCCACCGCCATCTACGACGAGGTGGATGCAGGGGTGTCGGGGCGTACTTCCCGCAAGGTGGGGATCAAGCTGGCGACCATGGCCCGAGGGACACGCAACGTCTTCGGTGAGAGACATACCGTCGGCACCCAGGTCATTTGCGTGACCCATTCCGCCCAGATCGCCTCCTTGGCCGATACGCACTACGTCATTGAGAAGAAGGAAACGGCGGAGGGGGGAGAGACCCGTGTCGAGACCACGGTGCGCCCCATTGACGCTGCCGACCGTGTGGAGGAGATCGCCCGCATTCTGGGAGGCCTGGATATTACCGATGCCCAGCGTACCGCCGCGCGGGAGTTGATCGCGGAGAAGGACAGACTATGAGCAAAGCATTACCCAAAACAAACGCCATGCGGCAGTTGGATGCCGCCAAAATTCCTTATGATGTACTGACCTACGAGGTGGATGAATCCGACCTGTCAGGGACACATATTGCAGAGCAGATCGGCCTGCCCCTGCCCATGGTCTTCAAGACCCTGGTGGCCAAGGGGGACAGGACGGGACACCTGGTGTTCTGTATTCCCGTGGACAAAGAGATCGACCTCAAGGCCGCCGCGGTGCTTACGGGGAACAAGAAGATCGAGATGGTGCATGTCAAAGATCTGTTGGGGCTCACGGGCTACATCCGCGGCGGGTGCTCTCCCATCGGCATGAAAAAGAAATTCCCCACCTATTTTGACGCTTCTGCCGCCGATCACGAGAAGATCACGGTCAGCGCGGGTGTACGCGGGGCGCAGATGTTTTTGGAGAGGGAAGTATTGGTGGCCTTTGTGGGCGGGACGCTCATTGATGTGGCGAGATAATAGCAAGTAAAAAAGAGAAGAATTTTGAAGGAATTTCTTCTCTTTTTGTCATATAGGAGGGGTTGGGCGTGTTTATATAGGTGAGGGCAGGGGGCCCGAAAGCTAAATTGCAGTTTATAGGTCTGTTGTCTGACGGAAGAAGCGGTGACACGATCCACCCTCATCCGTCGCCGCCGCAGGAGCTGGCGACACCTTCCCCCGCGGGGAAGGCAAGTGTTTTAT
>JAZSBH010000076.1:0-10498 GCA_045602325.1 Eubacteriales bacterium | reverse complement strand
GATAAGGGCCCGTTTACGGGTAGCAAGTAACAGTCCCCACGCAGTTGGCAGTTCGTATAGATGCGTTTACGCATAGCGAAGAATGGAGGGCTATGCCCGCATGTGAAAAACCACCCGCTTGGCGGGTGGATGTTTATTGACATAATTTGGCGAATGGTCTACGAGCACGAAGGGATTGACAACCGTGAGAAAACATGGTATAATCATAAAAAATTCTCATGGAGATCTTATGAAACTCAGACTTATTCTCCCATTCCTGTTAGCCGCCTCACTTGGCGGGCTTTTGTGCGGCTGTGACCAATCCGCGGCCGGTGAACATCAGCACGCGGCCGCGGATTGGCAGACTGTGATCGCTCCAACCTGTTCCGAGGAAGGCTCTGCCACGGGTGCCTGCATAGAATGCGGCGAGGAATTACATATCACACTGGACAAGATTCCCCACACGTATACCGAAACCGTGACCCCGCCCACCTGTGAGCAAGCGGGTTACACCCGCTATACCTGCGCCTGCGGCTATACCTACGACGGAGATCAAGTTCCTCCCACGGGGCATACACTGACCGAGACCGTGACTCTGCCCACCTGTGAGCAAGCGGGTTACACCCGCTATACCTGCGCCTGCGGCTATACCTACGACGGAGATCAGGTTCCTCCCACGGGGCATACACTGACCGAGACCGTGACCCCGCCTACCTGCGAGAAAGCGGGCTACACCCGCTATACCTGCGCCTGCGGCTATACCTACGACGGAGATCAAGTTCCTCCCACGGGGCATACACTGACCGAGACCGTGACCCTGCCCACCTGCGAGAAAGCGGGCTATACCCGATACACCTGCGCCTGCGGCTATACCTACGACGGAGATCAGGTTCCTCCCACGGGACATACGCTGACCGAGACGGAGACTCCGCCTACTTGTGAGCAAGCGGGCTACACCCGCTATACCTGCGATTGCGGATATACATACGATGGAGAACATGTTCCTCCCACGGGACATATCTTGACCGAGACGGTGACTGTTCCGCCCACTTGTACGGAGGAAGGCTATACCCGCTATGAATGTGAGAGCTGCGATTATCAGCGTGACGGCAACCCGGTAGCGCCGCTCGCCCACATCAATTCCACCTCTGAGATCTACTATGCCACGGTGAACCGTACGGGGTATACTCTTCATACCTGCCATGATTGCGGATATAGCTACGAGGACAACTACGTACAGTATCAGGATATCGTCTCGGGCGCCTATGTAGACAACACCGAGATCTTGAAGCAAGGCATTGATACGTCAAAATGGAACCACGAATACGGAGCCTCGTTGGAGGATATGCGTCCCCTGGATTGGGAAGCATTGAAAGCGGCGGGTGTGGAATTCGTTATCCTCAAGGCGGGCTCTACCCTTGGAAAGGATCCCGCCTTCGAGCGGGATTACATCGACGCCAAGGCCGCTGGGCTGGAGGTCGGCGCATATTTCTATGCCTACTCAACCACGGTGGAGGGGACGGTTCAGGATGTCAATATGCTGCTGGAATGGTTGGAGGGCAAGCAATTTGAGTATCCGATCTATTTCGACGCCGAGGATCCTTCAATCAGCGGGTTGGGCCGGGAGCGCCTGATGGAGCTATGCGTGACCTTTGTGGAGCGTCTCCAGGAAGCGGGGTATTACGCCGCTCTGTACACCAACACCGAGTGGCTGTATAATCTGCTGGACACCGAGTGGATCAAGGGATCTCTTGACGTGTGGTATGCCCGTTACGTGGCTGACCGATCTGACGGAAGCAGTTCCTTTACCCTGGAGGATACCGATTTTACCTGGAAAGACGGTACTGCCTACAAGCCGGGGAATCCCGATAAGCGTTACGGTATCTGGCAATATACCCAGTACGGGCGTGTTGAAGGCTTCCGTTACCGTTTTGATTTCAACTACGCATTCAAGGATTACAAGCCCATCATGGTCAAGTGGGGGCTGAACGGCTTTTGATGCGTGATGTCTTTTGCACGGGATCCGATCACGGAAATATTCATAGTTTGTGCCGCTCTTTCGGGGCGGCACCTTTTCTTTGTGCAAATTTCCCGAAAATTTTTCCCAAAACCCCCTTGACAAACTCTCCAAGGTGTGATATAATAGGCAAGTCGCAAGTGAGCGCGCTGATATAGCTCAGTCGGTAGAGCACCTCATTGGTAATGAGGAGGTCATCAGTTCGAATCTGATTATCAGCTCCATATCCGATCTCGTTCCAGTTGGGACGGGATCGGTATGATGCGACACGCTGATATAGCTCAGTCGGTAGAGCACCTCATTGGTAATGAGGAGGTCATCAGTTCGAATCTGATTATCAGCTCCAAAGGCCCGAGGCAATCGCCTCGGGTTTTTGTGTAAAATATTGAAAAAGAATTTTTTGAAACCTCTTGACAAATGAGTCAAAATCGGTTATAATATGCAAAGAGTTTGCCGAACGGCCATTGCTGGAAGCAAACAGAAATTTTTCTGTAAACCGTCGGCGGCTATATCTCCGGCGTATGCGAGGGGAGGGAAAAAAGTCATGGCAGAAGTCAAGGTAAAAGAGGGCGAGTCTCTGGACAGTGCTCTCCGCCGCTTCAAGCGTCAGTGCGCACGGTCGAACATCCTGACCGATCTTCGCAAGCGTGAGTACTACGAGAAGCCCAGCGTCAAGCGCAAGAAGAAGTCTGAAGCAGCACGCAAGAGAAAGTACAAGTAATTGTAATCAAAAAACGACCCTTTGGGGTCGTTTTTTGATTCATGTCACATTGGCGGGTATGTTTTTGTTTCGAAATGCTTGACAAACGGTTTGAATTGAGGTACATATCTATGGCTAAAATCCATATTACCAAAGAAAAATCCTTTTATAAAGACTTCTTCTCGGTCTGGTCCGTCCTCGTCCTCTACAACATCATCACCCTGGGAGTCAACCTTCTGGACAACGTCATGGTCAGCGCGTACAGCGAGTCTGCCATGGCGGGTGTCAGTGCCGTCAATCAGGTGCAGTTTCTGTTCCAACAGCTCATGCTGGGGGCGGGGGACGCGGTGGTGGTGCTGGGCAGTCAGTACTGGGGACAGAAGCGGACCGAGCCCATCAAGCGATTCGCCGTGGGGGCACTGCTTTTGGGAACGGTGTTGTCCTTGCTCCTGTTCACCGTAGCCGCCATCACCCCCGAGGGCGTGGTGTCCCTATTTACCTCTGATCCTGCCATTCACGCGGCGGGAGTGGAATACCTGCGGATCATGAAGTACTCCTACTTGGTCTTTGCCCTAACAAACCTCCTGCTGGCCGTCCTGCGAAGCGCGGAGACGGTGCGCATCGGCTTCTGGGTATCTGTATCCACTCTGGTGGTCAACTGCGGGCTGAATTACCTGCTCATCGAAGGCCATTTGGGCGCACCCCGCCTGGGGGTTACGGGTGCGGCCATCGCCACCCTTTCGGCGCGAGTCATGGAGCTGGTGATCGTGCTGATCTACCTCTTGTGTATGGACAAAAAGCTCTGCTGGAGAGTGCGTGATTTCTTCCGCATGGACAAGCTCCTGGTCAAGGATTACCTGAAATTGGTGCGTCCCTTCCTGTTCACTTCTCTCATGTTCGGCGGGGCGGTGATGCTCCAGACCGTCATCCTCGGCCACATGGACAACGGAGCCGGAGCCGGCTCAGCCATTGCCGCCAATTCCATCGCCTCCACCTTGTATCAGATGCTGAAGGTTGCCATCGTGGGTGCCTCTTCGGCGGCGGCGGTGCTCATAGGAAAAGCGATAGGAAGTGGTAGAATGGATGTGATCAAATCTTATGCCCAAACCCTCCAGCTTATGTTCGTGGGCATCGGTGTATGTACCTCTACCCTTTTATTCCTCCTTCGCGTGCCTATCGTCAACCTGTATGCGGTCATCTCCCCCGACCTATCCCTGGAGACCTATGAGATGGCGTTGCAGTTCATCCTTGTTCTCTGCGTCACCGGCTTTGGCACTGCCTACCAGATGCCCGTAGCCACCGGCATCATCCGCGGCGGCGGAGACGCGAAGTTCGTGCTGGTCAACGACCTGATCAGCATTTGGGGCATTGTGATCCCCGTGTCCCTCCTGGCGGCCTTTGTGCTTGAGTGGCCTCCCGTGGCGGTCATCGCCTGCCTCAACGCCGACCAGGTCTTCAAGTGCGGCGCGGCGTTCGTGAAGGTGAATCGGTATAAGTGGATGAAGAAGCTGACGCGATCAACCGCCGAGATGCAGACTGAAACCTGATATACATAACCCAAGGGACTCTCTCATGTCGAGAAAGTCCCTTTTTCTTTATAACTTTTTCTTCAAAAACTGCCCCGTATAGGACTGCGGCACCTGTGCCACCTCCTCGGGTGTACCCGTGGCGACCACCGTACCGCCGCCCGCGCCCCCTTCGGGTCCCAGGTCGATGATGTGGTCGGCGCACTTGATGACGTCCAGATTGTGCTCAATGACCAGCACCGTGTTCCCGCCGTCGCAGAGGCGTTGCAGGACGGTCAGAAGTCTGGCCACGTCGTCGGTGTGCAGACCCGTGGTGGGCTCGTCCAGAATATAGATGGTCTTGCCCGTGCCCCGCTTGGCCAACTCGGCGGCCAGCTTGACACGCTGTGCCTCGCCGCCCGACAAGGTAGTGGAGGACTGACCGATCTTGATATAGCCCAGTCCCACGTCAAAGAGGGTCTGGAGCTTGCGCTTGATCTTGGGCATGCCGTCGAAGAAGGTGAGCCCTTCCTCCACCGTCATGTCCAGCACGTCGAAAATGCTCTTGCCCTTGTATTTGACCTCCAGCGTGTCTCGATTGTACCGCTTGCCCTTGCAGACGTCGCAGGTGACGTAAATGTCGGGGAGAAAGTGCATTTCGATCTTCTTGACACCGTCGCCCTCGCAGGCCTCACAGCGGCCGCCCTTGACGTTGAAGGAGAAACGACCGGGGCCAAAGCCCTTGGCGTTGGCGTCCTGTGTTTTGGCGAAAAGGTCGCGGATGTCGTTGAACAGAGAGGTGTAGGTGGCGCGATTGGAGCGTGGGGTACGTCCGATGGGGGACTGGTCAATGGCGATGACCTTGTCCAGATGCTCGATGCCTTCCATGCGGTCGTGCTCGCCCGGGTAGGTCGTGGCACGGTTGAGATCGTGGGCCAGTACGGGATAGAGGATTCCGTTGACCAACGAAGATTTTCCCGATCCCGATACACCCGTCACGCAGACGAACTTGCCCAGGGGAATGTCTACCCGAATGTGCTTCAGATTATGCTCGGCGGCACCGTAGACCGTCAGGGTGTGGCCGTTGCCGGGGCGGCGCGCCGAGGGGACCTCAATGCACTTGCGCCCCGACAGATACGCACCCGTGATGGAGTTGGGGTCTGCCCCCACCTCTTTGGGAGTGCCTGCCGCGACGACCTTACCGCCGTGGATGCCCGCTCCGGGACCGATATCCACGATATAGTCGGATTCCTCCATGGTCTCCTCGTCGTGCTCCACCACGATGACGGTGTTGCCCAGATCGCGGAGCTTTTTGAGGGTGGCGATGAGCTTGGTGTTGTCCCGTTGGTGCAGGCCGATGGAGGGCTCGTCCAGGATATACAGAACTCCCACCAGCGCCGAGCCGATCTGGGTCGCCAGACGGATGCGCTGTGCCTCGCCGCCCGACAGGGTACCTGCCTTGCGGGAGAGGGTCAGGTAGTCCAAACCAACGCTGACCAGGAAGCCCAGCCGCGCCTTGATCTCCTTGACGATCTCCTTGGCGATCACTGCTTCGGAGCCCTCCAAGCGGAGGTTGGTGATGAAGTCCAGCGCGTCCTTGACGGAAAGAGCACAGAAATCGTCGATATTCAGCCCGCCGACGGTGACAGCCAGCACCATGGGATTGAGCCGCTTGCCGTGGCACTCGGGGCAGGGAGCGTCCTCCACGAATTCCTCGTAGCTGTCGGAGCCCCAGCCGCCCTGACGGATGCGGGACTCCATGATGCCCACTACGCCCTCGAATTTGACGGTCTGGTGGGTGGCGCGATCCCCGAAATGGCGGGTGATGGTGTAGGTGTCGTCGCCCGAGCCGTAGTACAGCACATTCAGGGCTTCCTTGGAGAAGGTGCTGATGGGTTGATCCATGTGGAAGCCGTGCTTCTTGCCCACCGCCTCAAAGAGGGGGCCGTTCCAGCTCTGGGGGTCAAGGGTCTTGAAGCCGTTGACCTGGATGGCACCCTCCCACAGGGTCATTTCGGGGTGGGGAATGAGCTTTTTGACGGCGATTCTCTGCATATCGCCAATGCCCGCACAGTGAGGACAGGCGCCCGCAGGGTTGTTGAAGGAGAAGATGCGTGGCTCCAGCTCGCCGAAGGAGATGCCGTGCTCCTCGCAGGCGTAGGTCTGGGAGAAGGACAGCTCCTGCTCCTCCTCGCCGTCCCTGGGAACGGTCAGAATGGTCAGCCTCCCCTCGGCGGCGGTCAGGGCGTTCTCTACCGAGTCGGACAGCCGCGAGCGGATGCCCTCTCGCATGACCAGACGGTCCACCACGATCTCGATGGTGTGCTTCTTATTCTTATCCAGCTTGATCTCTTCGGAGAGATCGTAGATGCTGCCGTCCACGCGAACGCGGACGTAGCCCTTTTTCTTGGCGTCGGCGAGCACCTTTTCGTGCATACCCTTTTGGGCGCGCACCACGGGGGAGAGCACCATGAAGCGGGTTCCCTCGGGCAGTCCCAGGATGCGCTCGATGATCTGATCTACCGTTTGTTGGCGGATCTCCTTGCCGCATACGGGGCAATGGGGCACACCCACGCGGGCGTAGAGCAGACGGAGGTAGTCGTAGATTTCGGTGACCGTACCCACCGTGGAGCGGGGATTCTTGGAGGTGGTCTTCTGGTCGATGGAAATGGCGGGGGAAAGACCTTCGATGAGGTCCACGTCGGGCTTGTCCATCTGCCCCAAAAACATACGGGCGTAGGAGGACAGGGATTCCACGAATCTTCGGTGTCCCTCGGCGTAGATGGTATCGAAGGCCAGGGAGGACTTACCCGAGCCCGAGAGCCCCGTCATGACCACCAGCTTGTCGCGGGGGATGGTGACGTCCACGTTTTTGAGATTGTGCACGCGGGCGCCTTTGATGATGATGGATTTTTGCATATTCGATAACGGTTTCCTTTATTTTGTAGCGATGATAAATTTCAGTTTCTTTGTTGGTTCGTCGGTGATCTTATCCTGCCTTCGGCAGAGCTCGATCAGGCTTTCTGCCTCCTCGGCCTCTTTCCATGTAGGCTTGGCGAAGGAGTCATTGCAGGTGATCACCCACCGCTCCAGCATAGCCGTAGCCTTGCGGGTGAGAAAGTCCCCGCCCAGGCTCAGGGCGGTCAGGATGCCGATGAGCCTCCGCCATTTGCCCGCGCGGGACAGCACCGTCAGGCACCGCACGCGGGTCAGCTCGGAGTCGGTCTCGGTCATGATCTCTGTGACACGCACTCCATCGGGACAGCCCATTTTGAACAGGAGCAGGGACGCGGTCTTCACCACCCCCGCGCGGGGATCGAGCAGCGCTTCGGTCAGGTGCGCGGCCACCGATTCCATGTCCTCGGTGGGAGTTAACCGCACCAGAGCGGTCATGGCTGCGGATACCACAGCGGCGCGTTCATGGGTCAAATAGGGAGTGATATGTGCCAGATCGGAAGTGTCTCCCACCTCGCTGAGTCCGTAGAGCAAAGCGGGTAGGGAAGGATCACCCTTGGTGCAGGCTGTCAGTTTCTCCCGATAGTATGCCACGGCCAAGAAGCCGACATCCAATTTTTTCGCCCACTCCTGCGCCACGGCACGGACGGCGGCATGAGGATCGGTGAGGGCGTGCATGACCGCATCCCGCGCACCTTCGGGGTGGTGGCGGCAGAGCCACAACAGTCCTTCGTAGCGGTTGCGGGGGAATCTGTCTCGGAGCATGACCTCCACGGCCTCAGGGATGGCGGGGAGATCGGCCGGGGGAAGCCCCTGCTCGGTCAGCCGCGAAAATATCTCTCTCCGCAGATTGGGGTCGTCCTCACGGGAGAGCCGATCCAGTAGCAAAGCCCTGTTTTCCTCGGAGTACCTTAGCACTCGCAGACAGAACTGTCTGACACGAATATCCCCGTCGGTCAAGGCTTTTTCCAACTCCGCGCGGCACTCGGCGGCACCCAGCGCGCGGATGTACGCCGCAAAGCCCGAGGCGGGATCGGCCGCCCATGGGTTGGCATGCTCCGACCGCAGAACGGGAATGGCGTAGGCAATCGCCCCGCACAGCTCGGCGGGGGCGGCGGTTTGCAGCTTGGCGGTCAACAGCCCTTCAGCGGCCTTCCGTACCTTGCCTACGTGGTCGCATAGGCCCAACAAAGCCATGCCCAAAGCCCGTCGGTCATTTTCGTGTTCCAGCGCGAAAAACGCCTTCTCTCGCAGATAACCGCAGGGGTGGGCGGTGGCCAGAGCCAGCACCCAGAACCGCTCGACGGGGGTCATGGTGGGGGTGAGAAACTCGCGGGGATCCTGCTCCCGCCAGTCCACGAACCATTCCATGCGGCTGCTGTAGCCGAATCGATCCAATATCCCCATGATTTGGCGGCCTTCCATGCCGTCTAAACAGGTGCAGAGCATAGCGGCGGCTTGCTTTTTGTGGCGGTTTTCACTGCGCGCACCCTGACTGTGGCCAAAGACCGAGTATATATCGGCAATCACCGATAGATCTCCGTTCGACAGGGCCTTTTGGTAAAGCGGAAGCTGTCCTTTCCACCAATCGTTTCGTTTAACATGCGTAATAAAGCTCATGCGCCGAATTTCCTCTCCCCCTCAAGTGCTGCCTTGACCTTGTCATACTGCTTGGCCGTCAGACGACTGACCTTGCGACGATTCACTCGCCCGCTCTCCATAATAAAGACCAGCTCGGCGTTCTTGTACACGGCCAGACCGTCGGGTAGAACTTTATCGTCCTTGTCTCGCATTTCCAGACGGGTGACCGAGGAGGCGTGGAACACCATGAGATGTCCCTGCTCGTTTTTTCCTGCGTTGACCATGCCCTCACCGAAGGTGATACAGGCGGTAAACAGCAGAGCGAGATCGTATACACACATACACCCGAAGGCGCCGATAAGTATGGTTACGATGGAGACGAAGACATTCTCCCACCAGCCCAGAACACCGATGAGGGCAATTATACCGATGCAAGCCAGGACGACCCCAAGGGTTGCCCAGATGTAGACCGCGTTACGCAGAAATACCCGACGGGGCTTGTCAGCGGTGGCGGGGTTCTTCAGAATTTCCTGATTTTTAGAGGCGGCATGACGTTCAGCGCGCTTGCCGTGGTCGCCCTTATGTTTTTTGTTGCTCATAGTTTACCGTTTACTCCAATTCATCCAGGAAATAGCCTCTCGTCAAGGCTCTGTTGCCGCGTTCGTCGGTAATCACCACACGGAAATAGGCGCGGTCAAGAGGGAAGCCAATGCGCTTGATTTCATTCATGTAGCCGTTCAGATCGAATTCGGCGTGGGTCATGTCTCTGCCTCTCCGTACGTCACAGTAGCGGACGGCGGTGTGCACCTCGGCGGACACCAGGTGGGGGACGGCGGGGAAGTCCATCTTAAAAACACCGTCCTCCAGGTACAGAGACTCCAGCTCGGGTCCCCAGGAGGCGTAGAAGTCACCCTTGGAATAGGCATTGAAGATGTTGTCGTAGGTCAGGTTAGGCGCCTTGAAGCGCACCCAACCGCCGCACATATCGTGGTTTCCGTGGTTATCGTCGGTAGCTACGGGGTAGACCCGCTTGCCCGCCTTGAGGAAGTGATCTAGGGCGTGATCCCCCTTGTCCAGAACCCAGCCGCCTACCACACAGCCGGTGTTGTAGACCTCCACGGCGGTAATGCCCTCAAGGCCGATGTAGTCGGGGTAGCTCTGGAGCGACCAGTCGGGGTGGTTGTAGCTGACCAGATACCCCTTGGCGCGAGCCTCGGCAATCATTTCGTTCTGTCCCTCCATCGAGTAGACGCGGGTGTAGTTCCCCTTGTAGTGGGGCTGTGTATCAGCAATGGATCGGGCGTTGCCCCAGGCATAGTTGGGGTTGGGGCAGACATAGTCGGTCTGATCCGGGACGGGGGCATAGAAATTCAGGTGATAGCAGGGGGTGGCGGTAAAGGAGCCTCCGATGGAAGGACCGTTTGTTTCCACCTCGTGAGAGGTGATGGCCAGAAAGTTCTCGTCGTTCAGATCCGAGTGATCGATCATGACGTCGTGATCGGTGTAGGCGACCACCGAGTAACCGTGGGCCTTGTAGATCTCCTTAATCTCCTCGGGGGTCTTGGAGCCGTCGGAGCAAGTGGTGTGGGTGTGGAGATTGGCCTTGTAGAAGTGGCCGTTTTTGGGGAGAAGGTAGTGTTTCATGGTGTGGCTCCTTTCTGATGAATGGGGGTGAATGCTTTAAATTTGGGTTTATCGAGGGGGCTTTGCCCCCTCACCCCCCACCAGAACCCTTTTGGCAAAAAGGGTTCTGGACTCCCA
>JAZSBH010000075.1:0-6269 GCA_045602325.1 Eubacteriales bacterium | reverse complement strand
CCAAGAACCTTTTTGAAAAAAGGTTCTTGGATCTCCAAAAACTTTTATAGTATAATGATTGTTTTGTTAAAGGTTTTTGGGGAGTCCAGAGGGGCTTTTTGCAAAAAGCCCCTTTGGTCGTTCTTCCGCGTTCCCCGATAAATCCCAATTTGCAAAATGGGAGGATGACCTGCATCCTCCCAAATTGGTTAATACTTGTCGCGGATCTTTTTCCTCACGGCGAGGAAGGTTCCTCCACCGATGAGAACCACCAGGATCACGGCACAGATCACGTAAATGGGCAACCCGACCTCGATGTCGGATTTCAGCTCCTCCCACAGCTCGTTGAGCATGATGAGCTTTTCTCCGTCCAGATTCTTGTAGGACGAGGTCTCCACCGCGTCGGTGTTGTACATCAAATCGTAGCCGCCCTCTTTGATCTCGTTCATGTAGTCGATGTACTCCTGATTCTCCCGCACGACGGTGTTGGGAGAGGCATAGTAGGTGTACTCGGCGTTGGCCACGGCAGGAGCTTCGGTCAGCATGAAGTCAATGTACCGCTCGGCGATCTCTTTATTTTGAGAGGTCTTGGGGATACACATGGCGTCCACGTAGAGGTTGGTGCCCTCGGCGGGATAGAAGAACTCCAGATTCTCGTTGTTCTCGTACATGGCCAGGAAATCGCCCGCGTAGTAGGCGGCGATGGCGGCGGAGCCGTTCTCCATCTTGTTGAAGATCTCGTCCATGACGTAGCCCTGGAGGACGGGCTTTTGCTCCTTGAGCTTCTCGAGAGCCTTACGCCAGTCGGTCTCGCTGTCCGAGTTGACGTCCAGACCCAGAAAATATTGGGCGGTTCCGAAGGCGTCGCGGGAGTTGTTGAACTGCAGAATGTTGCCGGCGTGCCGCTCGTCCCACATGAGCTGCCAGGAGCCCAGAGCAGGATCGTTCTCGTCCACCATGGAGGTGTTGTAGATGATTCCGATCATACCGTACATGTAGGGGACGGCGTACTTGTTGTCGGTGTCGTAGTAGTCAAACTCGGCATTCTCGCCGAAGAAAGTGGGATCGATGTTGCCGATGTGGGGGATGTTGTCAAAGTTCAGCTCTGCCAGCATGTCCTCGGCGATCATGCGCTCGATCATGTAGTCCGAGGGAACCACCACGTCGTAGTTGACCGAGCCTGAGCTGAGCTTGGCGTACATACTCTCGTTGCTGGAGTAGGTGGAATAGTTGACCTCGACGCGGACGCCGTAGGTCTCATAGTACCACTCTTCAAACATCTCGTTGGTATCCAAAGTACCCTCGGAGCCGTCGGAAATGTACTCGCCCCAGTTGTAGACGTAGAGGGTTACGGTATCATCGCTGCTCCCGGAGCAGGCGGTCAGACCCATGACGAGGGGGAGAAGAAGCAGTGTAGCCAGCAGAAGAGAAGCAGGACGAATATGCTTTTTCATCACGCGCGCCCTCCCTTCTGACGCTTGCCCTTGCGGTCAGCCGCAGAGCCGGCAAAATTGACCACCAGCAGAATGACCAGGATCACCGCCACGATGAGCGCAGACAGCGCGTACATACTGAATTTTACGTTGTGCGCCGTCTGGTTGTAGACGTAGAGGGGCAGAGTCTGGAAGTTGGGGGAACTGACGAAATGGCTGATGACGAAGTCGTCCAGAGACAGGGTAAAGCTCATCATCAGACCCGAGATAATACCGGGAATGATCTCGGGCAGCTCTACCATGAAGAAGGCACGGGCAGGGGTACAACCCAGATCCTGTGCCGCCTCAGAGAGAGACTTGTCAAGCTGTTGAAAACGGGGCATGACCGACAGAATGACGTAGGGGAGGTTGAAGGTCACGTGGGCGATGAGTAGGGTACCGAAGCCAAAGAGTTCGCGGGTGCCCAGGAAGGTGGCCACCGCCACAAAGAGTAGCATCATGGACACGCCCGTCACGATATCGGGGTTCATCATGGGAATGTTGGTCACCGTCATGATGGGCTTTTTGATATAGCGGTTCTTCATGCGGTGCAGTCCGAGAGCGCCGAAAGTACCCAGCACCGTGGCGATGAGGGAAGAACTGATGGCCAGTACCAGGGAGTTGCGGAGGGCCGAGAAGGCTTCCTCGTCGTGGAGCAGCTCCTCGTACCACATGAAGGAGAAGCCCGAAAATTCAGCCAGGCTGCCCGATTCGTTGAAGGAGAAGATGATGAGCACCACGATGGGGATGTAGAGCAGGAAGAAGATGAGGCCGATATAGCACTTGGAAAGGAATTTCACGGAACCATACCCCCTTCCTCGTCGGAAAACTTATTCATAATGGCAACAGAGAGGATGATGAGGATCATCATGACGAGGGACATCGCGGCACCTACGTTGTAGGTGGAAGCGTTTTGGAACAGACGCTCAATGGTGTCACCCACCAGGTCGATCTTGCCAGCACCCAGCTTCTGAGAGATGTAGAAGGTGCTGATGGAGGGCACGAACACCATAGTCACACCTGACACCACGCCGGACAGGGTCAGGGGCATGATGACCTTGGTCATAGTCTGCCAGGAATTACAGCCCAGATCGTGGGAGGCCTCGATGTAGCGCTTGTCCAACTTGGTCATAGCCGTGAAGATGGGGAGCACCATGTAGGGCAAAAAGTCGTAGACCATACCCAGAATGACGCCGAAGTAGGAGCCCACGATGGGCAGGGACTCCAGCCCACAGCTTTTCAGCAGGGAATTGAGCAGACCGCCGTTGTCCAAAAGTGCCATCAGCGCATAGGTGCGGATGAGCAGATTGCACCACATGGGGAGCATGATGAGCACCATGAGGATCTTCTGCGCCCGAGGGGATTGGCGGGACATGAAGTAGGCCAAGGGATAGCCAATGAGCAGACACACCACGGTGGCGATCAGCGCAAAGGCGATGGAGAGGATGAATACATTGGTGTATTGTCCCAGATCGCCGATGTTGGAGAAGGAGAAATGTCCCTCCGCATCGGTAAAAGCGAAGTAGAGAACAAAGAGCATGGGAGCCACGATGAACATGACTGTCCAGACGGAGTGAGGCACCGCCGCGATCTTCTGGAAAACATTGCTCTGCGCTTTCTTTGTCTTGTGGGAAGCCACGGGCTTATGAGAAGCCACGGGCTTAGGGGAAGCCCCGGGAGGGGGCTCGGGGTGAGTAGCGTTCTTTTGTTTCATTCCTCGTCCTCCTCGGTGATATCCGACAGGTGCTCCAGCTCGTCGCTGAAGGAGGAATAGTCGCCAAACTGACCCGAGAATTCGGACTTCTTCATAACGTGAATGGCCTCGGGCTCAATGTAGAGGCCGATGGTGGTGTCGGGGGCCGCGTAGTCGGAGGTCTCCAGCATCCACTTGAAGCCGCCCACGTCTACGATGATCTCGTAGTAGTCGCCCTTGAAGGTGACCGAGGAGACGACACCCGTGAGCATACCCTTGTCGGCGGGAACCACGTCCACGTCCTCGGGACGGATAACCACGTCCACAGGCTCGTTCTTATCAAAGCCTCCGTCCAGGCACTCAAAGGTGTGCCCCGAGAAGCGAACTTTTTTGTCGGCCAGCATGAAGCCGTCCACAATATTGGATTCGCCAATAAAGTCAGCCACGAAGGCGTTGACGGGCTCGTTGTAAATATCCACGGGGGAGCCGATCTGCTGAATGTGACCGCCCGACATGACTACCACGACGTCGGACATGGAGAGAGCCTCCTCCTGATCGTGGGTGACGTAGATGAAGGTGATGCCCGTCTGGCGCTGGATCTTCTTGAGCTCAGTCTGCATATCCTTGCGGAGCTTGAGGTCAAGAGCACCCAGAGGCTCGTCCAGAAGCAGGACACGGGGATGGTTGACGAGGGCGCGGGCGATGGCCACACGTTGCTGTTGACCGCCCGATAGGGTGGTGACGTGGCGGCGCTCAAAGCCCTTGAGGTTGACCAGAGCCAGCATTTCCTGTACCTTGGTCTTGATCTCGGCCTCGGGTGTCTTTTTCAGACGCAGACCGAAGGCCACGTTTTCATATACATTGAGATGGGGAAACAGCGCATACTTCTGAAAAACCGTGTTGACAAGACGGCGATGGGGAGGAACCTGACTGATCTCCTTGCCATCGAAAAAAACCTCCCCGCTATCGGCTGTTTCAAAGCCGCCGATGATACGGAGGGTGGTCGTTTTACCACACCCGGACGGTCCAAGCAAAGTGACGAATTCTTTATCGTGGATATCCAGGCTGATATTATCGAGAATGGTCTCGCCGTCAAATGCCTTGGATACCCCATGCAGTGAAATGAGGATATCTTTTTCCATGTCGCATAAAATCTCCTTTGGAGGGTACGTAGTACTTGCGCGTTTCCCGTCACGCGGAAGGCCGGTCAGCGTTTCTGCAGGCACCCAAACGGGTGTGGGTAAGCGCCTATCCTTTCTCGCGTGCATACTGTCCGCAAATTCAGTATTATTGTAGCAGAAAACCGCCAAAATTGCAATATATTTTGCGTGATTTCTGTAGTTTTTTTGAAAATTCGTCATTCAATCCAATTTTTCGGGGGGATTTCGCTGTTTTTCACAAAAAATATGGAATTTCTTCCTAAATGGGGCAGGTTTGCACGGGAAATCAAGGTTTTTGGGGGAAATTCCCTTGACAAAAAGTAGGGTATATGCTATAATCTGCTTACGGGAATTACCATCCCCGGGGACGGCACCCATCACAAAAAACGGCAAAACGGTAAAACAGGTTACGGCATACCGCGCCGGCATCAAAACCAACTGAATAGGGGGAGACACCCATTGCAAAAAAACGGAAAACCGCAAGTCGAGGTATCCGCACCGCAGAGATGTGTGCAGGTGACGGATGAAGCCGACAATCGGTATGAAGCGACCTATCCAAAGAGAGCCCGAGGACTCGTCAAACACGGCAGGGCACGCTTCACAGACGAGAGCCAAACCGCCATCATACTGACGTGTCCACCGAATCAAGATATGATTTTGGAGGATATACAAATGAACGAACAGATCAAGAATACCGAAGTGACCGAAAACGAGAGCACAGTAGACGAAACCGTTGTCAACCCGACAGTTCCGGCATTGACTGCCAAGGAAGTCTTCGATCAGATCGTGGCTTTGCAGAATCTGATCTCGGGTGATTACACCAATCCCCTGCATTTCCTCTCCGGCACCGTTAACTCTATTTGCGAAGCCTCATGGGAGTCGGATCAGCTCAGATGCGGAGCGGTTAACGCCGCTGCCACCCCCTACCGCCTTCGTGAGGAGACTTATCAGCAAATGCTGGCAGTATATCAGCAGATGTACCACGATCTGACCTCTCCCAAGGAGGCGAGATACGCTGAACGCAGAGAGTTTATGAACTGGGTACGCGATTGTATCGATGCCACCCAATGCGGCCAGGATCTTCCCGACTTTGAAAGGCTCTGGAATATCTTTAACTAATCGCTCATATGCCCCCGCCGCAAGGCGGGGGTAATTCTATATGGGGGCTTTCAATTTTATTATTTATTCTCATAAGGGAATCTAAAACCTCGGTAGGGGCGCACCTACGTGTGCGCCCGTCTTTTTTCGGTTTAACGGGCGTACACACAGGTGCGCCCCTACCGATATCGGTTTATCATTTCAAAAAAGAACAATAATCTATGCCAAGAGAAAAGTAGTTTATTCCTGCGTATGAACATACAAGTAGGCGTTATACCGCTTTGTTTCGTCTCGGACGATGTACCCGCCGTCTGCCATGGCACGGAGCAAGGATTCAGCCCTTGCATACCCGATACACAGCTTTTTCTGGAGTATCGAGGTACTGATCCTCTGCATCTCTTTCGCGATCTCAATGGCCTGTAGAAGCAAGTCGTCATCGGGGTTGTGTGAGGCCGGAGTGGCGGAAGGCTTATACCCCATCAATTCGTCAATGGAAACCCGGAAGTACCTCGCCAGCTCCGGGAGCATCTCGATATCGGGACAGCATTTTCCCGCCTCCCATTTGGATACAGCCTGGTTGCTCACCCCGAGCGCGACGGCCAGTTCTTCCTGCGTGACTCCTTTTTCCCTGCGGAGCCGGGCGATGTTTTCGTTGATTTTCAGCGTGCTCATAACAGATCCTTTCTTATCGGTTCAAACGAATTCAAATTTCAGTTTAGCGGTGGTTTTTTTGACAGAGGAAGCGGTGTAACCCGAACCCTCATCCGTCGCCGCCGCAGGAGCTGGCGACACCTTCCCCCGCGGGGAAGGCAAGAACGATATATGTTTTCGCTCTCTTTGCTAACCAAAAACATATTGATATCTATA
>JAZSBH010000074.1:0-6716 GCA_045602325.1 Eubacteriales bacterium | reverse complement strand
ATTCGCCGTCAGGCATCTCCCCGATAAACCCAAATTTGAAGAACCATGAAAGGAACTCGACCATGCAAGAGAATCAGATTTTAGACCTTTACTTTGCTCGCGACGAGCAGGCGATTGCGATTTGTGAGAGGCAGTATGGGGCGGACTGTATGCGTCTGTCCATGAGCATTTTGCACAGCCGTCCCGATGCAGAGGAGTGTGTCAACGACACTTGGCTGAAGGCCTGGAACGCCATTCCTCCCAAGCGTCCCAGTCCCCTCCGCGCCTTCCTGCTCCGCATTACCCGTAACCTTTCCATTAACCGACTGCGCTACCTTCACGGCGAGTGCCGCGACCAAAATCTCACGGTGGCGTTGGATGAATTGGAGGCCTGTTTTCCTGTTCCCGAAGAGCATACTCTTGAACTGGCTGAGATGCTGTCGGAGTTTCTCCGCTCTATCCCCCAGCGTGACCGTCTGATCTTTATGGGACGCTACTTCCACGCTCTCCCCGTGGAGGAATTGGCCAAGCGGTGCCATATGAAGCCCAACACCGTGTCGGTGCACCTGTACCGCACCCGCGAAGCTCTGCGGGCGTATTTGAATGAAAGGGGGTATTCTGTATGAAGGGAATGACGGCTTTTGCTTGCATCAGCGATATTGACCCGGAGCTCATTGAGGAATCCATGGCTTTGTTCGCCGCCCCGAAGGCTATGGTGGGGGCGAAAGGAAGAGCATCCTCTGTCTTGTCCCGCTTTCTGAACAGCGGCTGGGGGGTGGCCATGATCTGCGCGATCGTGAGTGTGACGGTTCTGATGGCCATTATTTGGGCGGGACAGCAGCCCGCCGTGCCACCGCCTACGCCGGGGACGGTGGATAGCGATGCCACAGAGGTCACCTCTGAAACCCAGCCCGAAACCCAGGCTCCCATCGCTTCCGAGGGGTTGGAATTTCGCTCCAATGGGGATGGAACCTGTACGGTGATGGGGATTGGCACGTGCCGCGACCAACACGTGATCATTCCTGCTTACTCGCCGGAGGGCGACAGGGTGACCTACATCATCAAGAGGGCTTTTGAGGAATGCACCTCTCTGGTCAGCGTGCGTATACCGGATACCGTTCTTAGCATTGGAGAATCTGCGTTTGAAGACTGTGGCTCGCTGTCCGAGGTCATCCTGCCCGAGGGCTTGACCGAAATTGGCCCCAAAGCCTTTGAAAAATGTATAGAGCTGAAGCACATCACCCTCCCGCAGACGGTGACCCGTATGGGGGCGTATGCGTTTTGGGGCTGTTCGGGGCTAACCTCCATCGAGCTCCCCGATCGGATGGAGTTTGTCGGCGAGGGGGTATTCCAGGATTGTAGTGCCCTGGCCGAGATCACCTGGCCGCGAGGTGTGGAGGAGGTGTCTTTGTGGGCATTCTGGAATGCTTCGTCTCTGGCCCACGTGACGCTGTCGGAGGATGTGACAACCATTCGTGGAATGGCCTTTGAGGGGTGCACGTCCTTGGAGAGCCTGGTGATCCCCTTGGGGCTTAACCGTGTGGAAAGCCGCGCCTTTTACGGGTGTCGGGCACTGAAGCGTTTGCACTACGCGGGCAGTCGGATTCAATGGCAACGGGTCGACGTCCACAGTGAGGGCAACGAGGCGCTGACCCACGCGATTCTGTACGAGAATTCCTTCGGAGAGGGACAGAACGGTCTTTATCCCGATGTGACCGAGGGTGGCGTGTGTTTCATTTCCAACGGCGACGGCACCTGCAAGGTCAAGGGAGCGGACAAGACCCGTGAGGGAATCATCACCATCCCTGAGAAGTCCCCCTACGGAGACACGGTGACCACCGTAGCCGCCGGTGCATTCAAGGGGTTTCGCAGTATCACCTCGGTGACCCTCCCCGACACCGTGACGGCCATCAAGAGTAGTGCTTTTCAGGGGTGTGTAGCGCTCAAAAGCATCAACCTCCCGAGGGAGGTCACAGAATTTGGCAATGCCATGTTTGACGGTTGCGGGGAGTTGCAGAGCGTGGTGCTCCCAAAGGGACTGGCAGAGATTCCCGCCATGACCTTTCAGACCTGCGTGAATCTCCAAAATGTGGTGGTACAGGAAGGGGTTACCTCCATCGGTGCCAACGCCTTCAACGGTTGTCGTTCTCTTGCCACCCTGACCCTCCCGGCAGGGCTCACGGCCATCGGCTCAGCGGCATTTAAGAACTGCTGTGGCCTGCAGACGGTCTGCTATGGCGGGAGTCGCGCCGAATGGAACGCCGTGGAGGTGAACAGCACCGATAACGCCTACGTTGAGTGGGTGGACGTGGTCTACGGCGAAAACTGAATCCCATCCCTCGCGGAAATTTTCTCCGCGGGGGATGTTTTTTTGAAAAACATATTGCAATTAAAGGAGAAATGTGCTATAATATATCAGTTACGGTGCCCGTATTCTTTTGTTGCGCTTATTTTCGGGTATCAAGAATCCAAAGGAAGGAATTTTTTGAATCATGATGCTTCAAATCAAGGCCCTGATCGCCGATGGCATTCTGGAAGGCGTCAAGTCCATCGCTCCCCAGAGCGACATGACCGCGGACGACGTCCTGGGGCTTCTGGAATATCCCCCCGATCCCGCCATGGGCGACATCGCGCTCCCCTGCTTCAAGCTGGCCAAGACCCTGCGCCGCTCTCCCGTGCAGATCGCCGCGACTCTTGCTCCTCTGGTGAGCGGGGAGGCCATTGAAAAGGCCGAGGCGGTCAACGGCTACTTGAATATTTACCTGTCGGGTGAGTACCTGGCAGGGAAGGTCATCCCCGAGATCCTCGACAAGAAGGAGCGTTACGGTGCGCCGGATATCGGCAAGGGAAAGACTGTGGTGCTGGACTACTGCTCCCCCAACCTGGCCAAGCCCTTCCACATCGGTCATCTGGGTACGACCGTGATCGGTCACTCCCTGAAGATGCTCCACGAGTTCGTAGGCTACAAATGTGTCGGTATCAACTACCTGGGCGACTGGGGAACCCAGTTCGGCAAGATGATGGTGGCCTACAAGAAGTGGGGCGACCGCAAGACGGTAGAAGAGGGCGGCGTGGACGCGCTGGTGGATCTCTACGTCCGCATCAATAACGCTATCGCTGATGATCCCTCCCTCGCGGATGAGGCCAGAGCTGAATTCTGCAAGATGGAGCAGGGAGACGAAGAAAATCTGGCTCTGTGGCGTTGGCTTGTGGAAAAGTCCGTGAAAGCCAATGATTTGACCCTGAATCAACTGGGGATTTCCTTTGACAGCTATAAGGGTGAGTCTGCCTATACCGATCTTATGCCTGCCCAGGTGCAGAGGCTTCGCGACTGCGGTTTGCTAAAACTGGATGATGGCGCGTCCATCGTGGATCTTGAGGCGTACGGTATGCCCCCCTGCCTCATTCTGAAGAGGGACGGTTCCTCCCTGTATCCCACCCGTGACATTGCCGCCGCGGTGGATCGTAAGGAGATGTACGATTTCGACAAGTGCATCTACGTTACCTCTAACCAGCAGATCCTCCACTTCCAGCAGTGGTTCAAGGTGGTGGAGCTGATGGGCTACGACTGGCACAAGGGTCTGGTGCACATTCCCTACGGTACGGTGTCGGTCAACGGTGCCAAGCTGGCAACCAGAACCGGTAATGTGGTGCTTTTGAAGGATCTTTTCGCCGCCGCTATTGAGAAGGTCACCGAGATCATGGAGGAGAAGAACCCCGATCTCAAGGGCAGAGACGACATCGCCGAGGCGGTGGGCGTGGGCGCCATCGTGTTCTACTATCTCTCCAATAACCGCATCAAGGATATCAACTTCAACATGGAGGACGCCTTGTCCTTCGACGGCAACACGGGTCCCTACGTTCAGTACACCTACGCCCGCGCTTGCTCCATTCTGGAGAAGGCCGGAGGTACCCCTGCCTCCATTGAGAACATTACTCTGACCGATCCTGTGGAGAAGGCTCTGTGTGTGGCTCTGTCTCAGTACGAGGAGCGTGTCCGCATGGCTCTCCGTGACTACGAGCCCTCGGTCATCACCCGTTACATTCTCGACGTGGCCACGGCGTTCAACCGCTTCTACCACGAGTGCTCCATCTTTGGCGCCGAGGATGAAGGCGTGAAGGCTACCAGACTGGCGTTGACCGCCGCCACCAAGCACGTGCTGGGTAGTGCGTTTGGGTTGATCTGTCTGCGGAAGACAGAGAAGATTTGATTTTAACGGGCGAACGCCGTTCGCCCGTAACCATTGAAAATAATTAATTTGAGAGGTATATAACATGTCCGGACACAGCAAATGGGCAAACATCAAGCACAAGAAAGAAAAGACCGACAAGGCCAAGGCCAAGATCTTTACCAAGATCGGTAAGGAGCTGACCATTGCGGTGAAGGAGGGCGGCCCCGATCCCGCCTCCAACTCCAAGCTCCGCGATCTCATCCAGAAGGCAAAGGCCAACAACGTTCCCAACGAGAACATCGAGCGCACCATCAAAAAGGCCGAGGGCTCCAAGGGCGAGAGCTT
This sequence comes from Eubacteriales bacterium, assembly GCA_045602325.1. Classification (GTDB taxonomy): domain Bacteria; phylum Bacillota; class Clostridia; order Oscillospirales; family CAG-272; genus CAMEON01. The sequence goes on along the minus strand of JAZSBH010000074.1, from coordinate 2,220 downwards.
TGAGGAGATCACCTACGAGGGCTACGGTCCCGCAGGCGTGGCGGTTATCGTGGTTACCTCCACCGATAACAGAAACCGTACCGCGGGTAACGTCCGCTCCTACTTCTCCAAGTACCACGGCAACATGGGCACTTCGGGCTGCGTAAGCTTTATGTTCGAGGATAAGGGTATGATCGTCATCAATGACGAGGACGGCGACTACGACGAGGACACCATCATGGAGCAGGCTCTGGAGGCCGGTGCCGAGGACTTCGCCGCCACCGAGGGTATCTACGAGATCACCACCGAGCCCGACGACGTCTACGCCATTGCCGACACTCTGAAGGGGTTGGGCTACAACCTCAACTCCGCCGAGGTCACCAAGATCCCCTCCACCTACACCGAGCTGACAAGCGAGGACGACATCAAGTTCATGGGTCTCTTGCTGGATATGCTGGAGGAGGACGACGACGTGCTGGATGTCTACCACAACTGGGAGAACTGCGATCGCTAAACGATCCTCCCGTCCCTGCATAATGAAAATAGCCGAAGGCGATACTTTTGTGTGGCCTTCGGTTTTTTATACAACCAACGGTTTCCGAAAATTTACGTCTACCCCCTTGACTATATCCGTATCTTTTGGTACAATAAATAGATAAAGAACCACACGAGAAAGGCAGGGAAGCGTATGCCCGAGACACCCACCAAGACCCCCAACAAATATACCCGACTGCTGACCAACACCGCGGTGTTTACCGTGGGCAAGCTTCTGTCCAAGCTTCTTGTGTTCTTCATGATCGGCCTGTACACCGCCTGTCTGACCCGCGAGGAATACAGCACCGCCGACCTCATCGTCAACATGGCCAATCTCCTCATTCCCTTGGCCTGCGCGGGCATCAGCGAGGGCATCTTCCGCTCCGCCGCCGCCAAAACCGGGGACAAGGAGGGGTTCTTTACCAACGGACTCGCGGTCTACGGCGTGGGCTCGGTGATCTTCCTTCTGCTCTCGCCGCTTCTGGGATTCATCTCCTTCTTCGACGGCAGCGTATGGCTCATCGCCGCTTACGTGGTGGTGGCCAACCTTCATTCGGTGGTGTCCCAGTACCTCTGCGCCATTGGCCGCACCAAGCTTTTTGCGGGACAGGGCATTCTCAACACCGCATTGGTGGTGGGTCTGAACATCCTGTTTTTGCCCATTCTGGATTTCGGTGTGACGGGCTACGTTTTGTCCACGGTATTGGCCGATCTTCTGACTACGGTGTTTTTGGTGGTGGTGACTCGCCTCTGGCGCGCCGTCAAGCCCCACAGCATTTCCCGGAAAACCGTTGGTGCCATGCTGAAATTCTGCCTCCCCCTGGTGCCCACCACTCTGTTCTGGTGGATCACGGGGGTCTCGGATCGCTACATGGTGGCATGGATGTGCTCCGAGGAGCTGAACGGTCTTTACACCGTCGCCTATAAGATCCCCAATCTTTTGATCTACGCCATCAGCATCTTCGACAGCGCCTGGAAGCTCTCTGTTTCGGCGGAGGAAGACCCCGAGGCTTGCGCTGCCTTTTACTCCCGCGTATGGCGTGTGTACACCACCCTGGCCTTTCTGGGCGGAGGTGCGCTGATTCTGTGTTCGCCGCTTTTGGCGCGCATTCTGTTCGCCGAGAACTTTGAATCTGCCTGGATCTACATTCCCATTCTGACCTATGCCACGGTGTTCACCGCCCTCTGTACCTTCCTGGGCTCGGTGTATTTCACCAGCAAGAAGACCGTGGGATCCATGCTCACCGCTTTTGCGGGCGCGGGGCTCAACGTGATCTTGAATCTGCTCCTCATCCCCCGATTCGACGCCATGGGTGCGTCGGTGGCGACCTTTGTCAGCTACTTCTCCGTCTGTGTCCTGCGGCTGATTACAGCCCGTAAGCTCATTCCCTTCAAGCAGGAATGGGGACGGGGAGCAGTCAATACCCTGCTGATGGGAGCACTGGCCATGGCCGTGACCCTGACGGGATCCTATTCCCCCTTTTTGACCTGGGGCATTGCTGCCGTCCTGTTTGTTCTCATGCTGGGATTCAACGTACGGCCTGTTCTGGAGCTTTTGCGGGATGCGAAGAAGATGCTGAGAAGAAGATAAATTGCAGTTTATAGGTCTGTTGTCTGACGGAAGAAGCGGTGACACGATCCACCCTCATCCGTCGCCGCCGCAGGAGCTGGCGACACCTTCCCCCGCGGGGAAGGCAAGTGTTTTAT
>JAZSBH010000073.1:0-7341 GCA_045602325.1 Eubacteriales bacterium | reverse complement strand
TGAAAGCGGGACAAGCCAAAGTGGAGCAACGTATCATTACTACAAATGCTCCAGTGCAAAAAAGAAAACGGGATGCAATCGCAAGCCCGTTAAGAAAAAGTGGATCGAGGACGCAGTACTTGACCAAGTCAAGACGGTTCTACATTATGACGTTTTCATTGGAGATGTAGTACACAAATATTTGGAGTATCAGCAGCAAGAAAACATGGTAATTCCATATCTTGAAAAGAACCTTTCTGATACGCAACGCTCTATTGACAATCTGATAGCGGCTATCGAGCAAGGTATCATCACACCGTCCACCAAGCAACGGCTTGAGACGTTGGAGGTTACCAAGCGAGAGTTGGAGGACAAGATACTGATCGAAAATATGAAGCGGCCTCTGCGAACCGAGGACGAGCTTTGGGCTTGGTTCCGCTATATGCGAAACTTTGACCTCAATCGCCTTGAAGAACGCAGACAGCTTATCGATGTTTTCGTCAATACAGTTTTCCTATACAATGACCGATTTTTACTTACATTAAACTTCGGCTACGGCTCAAAAACCGTGCTCTTTACGGACATTCCGTGTTCGGATAAAGTTGCATGTGGGCGACCAAACCTTACTAATTCGAACGTTCGAAATTCCAAACGAATTGTGAACGGATTAGTAAGGTTTTTCTTTATCCATGTGCCATGTTTTTTATAAAAACAAGAAGTAATCCAAATTGAAAAGCAGTTTGCGGTGTTGACAAATCTCCCCTGCTGTGGTATAATTATGAAGAGTATTATTATCCGTAAGGAGGAATCTTCATGAAAAAGCTGACCTGCATTCTGTTCAGCCTGCTTCTGGCTCTCGCCCTTACCTCGTGCGACGTGGCGTCGGTTCTCGACTCCCTCGGCGATCTGGTGAACGAGGCGATGTCCAATGCCCAGGAGTCTGCCAACACAGGAGAAGAGCCCGCCGCGCCCGATACAACAACCGAAACGGCTGTGTATCCCGAGCCCTCCGACAGCGAGAAAATGGGCATCGACGAAACTACCCCCGAGGCGGATACCGAAGAGGTCACCTCCCCGCCCGATTCCATCGATAACGGCGTTCTGGCGGATGCTTACCGCGATACCATGAAGCTTCCCGAGAATATGAAGCTTTTGCAGTCGGGAGAAGCGACCGAGAAAAACAAGGCCAAGGATGTGACGGCTACTGTGGTGCTGTACCGCTTGGACGGTGACGTGGTGAACTGGGCCACGGAGAACGACCTCATCTACGTCATCACAGCAGGGAACAACCGCCTGGTCATGATTGATTCCGCTACCATGACCCCCGTCTACAATACTCCCCTCCCTGCCTTGCCTGCCGAGATGAGCATCATCGGCGAGGAGATCTATATCTCCTTCCCGGATCTGTGCCGCATCGATGTCTTTTCCAAGGCAGACGGCGAAAAGCAGTCCTCCCTCTTCTTTGACCACGAGGTCTCCTCCTTCTGTCTGGACGGCAACGTGATCTACTACTCGGAGCATGACCAGCATTGCGGCGTGTTCAAGAAGGATCTCACCACAGGCGAGGTGACGAGATGGCCGGACGGCAACTACAAGACCTACTATTTCCCCAAGCTGTACCTCAACCGCGAGGACGGCATCCTGTATATCGGTGAATCCAAATCCACGGGCAGCGCCCTGTACTATTACGACGCCAAGACCATGGCTCTTCTGGGCATGTTCGAGAAGAACGACTACGGCATCATGAACCACACCCGCGAGATTTTCCACGTGGATGACAGGATCTTCTGGGGCAACTACTGCCTGTCGGATACCAACCCCAAGGAGTTGGTAGCGCGGTACGGAACCGTTGACTACGGCAGTATGGTCTTCGCCTCGGAGGAGATCGTCTCCACCTACGAGGGACTGTTCCTGACCGACACCTGTGAGTGCATCGTGGACTACTTTGAGGCGGGCAGCGATTTCCGATACATCCTCGTTTCCGAATCCTGCAATATCTTTTTCCGTACCCGAAGCTTTGATACCAATATGATCGTGGGCGTCAATTTCGCGTTGCAGTAAGAGCGCGTTGCGCCTGAAACAGGGCTGGTCTGCGTAGCTGTGCTGTGTGGACCAGTCCTCTTTTCATGGCCGTTTCCTCTGCTTTTGCTTTTCACCGAGAAAATTTCGCATTTTGAAAAATGTGTTATACAGTATTGGAAAAAGCCAAGACCATGTCCGCTGATATGAGAATGAAAAACCTTTGTAAAGCAAGGAAAACACCATTTCCCCGCCATAACCTTTGGCTTTGTTTTGAGGTTGACCGTAGCCGTTCAACTGGAGTTGACTTATTGCGAGCAAAACAGCCATAGGGCATCGCCCTATGGCTGTTTTGCTCTGCGTGGCGGTCGAGACTTGCGTGCAAGCCGCCGGAAACATTCTCAAAAGCAGGAGCAAGCTCCCGCCCGATGGAATTCACGCTATCGAATGCGGCTCAAAACATCCTTTTCTTCAGGCAACAGCAGCCCTTCATGACACACCCCAGCACCATCAATCCCAAAGCCCCCAGGGCAAGGTCGAAGTAGCGGATGGTGAATCCGCCCGTCAGACCCATGGTGTCGGAGTTTTGTCCCTTGTGCGCAGACGGGGAACCTTGGCCGCTTGGCTTGTTCTGTGCGTTTGTGCCGTTCTGAGCGTTTCCCGACTTGCCCTGACAGCAGACTTCGGCGTCCAGGTCGGGGACGTGGCGCTTCTGGATGGAATACTGCATGGATAGAGCCGGCTTTCGTATGCACTTGAGCCATCCGCAAAAGGGAGAAAGGGTGGGCGACTGTGCCATGAGCTGATCGAAGGATTGGTCAGAAGCGAAGGACTGTTGGTTGCCGTCTGTTGCGGGATCCGGCTCGACCGTCGCGTCGTTTGGGTTCGTATTGGTTTTCTGATTCTCGTAATCCATAAGAATACCCCCGGAAATGGTGTTTTCGGGAGTATTCTGTGCCGTATCATAACCGGTTATACGGTAAACGGACACGGAAATGTTTTCAAATTTAGAGTTGATCGACCACCACAGAACAAGGGAGAAACCGTGAAGTTTCTCCCTTGTTCTATATGGACTTACGCTGCGGGCTGAGCAGAGGATGTGATCTGCATGGCGGCCTCGTTGGCATTGATGGTGCCGGGACAGTTGAGGGTATCGCCGCCGCAGGTACCGGTGACGGTCGCGCTTGCATCCACGGTGATGGACATGGTGGCCTGGATAGCGTCGTCGATGCAGTTGATGTCCACTTTGGAGCCGGCGGTGATGAGGATGTAACCCTTATCAGTGCGGTCGGTGGTATCGGACTTGATGGCGTCCTCACCGCCCGACAGCTTGACGTTGGCGTTCTCAATCTCCACGCTGTCGTTACCCTTGAGAATGTTGTTGACGGCGGTGACGTTCAGGGTGCAATCCTTGATACGGAGGTCGTTCTTGCAACCGATGCCGTTGTTGTAGTTACCGTTGACGTTCAGAGTACCGGTGCCCTTGATGGTCATGTCATCCGAGGAGTAGAGGCAGGCGTTGGGCTTATCGTCGGCGGGGTTGGCGTACTGATACATGGTAGCGTCGGTCAGGGTGTTGACCGAGCCGGCGGCCAGGAAAATGGTGGCCTTGTTGGCGCTCTCAATGTACAGGGGCGCGGAGGTGTTGCAGGAGGCGGTGAAGTTGTTGAAGATCAGCTCCACGTCGGCTTCCTTGCCCACGGCCACCTTGATCTGGCCGTTGCTCAGGTCACCTCTCAGCTCGTAGGAGCCGCCGCGGGTGATGACGAAGGCGCCGCCCTCGACCGTAATGCCGGTATCCTGCACAGAGGTCTCCAGCTTGTTGCCGTTGAAGGTGAGCACGATGGAGGTGGGATTGGAGGGAGTGTTGCCGGGGTTGGAGGGGTTATTGGTCAGACCGCCGGGCTGGGTGTCTACGGGCTGGCCGTTTGCGTTGGTCTCAGGGGTTCCGCTTGTGCCTGCGGTGGGACCGCCGGGCTGGGTGCAGGCGACCATGGAGACGGCCAGAGCGAGTGCCAGAAGGGTAAGGATCAGTTTTTTCATAGGGAAGCTTCCTTTCTTTTGGGTGGAAATATACGCGGCTACGGAGAGGATCCGCTGCATATGGTGCAAAGGGTTACTGGAAAATTCCATTTTGCACAAACAGTTTACTTGAAATATATGTATTAGGTGTGAATATCCCGCCACTTTTTCATTAATTTATTTGATTTTGGGCTGAAAAAAGCCGCATCCCGCCCCCCGTGAGGGGTTTTTGAGCGGAGATGCGGCCATATAGCAGGATGATTGGATCAATTTGCAGCTGTGTCGGCGGTGGTGTCAGCCGTTGTATCCGCCTCGGGGGTCAGAGCACGGGAGCGATCCACCGTGACTACCACACCGCCCTCGTTGGTACCCGAGACGGTGTAGGCGTAGTTGGTGGGATGCTTGACCGTGGCAGAGCCGTCCACGTCGATGTAGTAGACCTCGTAATACTTGCCGTCGGCGGCGTTGATGCCCAGGGGCTTCTTCTCGTCGTAGTCCTTGAGCTTTTCTACGTACTCCTCCATGCAGAGGTTATTCTCGTACATGTAGGTGGCGTGAGCCACGCCCACGTAGCGGTAGTAGCATGTGTAGTCATCCACCCCCGTGATCTCCGCCTTGTCGGCGGGATAACGGATGACGAAGCCGTACTTGTGGCAGTTCTCAAAGATCCAGTTGTAAACAGGCTCCAGGGACAGATCGTAGGCAACGGGATTGCCACCGTTCTGGATAATGTACTTCAGTTCACAGCCAAGACCTGTGTGGTGATCCGAGTGACCAGGTTGGATCTCCATACCACTCTGCTCGTCGAAGGTGCGGTAGGCGTAACGGATCTGCACGTCGGACTTGCCTGTGGCGGTGGAGAAATCCGTAAGCATTTTATCCATGGCGTTCAGTGCGGTTCTGTCCATGGAAGCGGACAGACCCGAGAGCACGTAGGGACGGGGGGAGGCGTGAGCCGCCCAGACCGAATAGATGTTCTCCAGATGATCCTCGGTGGCAGGGAAGGTATAGGCGTGGTCGTTGTTCACCAGGAGCAGGACACCCTGTAGGGTATCGGTGGTGGTGACGGTGAAGGTGCCCCAATCCACTTTTTCGTTATCGGGGCCGTTGTTACTGCTGCTATCGCCAATGCTTTGGACGATGCCGCCTACGGCCATGATCACCAGCATGAACACGGTCAGTGCGGCGAGGGCGATGACGCCGAGGAGCGTATACTTCTGCAGGGCATCCGTCTTCCGGCGTTGGGTGATCTTGCTGTTTTGGATGGTGTTGAAGCCGCGGTCGTTGGGGTTTGCCATAGTCATACCTCCTGTATTTTGATGTACCCGCCGATGACGGCGGGTACGGTGATTGGATTATGGGAATCAGTCAGCGTCCTTGATGGAGAAGTCCATGCGGCCCTTCTTGTCCAGACCCAGGTACTTGACCTTGACCACGGTGCCGACCTCGATGCCTGCGTCCTCGACGCGCTCCAGGCGGCGGTTGGCGATCTTGGAGATGTGGACCATGCCTTCCTTACCGGGGGCGTACTCCACGAAGCAGCCAAACTCCTTGATGCCGGTCACCTTACCGGTGTAGACCTCACCGACCTCGGGCTCGAAGACGATGGCGGCGATGGCGGCGTGGCAAGCCTCGGCCTGGGCGGCGTTGACAGCGGCGATGCGGATGGTGCCGTCGTCGTCGATGTCCACCTTGGCACCCGACTCGGCCTGGATCTTCTGGATCACGGAGCCACCCTTACCGATGACCTCGCGGATCTTGTCGGGGTCGATCTTCATGGTGGTCATCTTGGGGGCGTACTTGGAAACAGTCTCGCGGGGCTGGGGAATAGCCTTCAGGATGACTTCATCAATGATGTAGTCACGGCCTGCGTGGGTCTGCTCCAGAGCCTGCTTGATGATCTCGGGGGTCAGACCGTCGATCTTCAGGTCCATCTGGATGGAGGTGATACCCTTGTGGGTACCGGCTACCTTGAAGTCCATGTCGCCGTAGAAGTCCTCAAGACCCTGGATGTCGATCATGGTGTCCCAAGAGCCGTCCTCGGCGGTGATCAGACCGCAGGAGATACCGGCAACGGGAGCAGAGATCGGCACACCGGCGTCCATGAGAGCCAGGGTAGAGCCGCAGACAGAGCCCTGAGAGGTGGAGCCGTTGGAGGAAACCACGTCAGAGACCAGGCGGATGGCGTAGGGGAACTCCTCGGGGGAGGGAAGAACGGGAATCAGCGAACGCTCGGCCAGCGCGCCGTGACCGATCTCGCGGCGGCCGGGAGAACGGGTGGACTTAGCCTCACCGGTGGAGAAGCCGGGCATGTTGTAGTGGTGCATATAGCGCTTCTCGGTCTCGTTGTCGATGCCGTCCAGCATCTGGGACTCGGCCAGAGTGCCCAGGGTAGCCACAGTCAGAACCTGGGTCTGACCGCGGGTGAAGAGACCCGAGCCGTGGGTGCGGGGCAGGATACCGACCTCGGCGCCCAGGGGACGGATGGTGTTCATATCGCGGCCGTCCACGCGCTTCTTGTCCACCAACAGCCAGCGGCGGACGATCTTCTTCTGGATCTTGTAGACCAGCTCGTCCATGATGGAGCCGATCTCGGGGTACTCTTCCTCGAACTGAGCGATGATGGCGTCCTTAACGGGAACCATGCGGGCATCGCGGACATTCTTGTCGTCGGTGTCCAGCGCGGCCATAACGTCAGCCTCGCAGAAGGCGAAGACCTTGTCGAACATATCGTGATCCAGATCGCCGGAGGGGTACTCGAACTTGGGCTTGCCGATGTCGGCGATGATGGTGTTGATGAAGCCCAGGAGCTCCTTGATCTCGGCGTGAGCCTTCATGATAGCCTCGAACATGGTGTCATCGTCCACTTCCTTAGCACCGGCCTCGATCATGACCACCTTCTCCATGGAAGCGGCCACGGTCAGCTCCAGATCGCTCACCTTGCGCTGAGCCTCGGTGGGGTTGACCACGATCTCGCCGTTCACCAGACCCATGAACACGCCGCCGATGGGGCCGTTCCACGGAATGTCGGAGATGGAGAGGGCGACGGATGCACCGATCATAGCGGTGATCTCAGGGGAGCAGTCGTGATCCACAGACATAACGGTCAGGGTCAGGGCTACGTCGTTACGCAGATCCTTGGGGAACAGGGGACGAACAGGACGGTCGATGACGCGGGAGGTCAGGACGGCCTTCTCGGAGGGCTTACCCTCGCGCTTGAGGTAACCGCCGGGGATCTTACCGGCAGCGTACATTCTCTCGTCGAAATCGACAGACAGGGGCAGGAAATCGATGCCGTCGCGGGGCTTCTCGGAAGCGGTA
>JAZSBH010000072.1:0-17434 GCA_045602325.1 Eubacteriales bacterium | reverse complement strand
CCCTCCGGGAGGGAGCTGGCGCGAAGCGACTGAGGGAGAGTGCGCGAGTTAAAAGCCTAATTCTCTTTATCGGAAAAAAGCTTTTTACTCTATGCACGCGGGCTCCCCCACCGCTACGCGGGAGTTCTCCCTTCGGGTCGGTCACGACACGGCTCTGACTGCCACTGGCAGTCATTCACTACCGTGTCGCCGCTTCGCTACCCTCCCGGAGGGGGCCTCATAGAAAGTGCCCACCGATAAACTGCAATTTTCCTAATTATGCAATCGGCTATATTTTTTTAAGATTCTTTTGGATTGCGAACACCATAGATACCGTCTGCAAGCGCCACAAACTGGGCAATGTCCAGCCGCTCACCGCGAATATCAGCACGGTGGCCGCAAGATTCGATGATACCGGTCAGCACGTCCTTGGGGATATCCTGAAATCCCGCCGACAGGGCGTTGGGCAGGGTCTTGCGTCTCTGCTCAAAGGCGGCACGTATGGTGCGGAACAGAGTCTCCTCGTCCTTGGGAACGTGAGGCTTTTCCTTGTGGAGCTTGATGCGGACCACGGTAGAATCCACTTTGGGGGCGGGGATGAAGTTCCCGGCCGAGACCTTGAAGAGTTTTTCAGCTTCACCGTAATAGTTGACAACGGCGGTAATGGCTCCGTACTCCTTACTCCCTGCCTTGGCACAGAGACGATCGGCCACCTCGGACTGGATCATGATGGTGATGTACTCAAAGGGCAGATTGGATTCCAGCAGCTCCATGAGAATGGGGGTCGTAATGTAGTAGGGGAGATTGGCGCAGACCGAAACCTTCCCTGCCTCAAACGCGGGGGCAAGTAAAGCTTTCAGGTCGGTCTTCATGATATCCCCGTGGATGACTTCTACCACGCCCTCAGGACAATCCGAAAGGGTATAGCGCAGGACGGGGATGAGGCCGTTGTCAATCTCCACCGCCATGACCTTCTTGTAGCGGAAGGCCAATTCCTGAGTCAGGACACCGATACCGGGGCCAATCTCCAGGATGGTTGCATCGGGGGTATCAGAGCAGGAATCGGCAATATCCTCCACCACCGAGATATTGGTGAGAAAGTTCTGCCCAAACTCCTTGCGGAAGTTTATTTTGTAGATGGACATAATGTCCTTGATGGTGCGAATGTCGGTCAGATTCATGGATAAACACCTATTTTCTGTAATCTGCTCTTATTTTACCATATTTTATTCGGAAAATCAAGATGAATTTTTGAATATACGCAAAAACTCATAAGAAATTAACATAAATATTTTTGCAAAACCTCTTGCAAATTTCCGCCGTTTATGGTATAATAATGCTGTTGTGAAAATTCACACGCTGATGTGGCTCAGTTGGTAGAGCAGCTGATTCGTAATCAGCAGGTCGCGGGTTCGAGTCCCGCCATCAGCTCCAATAGGAAAGCCACCCCATGCGGGTGGCTTTCCTATTGGAACAGATTGTTGGGTACGAGAGATCGCTTCAAGTTGCCGGCAACGCTCCCATTTGCACTCTCTTGGTGCAACTTGTGATGCCGAGCTTGCTCGGCGGGGTTCAGAGTCCCGCTATAATATTAAAGGGTGCCCCGCAATCGCAAGGCACCCTCCTTTTGTATCACCAACCGAACTCATCGTAGTGAGGCTCAATGATGGTCTTATTGTAATCGTTCCCTCCGGGGAAATTCGCGCTCTTGAGGATACCGGGCGTATAACCGTCGGCCAGCATTTTCTCCACGCAGACCGAGGTCAGGCTCCACATGATGTAGTCCGAAGCAATTCCCGAGGCAGCGGCATAGTAAGCTTCGATTCCTTCAACCTCCAACATAGCCTCAGCGGCAGGCGCACAGTTATCCAGCGCCAAGGTAACGAACTCGTACAGCTTCTTTCCGGATTCATGCACAGGATCCACCTGGGTGGCGTAAGTCATACTGGTGAGAGCAATGACCGTGATGCCCTTCTGCATACAGTCCCAAGCCAGATCCACAACCGTCTTGGTGCGCCCCGATACCGAACTGACGAAAATTACGTCACCGGGCTTGAGCTCGGTCTCCTCGGGCTTGTATTCCTTGTAGAAGATAGGGCCGCCGCCGCGGTAGATCAGATCCATCTCGATTCCGTGTACAATGTGTCCCAGATAAATTTTGTGGCCGTTCTCGACAGCGTTTGCGACCAATTCGCCTGCCCGGATGATGTTCTCCCGCTGGGTCTCCCGGACGGTTTTCAAAAGGTTTTCAATGGCCTTGTGGTATCTGTCCATTAACATGGTGCTTTCTCCTTTATTACATATAGAAAATATTGTCCTTGTGCTCGGCAATGACTCGCTTGTTGTATGCATCGCCGCCGTCGATATTGCCGCTCATGAATACGGGCGGCTGAATGCCCTTTGCCCACAGGATCTCCGACGCACGAGCGGTGACGGCGTTGAGGATAGCGGCCCCCACCACGGTGGAGGAGGAAGCCAATTTTTGGTCAAAGCCCTCCAGCTTGATGGTGGCGTCTCCGTGATCGCCGTGGTTGTCGATGAGGATGTCCGCGAAATCGTGGAGCATTTTTCCCGAGGGATGGCGGGATGTGACCGAGGTAGCGGTATTCATGTTGGTGACCACGATGACGGTCATTCCTTTCTCGCGGGCACATTCGGCCATGTCGATGGTCACAGCATTGCGCCCCGACACCGAATGGATGATGAGCACATCTCCCGCCTTGCAGGGCTCATTGTTCAGAATGATCCTGCCATAGCCGGGGATACGCTCCATTTCGCTGGTCATGGTGGGCGGGGATAACTCCAGCATCATGCCGGGGGCGCGGATGGGGTTGACAGTCACCATACCGCCCGTGCGGTAAAAGAGCTCCAGGGTGATCAGTCCCGCGTGGTTACAGCCAAAGCCGAAAATGGAATGCCCCTCCTCGTTGGCCTGTGCCAGAACGGCGGAGGCTTTTTCCATGCTCTCGGCCTCCTTGTCGAAAACCTCGGCCATGATCTCGGAGATGCGTTGATAGTACTGATTGATAACAGACATGGTGGATCCACCTTTCTTAATGATACAGGAATTTCTCAAAACCGCGGGTCAGTCCTTCGCGGAAGTCTTGCACCGTCAAGCCATCCCGCAGGCACCGAAGGACAGCACAGCCCACGACAGGCTCGAACTCGGGGCGCAGAATCTTTGCCTTAGGATACAGGAGCTCCATTTCCTGCTTGAAGATCTCAAACATCCGCGGACATCCCTTCCAGGCGCCGCCCATGATGACCACGGTGCCGTCCCACTCGTCGCGATGGCGCTCGATGACGGTGCGAGTCTGCAGGGAAAGCTCCAGCGCGGCGTGCTCGTAGATGCGGAGAGCGGTCTTATCTCCTGCGTTGGCGGCTTTAGCACAGAGAACGGCGGCAGAGGCGACCTCGTGTCGGGCGTCGGGATTTCCCGCCAGATGGGTCACAATGCCCCATAGATTCTCCAGATTCCATTTTTCCATGACCAGGTCGTAGAGCATGGACTTTTCCTTACGGCCGTCATAAGAGTAAATGGCGGCCTTGATGGCGCTCAACCCGATATCGTAACCGCTTCCCTCGTCGCCCAAAAGCGGCCCCCAGCCTCCCACGGCGGAGCGGGTAGTGCCATCCTTGACAAAGAAGGCGTCCGAGCCGGTTCCCGACAGGGCCACGGCTCCCTCAGCTTTAAGTGCGGCGGCGAGACCGACGATGGGCTCACCGTGGAAGGTGATCCGTCCCACGTTTCCCAAACGGGACAGCACGTCCTGCATGACATCCCCTGCGCCTACCATGCATAGATCGGCGGCTGTGATCTCGGTGATGGGGGTGTCCGCTCCATCCCCCATCAGAAGGCGATCCATCATGCGCTCAATGTTGGTGCGCACCACCTCGGCAGGCTTATAGAGGGTATTCACCCCTGCCACTCGTCCCGTGCGGAGGATGCGGAATTCCTCGTCGTAGAGGATAGCTTGGAGCTTGCTTCCGCCTCCGTCGGCGGCTATGTAGTAGTGTTTCGGCATGATGTGGACTCCTTTTTGCGGGAGGTGAATGTTATGGTTATATTGTATCACCATACCGCGGTTTTGTCAAGGATAATCCCGCAATTCACGACAAAAAAAGCTCCCCCATCGATCCTTGGATAGGGGAGCCGGATTCAGTTGCCTTGGGGATAATGGCCACCAAAGGATTGCTTTTCACCGTCCACGATGGCAAAGATGTGTCCGTCCTCGACCGTGAATGCAAAATCTGTGGGTGCCTCATCTTCATGGGGATACCCAGGTGTTTCGCGGAGCAAAAGCTGACCGTCACTACCGTTCACAAAGGAAAAATCACCGCGCATGGAGACCATTTCGATGGCTTTGGCGGCGGGGATACCATCCTTGACCTCCAGTACGTTGATGATCTCTGACCACACTCCGGAGGTGTAGCCGCCGCTGATATAGTAGATCTCGGCGGTACCGTCACCGTCCATATCGCGGAAATGAAGCGCCTCAGGCGCACTGCAATGCAAGGGTAGTACACCGTTCTCCCCCACTAGCACAAGGTTGGTGCAGAGGGCTTGCGCTGAAAAATAGCTCCACCAGTGGGCGGGATCCTCGGTCACCACCTCAAAAAGCCTGGCTCCCGTGGCGTTGTGAAGCTCCCGGGGAGTAACCTCAAAGGCATATAGGGCCTTTTCATTACCGAGCATGGCCAGGATCTCGTCCGAGGTGGGGGATGGGAAGGTGGTAGGCGTGTAGCTGTTCCCTACAGGGGGATTGGAAATGTGGTAACGCAGGCTACATTCGTAGTCGGATTTCTCGATGAGAATAGTGATATTCTCCCGATGCAAGAGGTAGGCATTTCCCAAGTAAATGTCCGCATCGCCGCCGTCGGTACGGTATACGGTGAAGCCGTCCTTTTCTAGGCTGTTTACGTATTTCTTGACCGCGTTGTAGGTAGTCTTTTCGTCATAGACGTGCTTATATGCTCCCCAACCGAAGCTATAGACATCCTTTTCTTCAAAATCGGGCAGGGCAAAAGGCAGGTGCAGGGTCACCGACTTGGCCACCACCTCGTATTGCGGAGTCCAGCCGATCGGGTAGCCGTCTTCGTAGGTGAGTTTTTTTACGGCATCAAAATCCACGTAAACCTGGCTCCCTTCACGGATCTCACGCATATCGTTCCAGTAAACGCGGTGCAAGTTTCCGTCTTCATCGCGTGCATAGAAACAATCTTTTTCTACAGACGGTGGCAGCGGTGGTTCGCAGGTCGCGACAGTCATCAAAACCTTGCCTGTATCGGGAGGAGGATCCGGTATATGTACGGTTATATCCAGATCACACGAAAAGAGATTTACGACTATACAAAGAATAGTCATCAACAATAGGATGCTACGTATAGAGAACCGTAATTTCATGATGGTTGTCTCCTTTTCTTTGTTTGTACTATAGCCGATTGCATAATTAGGAAAATTACAGTTTAGCGCGAAGAACGCCAAAGGGAAACTTCTTGAAAGAAGTTTCCCTCTGGACACCCTTCAAGAACTTTCAAAAAGATATATTTATCAATGCTTTTTGAAAGTTTTTGGGATTCTTAAACCCTTTTTTCAAAAAGGGTTTAAGCCGCCAGAGGCCGCTCTCCCGCTCCCCGCCAAACCCAAATTTGAACATTTTGCAATCGACTATTTGTTTGTACTACCATTATAGCATATATCTCGTTCAAATTTCTGAATAAAGTTTGTACATCAAAAAAACATCAAGTAAAGACTATATGAATTTTTCCGTAAATCTCTTATGAAAACCGTAAATAAACCCTTGAAAAAAACATGATTTTGTGGTATCATATACATTGAGTATTCACACCCTTTATACCGAATGCATAGATTGAAAAGGAGTCCACGTATGGCGTACCGCTTTGCTCTGTTTGATGCAGATAATACCCTTCTGGATTTCACCCGCTCCGAGCACGAGGCGCTTTCGGATTGCCTTATTGCCCGTGGGCTTCCCCACGATAAAGCCACCACCGACCGATATGCCGCCATCAACGACCATCAATGGAAGCTGCTGGAGCGAGGACTTACCACCCGCGAGGCGCTTCGGGTCGATCGCTTTGCCGAGTTTTTCCGCGAGTTTGGCTTTGCTTTTGACCCGTTAGCTATGGCGGACGACTATATGGCGGCGTTAGCCACGAAATCCTACCTGATGGACGGAGCTCTGGAGTTGATCCGGAGCCTCCATGGCAAGTGCGGTCTGTACCTCATCACAAACGGGAATACCTTCGTCCAGCAGGGACGCTTTGATCCCTGTCCTCTGGCGCCTATGTTCGAGGCTTGCTTTATCTCGGAGCAGATGGGTTGTGCCAAGCCCGAGAAGGTTTTCTTCGATCGGGTAGCGTCCGCAATTCCCGACTTTGATCCCGCGGCCACCATCGTGATCGGTGATTCCCTGTCCTCGGATATTCAGGGCGGTATCAACGCGGGACTGGACACCTGCTGGTTCAATCCCAAAGGCAAAACACCGCCCGCGGATATGAATATTACCTACACTGTTCGCTCTCTCGGCGAGATCGAATCCATCATTCTACATTGATTTTCTCAAAAATGTATCGTGACTGAGGTCACGGGAAAGGAGCCGTTATGCCGTTTACCGAGCAGCTGGAAGCCATGCAAAAAGCATTCCGCGGAAGTGGAATCGAGTGCAAGTGGAACGAACCCCTATCTTCCCATACCAGTTTCCGCATCGGCGGCCAAGCGGCTCTCACCGTGTGGCCCGCCAGCCGAGCCCAGCTCGTACAGGTGCTTACCTTCTGGCGGGAGTTGGGCGGCAAATGTCCCCTCTGCATTCTGGGAAAGGGCAGTAACGTACTGTTTCCCGACAACGGGTATCACGGCTTGGTGGTCATCACCACCCGCGCAAAGCGCGTGGTATTCGAGGAGGACGAAGCCCCCGACCGTGAAATCTTCCGCAAGGAGCATATTTACTGTCAGGTCTACGCCGAGTGCGGTGCTTCCCTGACGGCGCTGGCCTACACCTGCAGTGATCCCGACCGTGCCCTGTCAGGGCTGGAATTTGCTTACGGCATCCCCGGAACCGTGGGCGGCGCTACGGTCATGAATGCAGGTGCATACGGAAGCGATATGGAGCGGGTTCTGGTTTCCTCCGAGTATTACGATCTGTCCAACGGACGCATCGTCCGTCTCACAGACGAGGAAATGGAGCTGGATTACCGCCATAGCGTGTATCTGGATCACCCCGAGTGGGTGGTGCTCAGCTCGGTCATGACCCTCAGCTACGGCAACGCCTTTGATATCCGCGGCCGCATGGAATTCAATATGGCCTCCCGCACAGAAAAGCAACCTTTGGAATATCCCAGTGCGGGCAGTGTGTTCAAGCGTCCCGTGGATAATTTTGCCGGGCGCATGGTGGAAATGGTGGGCTTGAAGGGCTGCACCATCGGCGGTGCCCAGGTTTCGGATAAGCACGCCGGTTTCATCGTAAACTGCGGCGGCGCAACGGCGTCGGACGTGATCGCTCTGGTTCGCCGTGTACGGGACGCTGTGGAAGAAGTCTATCACTACCGCCTGGAATGTGAGATCCGCCTTATCACCGACGGTCTTGACCCGAATCAGGATCAGGAGTGGTAAAATCAAGGAGTTCTTATGTCTTTTACATCCGATATCCGCGACGAGCTGGGCACGCTGGCCATAAAGCCCCTCTGTTGCCGCAGAGCGTATCTGTACGGCTTGCTGTATGGCGCTCATATGGAAGGCCATGGCATAACGGCGGTCTTTTCGGTCACCAAGGAGGCCGCCTATCAGCCCCACGAGCACGCCGTCCACCTGATCCATACCCTCTTTTCCCGCGAAGCCGAGGTGTGCCACACGACTCGCGGAGCCCATCGGTATGCATCCGTTGGGTTTGAGTTCAAGCGTGCCGCCGAGCACCTGCTCACCCTGGCACGCCTTCCCGAAGAGGAGGCCGAGTGCGAGACCCTTGCCCGGATTTTGGATCTCAAATGCGATGCCTGCGCCATCCATTTTCTGCGGGGACTGTTCATTTCCTGCGGAACGGTCAGCGATCCCGCTAAATCCTATCACCTTGAACTGAAACTGCCCAACGACGGGCGGGTCGAGCCTGTCCGTATCCTTCTGGCAGAATCAGGCTACGAGCTGGGGCGGACAAGCCGCGGCGGCTCTGCAGGACTCTTCTGCAAGAGCGGCAATACCATTCAGGAGCTTTTGGCCTATATCGGTGCCACCTCCTCGGTGTTCCACTTCTTCAACGCCCAGATCGAGCGCTCCATCCGCAACGACGAAAACCGCGCCACCAACTGCGTCACCGAGAATATCTCCCGCGCCATCAAAACCGGCTCCCGCCAACTGGCGGCCATCGAGTATCTGGATACACACAATCTGCTCCCCGCCCTGTCAGATGACCTGCAATTCACCGCACGCCTGCGGCTGAACAACCCCGATATTACCCTGTCGGAGCTGGCCGAGCTGCACTTCCCGCCCATCACCAAATCGGGGCTTCATCATCGGTTGGAAAAGATCATGGCGTTTTATGAGAAAGCGCTCAAGGAACTCGAACATCATTCTTAATACCAAGCAAAAGGAGTTGCCATGTCCGAAGAACTCTGGAACAACCTAATATCCCGCTGTGAATCCTGCCAAAGCTGTCCCCTTGGCGCAACACGGACAAACCTTGTTTTCGGAACCGGTAATCGCCAAGCTGACCTAATGTTCGTGGGCGAAGCGCCCGGACAAGCCGAGGATGAGCAGGGCATTCCCTTCGTGGGTGCGGCCGGCAAGCTTCTGGACCGCTACCTGTACGCCGTGGGCATTCCCCGCGAGTCGGTGTACATTGCCAACATCCTCAAATGCCGTCCTCCCCGCAATCGTGATCCCCTCCCCGATGAGGAGGACGCCTGCATCGGCTATCTACGCGAGCAGGTGAGACTCATAGAGCCCAAGATCATCGTCTGCCTGGGACGCATCTCCGCTATGCGGCTCATAAAACCCGATTTCCGCATTACCAAGGAACACGGCGTGTTCGTCCGCAAGGGCTCTTACCTTATGACCGCCGTCTACCACCCCGCCGCCCTTCTGCGGGATGCCTCCAAGAAGGAGGATATGCTCCTGGATATGGAACGGATCAAGGAGCAGCTTGACCTTTTGTCACAACCGTAAACCGTAAACCGCAAACCACCCGAAAGGATACCCCAAAATGAATTTCTCCGCTTTACTCACCATCATCGCCACCCTGTTTCTGCTCATGGCTTGCGGCTTTTTCGCCCGCAAGGCCAAGATCATCGACGACGTGGCCTCCAAGCGTCTCTCCACCCTCATCATTAAAATCGGCCAGCCCATGATGATCGTCTCGGCCTTGGTGGAGGCGGAATTCTCCTACGAGAACCTCAAGGACGGCGTGATCATCGTCGGTCTGGGGATGGTGCTCCACGCGCTGATGGCGGTCATGGCCTTCTTCCTGTGCAAGGGCTTCCGCGACCTGGACGAGCGCAAGATCACCGAGTTTTCCCTGGTGTTCACCAACGCGGGCTTCATCGGATTCCCCATCATGGAGGCGCTGTTCGGCCCCAAGGGCCTGTTTTTGGCCTCCTTCTACGTCATCAGCTTCCACCTGTTCATCTGGTCCTGGGGCATCGCCATTCTGGCGCGGAAGCGTCCCGACATCAAGCTGACGGTTCGTAAGATCTTTATCAACCTCGGCTCCATCCCCTGCCTCATCGGCGTGCTGCTCTACATGGCGGTGATCCCCTTCCCGTCCTTTGAGATTCCTGCGTTCATCTCCAAGTTCATGATGTACCTCTCCAACCTCTGCACCCCCATATCGGTGCTGATCACGGGTGCTCTGCTGGCTACGCGAACCCCCAAGCAGATCTTCGGCTCACCCAAGATCTACTATTTCTCGGCCATGAAGCTGGTGGCCATTCCCCTGGTGGTTTGTGTCATTGGCAAGCTGATCGGCCTGCCCCACGACATGGTGCTCTTTGCCACCGTGGAGGCGGCGCTCCCCTCGGCGGCCACCATCACCATGTTTTCCGAGATGTACGACCTCAACGCGGGGTATGCCTCCCAGACGGTGGGAACCTCTTCCCTGCTTTCGGTGGGGACACTGCCGCTGGTGCTGCTTTTGGCGGAGTGGATTGTGAGACTGTAAATGGGTAATATAAATGAAACAGGAGTCGTTATTTACGGCTCCTGTTCTGTTTGGTAACAGCCGCAGAACCTTCCGGTCCTGCGGCCATCTACTTGCATATTACTTCACCACAATATTGATGATCTTATTGGGCACCACGATCTCCTTGACCACGGTTTTGCCGTCGATCAGGGCGAAGAGCTTCTCGTCGGCGCGGACAGCGGCCAGGGCAGTGTCCTTATCGGCGTTCATGGGCAAGGTGACCTTACCTCTGACCTTACCGTTAATCTGGACGGCCAACTCCACGGTGGAGTCGATGGTCTTGGCTTCGTCGTACTCGGGCCATTGGGCGAGGGATGCGAAGCCCTTACCGCCGAGATTTTCCCACATCTCCTCGCAGAGGTGAGGCGCGAAGGGGCAGAGCATACGGACGAACATGGAGAGCTGCTCCTTGGTGATGGAGCCAACCTCAAAGACCTCGTTGAGCAGTCCCATCATGGCCGCGATGGCGGTGTTGAACTTCATCTCCTCGATGTCGGAGGTGACCTTCTTGAGGGTCTTGTGGAAGGAGGATTCCAGCTTGGTATTGACCTCGCCACCCTTGACCAGGGAGGGCAGGTCGGCTACGCGCTCCAGGAAGCGCCTGCATCCGCGCATGGAGTTGTCCGACCAAGGCGCGGCGGCGCCGTAGTCACCCATGAACAGGATGTAGACGCGGAGTACGTCGGCACCCATATCGTCCACCACGTCGTTGGGGTCGACCACGTTCCCGCGGGACTTGGACATCTTTTCACCGTCAGGACCCAGGATCAGACCCTGGGCTGTGCGCTTGGCGTAGGGCTCGGCGGTGGGTACCAGACCGAGATCGTACAGGAAATGATGCCAGAATCGGGAGTAGATCAGGTGGCGAGTGACGTGCTCCATACCGCCGTTGTACCAGTCAACCGGCATCCAGTAACGGAGCTTGTCCATATCGGCCAGGGCTTCCCCATTCTTGGGGTCGATGTAGCGCAGGAAGTACCAGGACGAGCCTGCCCACTGGGGCATGGTGTCGGTCTCGCGCTTGGCGTCACCGCCGCACTTGGGACACTTGCAATTTACGAAGTAATCCAGCTTGGCCAGAGGGGACTCACCGCCCTGACCGGGCTCGAATTCGCTGACGGGAGGCAGACGCAGGGGCAGTTCCTCGTAGGGGACGGGCACCATGCCGCAACAGGGGCAATGCACGATCGGGATGGGCTCACCCCAATATCTCTGACGGTTGAAGGCCCAGTCCTTCATCTTGAACTGGACACCGCCCTCGCCGATGCCCTTTTCCTGGAGCCAATCGATCATGGCGGCGATGGAATCGGCCTTGTTGTCGTAGGCGTTCAGGAAATCGGAGTTGACCATGGGGCCGTCGCCGGTGTAGGCGGCCTCTTCGATGTTACCGCCCTTGATGACCTCGATGATGTCGATGCCGAACTTCTTGGCGAAATCGTAGTCACGCTCGTCGTGGGCGGGCACGGCCATGATGGCGCCCGTACCGTAACCCATCATGACGTAGTCGGCGATGTAGATGGGGATCTCCTTGCCATTGACGGGGTTGATGCCCTTGAGCCCTTGCAGGCAGACACCGGTCTTATCCTTGACCAGTTGGGTACGCTCGAACTCGGTCTTCTTGGTGCACTCCACCTGATAGGCCTCTACCTCGTCCATGTTGGTGATGCGATGCTTCATCTTCTCGATGATGGGATGCTCGGGGGCGATGACCATGAAGGTCACACCGAACAGGGTGTCGGGGCGGGTGGTATAGATGCGGAGAGTCTCGTCTGTATCAGTCAGGCCGAAATTGACGAAAGCACCGCGGGACTTACCGATCCAGTTGACCTGCTGCATCTTAATGTTGGGGAGGTAATCCACCTCGTCCAGACCCTGCAGAAGCTTATCGGCGTACTCGGTAATGCGGAGATACCAGACATCCTTGGACTTCTGGATGATATCGGAGTGGCAGATATCGCACTTACCGCCCTGGGAATCCTCGTTGGACAGGACAACCTTGCAGTGAGGGCAATAGTTGACCATGGCGGTATCGCGGAAGGCCAGACCGTTTTCGAACATCTTGAGGAAGATGAACTGGGTCCACTTATAGTAGTCCTCCTCGGTGGTGTCGATAACGCGGTTCCAGTCGAAGGAGAAGCCCACGCGGCGGAGCTGGCTGGAGAACTTCTCAATGTTTCGGTCGGTGAGCTGGCGGGGGTGAATGCCCGTCTTGATGGCGGAGTTCTCGGTGGGCAGACCGAAGGCGTCAAAGCCGATGGGGAACAGGACGTTGTAGCCCTGCATTCTTCTCTTGCGGCCGATGACCTCCAGCCCCGAATAAGCCTTGATGTGACCGACGTGCATACCTACGCCCGAGGGGTAGGGGAACTCGACCAGGCCGTAGAACTTGGGCTTGTCGGAATGGTCCTCGGCACAGAAGATCTTGGCCTCGTCCCATCTCTTTTGCCATTTGGATTCAATGGCGGAAAAATCGTACTTCATGTTTCTATCCTTTCAGTATTTGATTACAAAATAAAAAACCGTCCCTGTGAGAACAGAGACGGATATTTCCGCGGTACCACTCTGCTTGACGCGGATAGACCGCGCCCGCTTATGACCCTGTAACGGAGGGGAGCCGTCCTTCCCTACGCGGTTTGGAACCGTTTCGGTGAGCCGCTCGGGGGTGAGAGCGTCACACCTGTCCCGCCGTGTCGCACCAACCCACGGCTCTCTTTGCGGACATGGCGGGAGCATTCCCCGTCTCTGCGTTTTCATACCCTATTATTATAGTACGAATCGCAGGAATTGTCAAGTACATTTTCAAAAATTCTTCTCAAATCACGTGTTTACGGAAGCAAAAGCGGGAAAAAAGAAATGCGTATGCGCCCTTTCCCCGTTCTTTTCGGTTTCGGCGGATCCAGAGCTTGCTTTTTGCACGGATTCCTTCCCTCGGCTGACTTGCTGTTCACCAATTTATCCCAAAGGAAGGACGCCGTCCTTTGGGCATCCTGCGGAAGCTCGCGAAAGGTTTTGATCATGGTTAACACGACTTTCCCACGGTTGGCGTGAAGCTCGGACAGGGTCTTTGCCCCCGTGGATTCCAGCAGGTGGAAAATGATATCGATAAGGTTTCGCCTTTCCTCCCGCGTCATGGCCCGGATACGCTCGCGGATGACGGTATCGTTATGGATCCCCCGCGACGAAAGGGTTTCAGCGCGGAGGAACCGGCCGCCCAAGACCTCCCAGGAGAGTCCATCGTGCTGGAACAGTCCTTTGCGGTTGCTTTTCACGATGGTATAGTCCTCGTCGTGCTCCAATAGAAGCCCCACAAGAGAATCGTCAGGGAGGAAGATCTGTATACGATCCGCCAATGAACGGTACGCCTCGGATCGTACGGTTCCCTCACTGAATCCCGGACCGTCGTTGGAGTACACCTTAACCATGTGTGTACGTACGCGTTCTTCGGCGTGTACCGCCCCCCATACCGCAAGATTCCCGCCCTTGGAGTGTCCTCCCACGTACAGCGCCGTATCCGGAGTCATATCCAATCGATTCAGATACTCTGCCGCCATACGTTGGGACGGCACCTCGTCCAGATGAGACAGATTAAAGTCCTCTCGCCAGCCAACAATGGTATCGTCTGTCCCCCGAAAGGCGACGAACATCTGCTCCCGAGGCAAATGCACCGTCAGAGCAGAAAACTGCATTCCCCGCTCCTCGCTGACCTCGTTGACGTAGCCGGTCAATTCCAGATCACGGAAACGGGGATACTTAGCCATACGCCGAAAGAGGGTGAGGGTGTCGGCAGGGACTATGAGCCCCAACGGACGGACGGGGGTGGTATCGTGGGTAAAAAAATATTCGGCGGCGGCCGCACGAACCGTGATCCTTCCCTTTTTCGGGTCGGCAGGGACGATTCCATCCAGGTCTACGTAGGAGAGCAGGCAGAAAATAAGATTATCTACCTCGTTGATGGGGGAGTCCTCAAAGGACAATTCCCCTCGCCATTCCAGGTAATCGAATACGTTGGGCATATCGGGCTCCTTAGGGGCATTTTTTTTATGGATACGCTATCAGTATGCACGAATATGCCGAAAAATATGAAAAGCCCGCAGAGTAAAATGCTCTACGGGAAAGTTTACGTATGAATCTCAATCAGATCTTCTTTTCTCACGCCGATCCTCCATCCGGCTTCCCGATAAACCGCGGCTTGCGCCTCGGTAAGATTCAGAAGAAATACTCCATCCTTGCGGGTGCAGGGCTTCATAAGCTTAATGGAAGCCTCTCCCAAAGTAGTACATTGACGGACAACGTTTTGGAGGGCTACGCTGTCGGTTATGATCGTATTGATTTCTTCTTCATGGAAGCCTTGACTTGCAAGGTCTTCCTCCATCGACTGCAAATGGCGGTCTCTCTCGATGAAAAAAAGATGATACAACTCCTCGTCCACCGCCGCGAATACGTCGTGACGGAAGCCTTTCATTAAAAAAAAGAGTTCTTGGGTTTCGGAGGCGTTCTCAATGTAGATATTCATTTTTCATTCCGCCTTTCGATTTATTTTTTTCATTGTACCACATCCCCCGTCGTTTGTCAACCCGCAATGTAAAAAACGGCGGCCGCAACAGTCAAACGTCAAACGGTCGCCGTTCTACATATCTCATTTCACGCAGGATGCCAACAAACGCTCCGCATTCCCGTGAAGTATCTTTTGCGTGTCCTCCTCCGACAGCCCCGCGCTGAGCACGAAGGCAATCTCGGCCGCGGGATCCGACCAAGGGGTATCGGTGGCAAAAAGGATACGGCTTGGGTCGTGTGTCCGCAGGATGTCGGCACAGAGCTGCCCCCTTGCGGCGTTCTTGGCACGGCGGATCGCTGAAAGAGATGTGTCCAGATAGACCTTGGTGCCGCAGAGCTTTTCCAGTACTTCCCTCTCGCAGTCGAAGCCGCCCGTGTGGGCGACTACCAGCTTGAGGGAGGGATGACGCTCCATCACCCGGAGCACCATATCGGGGGTACAATGCATGTGGTTGGGTTCGACCGGATCAAAGCCCGCGTGGGTCACCACCAGCATACCGCGAGCCTCACAACGGGCAAGGATGGGCTCAAAGGCAGGCGAGTCGATCTCCACATGCACGTAATCGGGGTGAATCTTGATGCCGGCCAGACCGGCGGCGGCGAGACGATCAAGCTCCACGTCCATTTCCTCAGTGGAGGCGTCCGGGTGAAGCGAGCCCAGGGGGATCAGTCGGTTATTCTGCGTACAGGAAATGGCAAACTCGTTGACCTTGTGCATCTGGTGGGCGTTGGTAGCAATGTTGCAGACCACCGACTGGGTGATACCGACTGTGTCCATGGACGCAATCAACCCGCTGACCGTGCCGTCGGTAAGCGGGGTATATCCGCTGGCGGCGGCGTTGATGGTGAGCTGTGCGACGGCGCGGGGAGCGAGGGTATCGGGAAATGCGTGGGCATGAAAATCTATGATAGAGGGCATGGCAGTAGGACTCCTCAATGGGATGTTTTTGCAGTAGTATACCACATATTTTCGGTGTTTATTTTGGGATTTTATGAACCTTTCGCAAATTTTGCCATGAGAATCGCTTTACAAAGGAGCGGCTTTGTGGTATAATGAAGTATCCCGTAACCAATAAGGAGACAGTATGTCCTTTGAAAATAATAAGAACGTAACCGTCGAACCCGACGGCATCCTGCTGATCGACAAGCCTGCCGGTAAGACCTCCCACGACGTGGTCTGGAAGGTGCGTAAGCTGTTTAACACCAAAAAGGTCGGCCATACGGGCACCCTTGACCCCATGGCCACAGGGGTGCTCGTTGTCCTCTTGGGGCGGGCGGCCAAGGCCTGCGAGTACGTATCCCACGACGAGAAGGTCTATGAAGCCACGCTTCGCCTAGGTCTGACCACCGACACCGAGGACGTGACCGGCACGGTTCTCACCCAAGCCCCCAACGATTTCCTGCCAACTGCCGCCGACGTGGAGATGGTCCTTCCCCATTTTCGCGGCGAGATCCTGCAGACCCCTCCCATGTACAGCGCCTTGAAGGTAGACGGCCGCAAGCTCTGCGATCTGGCTCGCGCAGGAGAGATCGTCGAACGGAAGGCGCGTCCTGTGACCATCAAGGAACTGAGCCTCGCTCCCACTGAGTCGTCAACGGATCATGCCCTGACCGTCCGTTGCTCGGGAGGCACATATATCCGCACGCTGTGCGCAGATATTGGCGCAGCCTTGGGCTGTGGAGGCGTGATGGCGTCTCTCCGGAGGATCGAGGCAGGCGGCTTTCCCATCCGCGACTGCGTGACCTTGGATGAGCTGGAGGGCATGGGAATGGAAGCCCGCCTTGCCCTGCTCCGTCCTGTGGAGGGGTTATTTGCCGACCTGGAGTCGGTGCATCTACCCGATTTCTACCGCACGCTCTGCCGCAACGGGTGCGAGATCTATCAGAAGAAGATCGGGACAAGTTTCCCCGTGGGGACACGGGTGCGGCTTTGCGATACACAGGGCGTATTCTTTGCTTTGGGCGAAGTTGGTGAATACGGGGATGGGACGGCTATCAAAGCGATCAAGATCTTCGTACTATAAAAAAAACGAAAAAACTTCAAAAAAATTTTTGTAAAACCCTTGACAAACGGGTCGAGATGTGCTATAATATGCAAGTCGTCAGGACATGGCCCGTTGGTCAAGCGGTTAAGACGCTAGCCTCTCACGCTGGAAACATGGGTTCGATTCCCGTACGGGTCACCATTGCCAACCTAAATTGAACCGTTCAATTTAGGTTGGTTTTTTCTTTGCAAAAAATAAGTAGGCGCGCAGCTCCAAATGAGTTGTGCGCCTATCTGCTTTTAGTATTTTCTATTTGCCAAAGGCAATCTGGTACATCAATTTTTTATATTCAATCATTCTAGTACGTTTTCGTTTGTGATTCTTTCTTGGGTTTTCATTTTCTATACCTCCCGATTTTCTGATCAGCTTCGCTGCTCGATCGCCATTTCGGCAGGGTCGGGGGAGCATAGGTTGGGAGAAAATCGCGATTATTCCGAGTGAGGTGTGCAGATGTCAACGAGAGGTATTGCTCGCTTTCAGTACACGAAAAAATATTGCTTGTGGAAAAATAAACATCCACCCGCCAAGCGCAATGTCATTAAGTTAAAATAATGGCGAAACAGAAAAATGCACTTAACAAAGCTAAAAAGCCGAGTTAAGTGGATTTTTCGTACAAAAGCGCATGACGAGAAGACAGACGAAAAAGTCTGTCAAAAAAGTATTGCAAAA
>JAZSBH010000071.1:0-4335 GCA_045602325.1 Eubacteriales bacterium | reverse complement strand
GGGACGTGCTGGAGGAGCTGGCGGACTAACACAATGTGGGATTTCAACCGAAGGGGAATATGTCAAATTTGGGTTTGTCGGTGGTTGGCACGAACCGTTTCCGGACCTTCCCCTCTGGGGAAGGGGGACCGCGATAGCGGTGGATGAGGTAAATCGTAGAGGTCAAAACATCTTATTTGACAAAGCATATTACCTCATCCGTCACGCCCTGCGGGCGCGCCACCTTCCCCAAAGGGGAAGGTCATCTCGCTTCGCTCGAGAACGGGGAAACTCCCCGTTAAACTGCAATTTGAAATACCGGCTGAATCGTTATGCCCCAATTTGTCCTCATATCCGCTACAATGGAAAATCGGACAAGAGATTTTTGAACCGCCGCCGCCGGGGGCGGCTTTTTTGTTTCAGCCGCGATTTTCTTGCAAAAAACTGACCGAAAACCCTTGATATATTCCCGAAAATCTGTTATAATAATACAGAATATATCCAAGCCCCCCTTGGGGCGGAATCGAGGTATATATGAAACACGGATTCATCAAGGTCGCCGCCGCTACGCCGGTGGTGCGCGTGGCCGACCCTGCCCATAACGCTGCCGCCTGCACCCAACTGGCCGCCGAGGCCGCCGCCCTGGGGGTCAAGGTGCTGACCTTCCCTGAACTCAGCCTCACGGGTGCCACCTGCGGCGATCTGTTCGCCCACGACCGCCTGCTGCGCGGTGCGATGGATGCTCTGCAAAGCTATACCGAAGCCACCGCCGCCTACGACATGATCAGCGTGGTGGGTCTGCCTGTGGCCTTCGCCGATAAGATCTACAACTGCGCCGCCGTGGTGGCGGGCGGTACGGTGCTGGGACTGGTGCCCAAGCAGCACCTCTCCGCCGCCGAGCGTCGGGTCTTTACCCCCGCCCCCGCCCTGAATCTGGCTACCGACTGCTTCGGAGACGGTAGCTTTGTCCAACTGGGGAATAAGCAGATCTTCGTCTGCAATAGCCTGCCCGCTCTCCGTATCGGCGTGGAGCCGGGAGCCGACCTTTACGCCACGGTGCCCCCCTCTGCCCGTCTGGTCTCCGCCGGCGCGACGGTCATCTGCAACCCCGCCGCCATTCCCGAGACCGTGGGCGCCGAGGAGTCCCGCCGTCTTGCCGTGAAGGGGCAGTCTGCCCGCGCCCTGTGCGGCTATATCACCGCCGACAGCGGGGAAGGGGAGTCCACCACCGATAGCGTCTTTGGCGGCCACGCCCTCATCGCCGAGTGCGGGAATGTGCTGGCCGAGCACACACCCTTTACCGAGGGACAGGCACTTACCGTCATCGAGCTGGACACCGAGCGCATGATCCGCGACCGCCGTGTGAGCGGCTTTGATACCTCTGCCTGCGGCGAGATCACCGAGTGCTACTTCGACCTTTACGTGGAAGAAACCGACCTGACCCGATTCATTGACCCCCATCCCTTCACCCCCGACGACCCCGTCCTCCGTGCCCACATCTGCGAGCGCATCCTCACCATTCAGGCAAACGGTCTGAAAAAGCGGATCACCGCCGCTTGGGCGAAAAAGATCGTGGTGGGCATTTCGGGCGGACTGGATTCTACCCTCGCTCTGCTCGTCATGGTGCGCGCCATGGACGCTCTGAACCGTCCCCGCACCGATATCGTGGCGGTCACCATGCCCTGCTTCGGTACGACGACCCGCACCAAGACCAACGCCACCGTCCTGTGCGAGGAGCTGGGGGTGGACTTCCGCACCGTGAACATCTTTGATTCGGTCAATCAGCACTTCAAGGACATTGGGCACGATCCCGCTATCCGCGACGTGACCTACGAGAACGCCCAGGCTCGCGAGCGCACCCAGGTCATCATGGATATCGCCAACGACGTGGGCGGTATGGTGATCGGAACCGGTGATCTATCGGAACTGGCTCTTGGATGGGCGTCCTATAACGGCGACCACATGTCCATGTACAGCGTCAACGGCGGCGTTCCCAAGACTCTGGTGCGGCATCTGGTGGGGTACAGCGCGGATGCTGAACTGCGGAAGGGAAACACCAAGCTGGCCGACGCCCTCTACGATATTCTGGGCACTCCCGTGAGTCCCGAGCTTCTCCCTGCCGACGAGAGCGGGAATATCGCCCAGAAGACCGAGGATCTGGTGGGTCCCTACGAGCTCCACGACTTCTACCTGTACTACCTGCTCCGCTACGGCTTCACCCCCGCCAAGCTCTTCCGCATGGCGCAGTACGCGCTGGGTGAGACCTACGATGACGCCACCCTCCTGAAGTGGCTGGAGACCTTCACCCGCCGCTTCTTTGCCCAGCAGTTCAAGCGATCCTGTCTCCCCGACGGCCCCGCCGTGTTCGATATCAGCGTCTCCCCCCGCGGCGGCTGGATGATGCCCTCGGATGCTTCGAGCGCACTGTGGATGGCCGAGATCGGGGAGTTGAAGGAGATGTATTTGTAAGTACAAATAGCAGTTTATAGTGCAGGGGTTTCACCCCTGCACCCCACCAAGAACCTTTTTGAAAAAAGGTTCTTGGAACTCCCAAAACTTTAAAAAAGAATTATTTATTAATATTTTTTGAAGGTTTTGTGGATTCTTAAGGAACTTTTTCAAAAGTTCCTTAAGCGGGGTCCTGGGGCAGAGCCCCTGGACGCTAAACCCAAATTTATCACTCTATAACTCTGATCGGAAAGTACGGGTCATCGCGACCTGCATTTCTGACCGTAAGAAAGGAAACATACACCATGGCAATTTACGATCCTAAATCCCTGAAGGCCGAAGAATTCATCAACGACGGCGAGATCCGCGAGACCCTGGCATACGCCGAGGCCAACAAGCGCAACGTCGAGCTCATCGACGAGATCCTGAACAAGGCACGTCCCCAAAAGACCGAGACGGGTTACGTCTGCGCAGGACTGTCCCACCGCGAGGCCTCTGTGCTTCTTGCCTGCGACATTCCCGAGAAGATCCAAGAGATCTACAAGATCGCCGAGGAGATCAAGCTGGCCTTTTACGGCAACCGCATCGTCATCTTCGCCCCTCTCTACCTCTCCAACTACTGCGTCAACGGCTGTGTCTACTGCCCCTACCACCTGAAAAACAAGACCATCCCCCGCAAGAAGCTGACCCAGGAGGAGGTCCGCGCCGAGGTCATTGCCTTGCAGGATATGGGTCACAAGAGATTGGCCATCGAGGCTGGGGAGGATCCCAAGAACAACCCCATTGAGTACATTCTGGAGTGCATCAAGACCATCTACTCGGTGCACCACAAAAACGGTGACATCCGCCGCGTCAACGTCAACATCGCCGCAACCACGGTGGAGAATTACCGCAAGCTCAAGGAAGCGGGGATCGGCACCTACATCCTCTTCCAGGAAACCTACCACAAGGAGAGCTACCTACAGCTCCATCCCACAGGCCCCAAGCACGACTACGACTACCACACCGAAGCCATGGACAGAGCCATGGAGGGCGGTATCGACGACGTGGGTCTGGGCGTGCTCTTCGGACTTGAATTGTACAAGTACGAGTTCGCAGGTCTCATCATGCACGCCGAGCACCTGGAGGCCGTCCACGGCGTGGGCCCCCACACCATCAGTGTGCCCCGCTTGAAGCGTGCCTCGGACATCGATCCCGATCAGTTCGACAACGGCATTGATGACGAGACCTTCGCCCATATTACCGCCTGCATCCGTCTGGCAGTTCCCTACACCGGCATGATCATCTCCACCCGCGAGACCGAGGAGGTGCGCTCCAAGCTCCTGCATCTTGGTATCTCTCAGGTCAGCGGCGGCTCCCGTACCTCGGTAGGCGGCTACGCGGGCTACGCCCCCGACGAGCGTCCCCACGACACCGAGCAGTTCGATGTGTCGGATCAGCGCTCCCTGGACGAGGTGGTGCGCTGGCTCATGGAGAACGGCCACATTCCCTCCTTCTGCACCGCTTGCTACCGCGAAGGCCGCACCGGCGATCGCTTCATGAGCCTCTGCAAGAGCGGTCAGATCCTCAACTGTTGCCATCCCAACGCCCTCATGACTCTCTCGGAGTACCTGGAGGACTACGCCTCCCCCGAGACTAAGGCCGTTGGCTACGAGATGATCGCCCGCGAGCTGGGACGGATCCCCAAGGAAAAGGTACGAAATATCGCCGAGCAGAATATTAAGGATATTCGGAATTCCAATCGACGGGATTTCAGATTCTAATTGGCAAATTGCAGGCCACCTCTAAAAACCACTCAAAAAACAAGCGGGCAATAGAGGACTAAGCCAAAAATTGCAAAAATAACGGTTTATCCCTGTGTCAATCCCCCGAAAGAGGGGGTATGATTGCTCACAGGGCGCAGTTACC
>JAZSBH010000070.1:0-15356 GCA_045602325.1 Eubacteriales bacterium | reverse complement strand
GCCAATCCCACCAATAACTCTTCCTGCGTCTACCGTTTTGAGGCCGACGGCAAGAGCATTCTGTTCCTGGGCGATCTGGGCGTTGAGGGTGGTAATCAGCTAATGGAAATTACCGACGAGGCTCTGCTCCGGGCGGATTTCGTCCAGATGGCACACCACGGTCAGGGCGGCGTGTCCAAGGAATGCTATGCCGCCATCAACCCCACCTACTGCCTGTGGCCCACTCCCTCCTGGCTGTGGGATAACATGGGTCCCGGCGGCTACGACACCAACGGCTACCAAACCGTTATCGTCCGCGGGTGGATCAGCTCCCTGCGGTGTGTCAAGAAGCACTACCGCATGACCGAGGGTACTCACGTTATCGAACTGGGAGAGGTTTAATATGATCTTTCTTTGGATCGGCCTTGGCTTGATCGGATTTTTGATCCTGGCGGTGCTGATCGCCGCTCTGGTCTGCTATGTCCGTATGTTTCACTCCCCTGCCCGCCATGTGCCGAGCGAGGATGAATTCGATATTCCCGAAGGAGAGATCTACGAGGTGTTCCGCGAGGATATGGTCGCCTGGACCAAAATGATCCGCACCTATCCTTACAAAGAGTATGCCATTCAGTCCTTCGACGGTCTGACTCTGCGGGCAAAATTCTTTGAATACGAGCCCGGCGCGCCAATTGAGCTGATGTTCCACGGCTACAAGGGAACCGCCGAGCGGGATCTCAACGGCGGCGTGGAGCGATGCTTCAAGTTGGGGCACAGCGCCATGCTCATTGACCACCGCGCCGCAGGATTCAGCGATGGACATATCATCACCTTCGGAATTTTGGAAAGACGGGACTGCCTACAGTGGATCGACTTTGCCATCAAGGAGTTCGGAGAGGACGTCCGTCTCATTCTGACGGGCATTTCCATGGGCGCGGCTACTGTTATGATGGCCGCCGGTCAACCCCTCCCTCCTCAGGTTCGATACGTATTGGCGGATTGCGGCTATACCTCCCCCAAGGAGATCATCTCCAAGGTCATGCGGGACATGAAGCTTCCCCCTGCCCTGCTCTACCCCTGCGCCACCCTGGGCGCGAAGCTGTTCGGGCATTTTAACCTGAACGAGGATTCCCCCATGGAGGCCATGGCGCGGTGCAAAGTCCCCGTGGTCTTTGCTCACGGCGATGCCGATGATTTCGTGCCCTACGACATGAGCGTGCGGCTCTATGAAATCTGCACGGGACGGCACAAGAAGCTCGTCACCATCAAGGGTGCGGGGCATGGGCTGGCTTTTCCCGTGGGGCGGGATGAATACGTCAACGCCCTCAAGGAGTTTAAGCGGGAGTGCGGGTTTGATTTTTGAGAAGCGGAACATTTTTTATCTTTCAAATAGAATGTCGTCTAATGCCTCACACCTGCTTTGACGTATACCCTTGAAAGTAGAAGGAAAACCATAATCATGATAAAACCAATCTTTCGTGTATCATTTGCCTCTCTGTGGTATCGCAAGCGCACCACCCTGTTTACCCTCGCGGGCATTTCCCTCGCGGTCATTCTGATCGTGGTCACGACCGTATTCAGCGCGGCTATGCTCGATCTCATGCTCAATATAGGCTTATTCGACGTGGGCACGCCCATCGATTCCGTACCGACCGCTTCGGATATCGCCCGAATCAAAAACCAAGATGAATCGTACACGATGATGCAGATGATCGTTTCGCTTCTGATGGTATTGGCTGTTTTGGCGGCGGTTTCGGCCATTTCCTCCGTACTGACCGCAGGCGCGGGCGAGAAAACCAAGACCCTGTCGGTTCTCTCTACCCTTGGCGCATCCAAGGAACAGACCTCCGTCCTGTTGATTACCGACGCGCTGGCCTTGTCGGTCATCGCCATTCCTCTTGGACTGGCGGCAGGCGTTCTCGCCTCCGTCCCCATGCTCTCCTATTTGGATCGCACGACCTACGCCACATTCGGCATGCCCCACTACGTGGATACGGTTACGAACAGCCGCGCTGGGTACTTGGCTCTCACCGCTCTCCTTGCCCTACTGGCCATTCTTCTGGCGGCCTGCAAGCCTATTTGGCGGGCGCGGAAACGGTCGTCGGTTGAAATTGCCAAAAGCACGGATGCCGTTAACGTATCCCTCCGTGAAACGGTGCTTGACCGCTTCGTGGAACGCCGTTTCGGAATCGTCGGCCAATTGGCCGCAGCCAATTTTAACAACCACAAGGTGAAATTCAAGCTGATTGCCCGCTCCATTTCCATATCCGCCCTCATGTTCATCCTGTTTGCCCTGTTTCGGGTGTATCTGCTTCAGAACAACGAGCAGGATACAGCGTTTGACTTCCTGTTTAATTTCTTCTACATCTTCGTAGGCACCCTCTTTGCCGCCGCCTTTACGGGAACCTGCGCCCTGTTCTACGTGCATTTCAACCGCCGCAAGAGCGAATTTGCCATGCTGCGTTCCATGGGCATGGACACGGGCGAGATGGTGCGGATGGTCGCTGTGGAAAGCGTTTACTACGGCATCTGCATGTTTTTCTATCTTTTGATCGGCTCGCTGATCGTAGACGGCATCCTGTTTGCGGCGCTTCGGTTGATAGACGACTACTATTTTGTCTATCCTTGGGCTGAAATGGGGGTCGCGCTGGGTGTCATCATCGCCATCACCCTCCTGCTCTCCCTCTTTATGACGGCGGGAGTCAAGCGCATCAACATCATCAACGAACTGAAACGAAACTACTAAGGAGGATCACCGCACATGAGCATCGTAACCGTTGAAAATCTGAAAAAAACCTATACCGTGTACGACAACGAGACCCATGCCCTGGACGGCGTTTCCTTCGAGGTAGAAAAGGGTCAGTTCGTCGCCATCATCGGCACCAGCGGCTCGGGAAAGTCCACCCTCCTCCACCTGCTCGGCGGAGTCGATACGCCCACCGACGGGCGGGTGATCATTGACGGCGCCGATATTTACACCCTCTCGCAAAAGGATCTGGCCGCTTTTCGCCGCCGCCGCGTGGCGTTGATCTACCAATTCTACAACCTGCTCCCCATGCTCAACGTCCGCTCCAACATCCTCCTACCCCTGGAGCTAGACGGGCAAAAGCCCGACGAAAAGGAGCTATCCCGTATTCTGTCCCTACTCGGCATCGCGGACAAGGAATTTCACTATCCTAACCAGCTCTCGGGCGGCCAACAGCAACGAGTCGCTATCGCACGGGCATGTATCACGAAACCCGCCATTCTCCTTGCGGACGAGCCGACGGGAAATCTGGATAGCAAAAACTCCGCAGATATTATGGATCTTTTAGTCAAAGCAAACCGAGAGTTTAACCAGACCATCATTATGGTGACTCACGACATGGCTATAGCCCGCAGGGCAGATCGGATCATTGAGGTTGAGGATGGCAGAATTCTGCATGATACAATCCTAACATCATAAAAGCGTAACATGACAAGCTACGCATCAAAGCAATGCCCCTACAATGAAAATCACCTCGGCAGAAACAATCTGACGGGGTGATTTCTTTCATATGACCTGTCACAGACGGTTTGAAATCCTCTTGACCTCAGGCTCGTGCAGCTTATAGATCTCCTCGGTGGCAAAGGCCAGCTTGGTGACCACGTTTTCCTTGGTGGGGTAGCAGTAGAAGGAATCGTTCTCGGTGGAGATATCCACGCAATCGAAGGGCTTGACGTAGGGAAAATCGTACTCCACGTGGAGGCTGTTGGTCTGAAGGGGCTTGCGTTGGATGCGGTAATCCTCGCCGCGGTAGTGCCCTTCCAGGATAAAGCCGTTTTCGGGGTCATGGGTAAGCTTAGCATTCCCCAGCGGCATGAAGCGGTAACAGCGGGGCATGGAATGGACGTCCACGGTATCCTCGAAGCGGTAGGTACCATTTTGCACCTCCTCGCGGACGGTCTGCCGCTCCCACTCGAACCAATCGGGGATGTGGGCAAATTCCGTCTCCCCTTCGGTGGCGGTGAGGGTGCTGTCCTCATTCATGTGCCAGGTCTTCCCGCAAGCGTTGCAGGTCAGATCCGCCCCCTTGGAGGTCATTCTGAACTCGGTCCGGCAATGGGGGCAGCGGTAGAGGATCTTGTGGAGTCCCTCGGCACGGAAAGCCTCGGTGATTTTGAATCCTTGCTCCAGCTGGTAATTGTAATCGTTGTAGGTCAACGCCTCGCGGATGCGGGTGTTGATCTCGGTAGGGGTGAGGGTAGCGGCTTCCTCGGCGGTGAGGGTCAGGGTCATGGTGGTGTGCAGGGGAACCTTGCGCTTCTTCTTTACGTTCCAGAAGGGGGAGTGGAGGTAATTGCCGCGGTGAAGCACCGTGACCACAGGCACCTTGTTGGATTTGATCAGATACCCCAAAGAATCCGGCAGGTAGGAGGAAGTTCCGCAGGGAGAATAGCGCGCCTCGGGGTACATGCAGAGGATGTCCCCGCGCTGCAGAACCTTACGGATGGAGCGGACGAGGTGGATGTCGTTCGTGAATTTGCGGGTACAGATCGCGCCGATCCACTCCATAAGCCAGGGACGCATATAGTAGCCGTCGATATTGACAACGTTATTGACCTTATGCGGGTAGGTCAGCCCCGACACCAACTCGAAGTCGATGAAGGACATATGGTTGGAGAGCAGGATATAGGGGGGCTTGATCCCCTCCATGCCGATCTTTTCCAGCTTGTATTCCTTCCCCGTCAGCATGATCTTGGAGAGCACCTGGATGAGCCAGGTCAGGTAGATGGGCTGACGGATGGGGTATTTGGCGGTCTTGTAGCGGCATTTGTTTTTGTAGTTGACTTCTTGATTCATGTAATGTTCCGTTCATAATGTGAATTTTCCATATTATACACGATTTTGACGGGAAATGCAATAGGTTTTGCAAAATCCTTTTGTAGATCTGATGAGCCGTGTGTAAATTTGGGTTTATAGGGCTGTTGTCTGACAGAGGAAGCGGTGTAACCCAAACCCTCATCCGTCGCCGCCGCAGGAGCTGGCGACACCTTCCCCCGCGGGGAAGGCAAGAACTTAGTGTGTTTTCGCTCTTTTTATAACCGAAAACATATTGATACTTAATGGTTTTGGGGTTAACAGAAAACATAAAACACTTGCCTTCCCCGCGGGGGAAGGTGCCGCCCAGCGAATGCGGCGGGCGGCGGATGAGGGTGGATTGTGTCACCGCTTCTTCCGTCAGACAATAGACCGCTAAACTGCAATTTAAAATCTTCTCTATAAAACCACTTTGTGAAATTCCCCATTCCCCTTGACCTTGCCGCCGCTTTATGATATAATAAGCGGTAGAAATATGCAAGGAGGAATCCCTGTGAAACATGTAGACATATACACAGACGGCGCCTGCCGCGGCAATCCCGGCCCCGGGGGCTGGGGGGCTATCCTGGTCTATAACGGCGTTGAAAAAGAACTGTCGGGCGGAGAGCCCAATACCACCAACAACCGCATGGAGCTCACCGCCGTCATTACGGCGCTGACCGCCCTCAAGGAATCCTGTGAGGTAACCCTGACCTCGGATTCCAAGTACGTAGTGGACGGCATCACCAAGGGCTGGGCAGAATCTTGGAAAAAGAAGGGGTGGATCAAGGGGGACAAGACCCCTGCCCTCAACCCCGATCTGTGGGATGCACTCCTCACCCAGGTCGCCCGCCACAAGGTGGAATTCGTCTGGGTACGCGGCCACGCAGGACATCCGTATAACGAACGTTGCGATGAACTGGCGACAGGGTATGCGGATAGCTTCAAGACATAACACATACCCGTTCTTACACGACCTGTTTTCCATAAACCAATAAAATGCATCCGAAAGGAATCGACCAACATGAAAAAACGCGTTATGAACCTGGTCAATTTCGTCCGCGGCTGTGAGCCCCGTCAGCCCTGGCAGGATCTTTACACCCCCATCAAGGAGGAGATCGCCATCAACAAGAGCTACGGCTTTGACCACACGGTGCTCATGCAGTACGACGCCATCATCCGTCCCGACATGGTGGAACTGATGAAGTCCGAAATGGACGAGCACATGGAGCTGGGTCTGTGGTTCGAGATGGGCCGTCCCCTGACCGAGGCCGTGGGCATTGAGTGGCGGGGGCGTCCCGGCTACGACTGGGACTGGTTCGTCAACCCCGGATTCCTTCCCGCCTACACCCCCGCCCAGCGCGAGGCGCTCATCGACGAGGCTTTCCGCCTTTTCAAAGAAACCTTTGGCTTTTATCCCAAGGTAGCGGGCTCCTGGCTACTCGATACCCACTCCATCGCCTACATGAGCGACAAGTACGATCTCTCCGCTATCTGCATCTGCCGCGAGCAGTGGGCGGTGGACGCCTACACCCTCTGGGGCGGTTATTACAGCGGAGGCTATTACCCCTCCCGCAACAATATGCTCTGCCCCGCCCAGACCCCGGAGGCGGGCTGTAAGACCCCCGTATTCCGTATGCTGGGTCTGGATCCCACCTACGGCTACGACGAGGCCAAGTACACCGACAAGCTCTGGGGCTGTCCCACCATGGAGCCCGTGTGGGGACCCGGCTCCAATCCGGACGTAGTGGATTGGTATCTGGAGACCTACTACAAGAACCCCTGTCTGACCCTCTCCCAGATGACCACGGGACAGGAAAACAGCTTTGGCTGGGATATGATCCAAAATGGCTATCGTATGCAGGCAGAGAAGATCGCGGCGTACCGCGACCGTGGGCTTTTGACCGTGCAAAAGCTGGGAGACACCGGTGCCGATATGCGGGCAGCTACCCCCGTAACCTCCGCCTCCGCTCTGGTGGCCTATGAGGACTGGGCTCACGACGGCTCCATGCCCGAGGAGGTCTGCCGCTCAGTCTGGTACAGCTGTGCAAACTACCGCGCCAATATCTTCCTCCGCGGGGACAAGCTATTCTTCCGCGATCTGACCAAGTTCGACGACCGCTACACCGAGCGTTACATGAAAAAGCCCTGCGAGGCCTGGGATGCCGTGTACGACAACCTGCCCGTAGTGGACAGCCGCATCTGGAGCAAGGACGGCAAGGATTGTGCCCTGTCGGTGGAGTTCGCTGTCCGCCCCTCGGGGTTCACCTGCGTGGAGCACGGACAGGCTCTGGAGGTTATTGTCCACTTCGCTACAGGCTGGGACGGCATGATCTATCTCTCCCCCAAGGGCATCTCCTTGGAGGCCTGCGGTGTCTTGACTTATACGATCGGGGAGCCTCATGATACGGCTATCTCCTTTGCTGACAACGCCTTCTCCTTCACCCACAACAACTACGGCTACACCCTCCCCGTGGCGGGCTGCCGCGTGGAAGAAAGCGAGAACGGCTACCGTCTCGTGCCCACCGAGGCGGCGGTGAGATTCGATATGATCAAGAGATAAGCCCAAATTTGCATAATTTAAAGAAGAACCGAGAACACTACTACCATGAAAACAAATTACCACACCCACACGCACCGTTGCAATCACGCCGAGCCCGGCGAACGGCGGTATATTGAAGCAGCTCTGAAGGAGGGCTTCCGCATTTTTGGCTTTGCCGATCACGTTCCCCAGCCCTATACCGATTTCCGTTCGGGTATGCGGATGCAGCCCGAGGAGACTGCCGATTACGTGAACACCCTGGTATCTCTGAAAAACGAGTACCGCGGGGAGATCGACATCCACATCGGCTTCGAGGTGGAATACTTCCCCTCCCTGTTCGGGGATCTGCTCCGTATGCTGGAGCCCCATCCCTACGAGTACCTGATCCTGGGTCAGCATTTTCTGGATCGCGAGAAGGGCGGCACCTACGTAGCCACCCCCTGTACAGAAGAAGCGGGACTTGTCCACTTTGTGGATCAATGCGCCGAGGCACTGAACACGGGAGCGTTCTCCTGCTTCGTCCATCCCGATATTTTCCGTTTTGTGGGCGATGAGAAGATCTACCGCACCCAGATGCGCCGCCTCTGCCGCGAGGCCAAGGCCTGCGGAGTGCCCCTGGAGTACAATCTTCTGGGCTACGGAACACGCCGCCACTATCCCACCCCCATGTTCTGGGAGGAGGCCGCCGCGGTGGGCAACAAGGTCATCCTGGGCTGGGATGCCCACGCCCCCTCTTGGCTGGAACAGCCTTGGCTGGAAGCCGAGGCAGACGCTTTTCTCAAGGGCTTGGGGCTCAAGCGTATGGAGACCTTGACCCTTGTTCGGCCTCACTGCAAAGGCTGATTCAAAAAATCAAAGACACCGCTCGCAAAGAACGGTGTCTTTTTTTGTTTGGATGCCCGGATCTTCCCGGAATCATTCCTCATCGGCGTATTCCCATCCCACGATCTCCAAAGCCCCTTCGGGAGTCTTTTCAAACTGAACCGTACAGGAACGGCTGTCGGGAAGAATAATGCCGACTTGGATACGCTTCAGATCTCTTTCAAATTCCTCTAAGGTGGCCGGGTACTTGAGCTTGAATGAGAACGTCGGATATTTTTGGGGGTCGATATAGCGATATGACCAACTGTTTACATCCAATTCGCAGTCACTTCCGTAGGCAGACACAAAATCCTCGTCCCCGCGCAGGTAACTAACGGCTTTCTCCCCATACACATCTAAATACTCGTCAACATGTTTCTGATATTCCCAGTTATTGGTTGTAAAGACTGTGTAAAGAACGCCACAAGCAATCACCAGGACAACGGCAAGGATCACGCCAACGATCAGTAGGGTTTTGTTACTTTTTTTATCGGTCATTATTCATTTCTCCTCTTCTTCAACACGATCCCTCCCAGGAGGGCCAGCATCACGGGCAGGACGGCGATGACAGAGCCGCAGCCCTTGCTGATACCGGGCTCGGGGATCTCGTTGTCCCCGGTCTCGGGAGCGGAGGTCTCGATGGGATCATTTGTGGGGGATTCGGTGGTAGGCTCGGTTGCTCCGTTGGAGCTCTCCTCGGTGGTAGGCTCGGTCTCGACCTCACCCGTAGTATTCTTGTTCGTAGAGATATAGCTGAACTTGAAGCGGGCACCGGGGGCGACATCACCCGAGAGGTAGAAGTCCAGGATGTTCCCCGAGAACTTGGTATAGTCGCCTTCGTCGTGGACGTTATCGGTCCAGGCGAAATTGATGGTGTAGTCGCTGCCCTCAAGACCCAGTGCGGACTTGGGGATCTCCACCATCATGTACTTGCCGTCCACCTTGTATTTGACGTCAGCCACCTTTTCGGTGTCGTAGCCGTTACCGGTAAACTTCTCCAGCACAAGGGTATCGGCCGAGGCAGCGGACTTGTTGACCACGTAGTCAAAGGTCTCCCAGCCCTTATCCTCCTGATCCGAATCGATGTACAGGGTCATCCAGAGGCTATCGGTATAGGGGGTGATATTCTCGTTGCACTCCACGTAGAACCAGACCTTGTCACCGTCGCGGGCAACACGGGCACCGATGATGTCGTTTCTGCCCGAGGTCTCGGTATAGACAAGGCTTCCGTAGCCCTTGGCGTCACGGTCGGCGGTGTTGCCGATGTAGGCGGCGTAGTAGGGCTCGGCA
The DNA here is from genome assembly GCA_045602325.1 of Eubacteriales bacterium. Taxonomy (GTDB): domain Bacteria; phylum Bacillota; class Clostridia; order Oscillospirales; family CAG-272; genus CAMEON01. The sequence goes on along the minus strand of JAZSBH010000070.1, from coordinate 5,868 downwards.
GTGGACCACTGGTCAGCACCTGCGGAAAGGTCGATGGTCTGGGACAGAGAGGGGGTGGGAATGGGGTTGACGCCCTTATACTTGCGGACATAGTTGACCAGGAGATAGTAGTAGTTATCGCCCAGTGCGCCCTTGGTCATTTCCAGATCGCGGCTGTATTCGTCGTTGAACTGATCGGGGAATGCATTCTCCACACCGCCCCAGTTCTCGTGGCGACCTGCCGTCCATTCATTCCAGCCCGTGATAAAGAGCACCTGCGGATCCAACTCCAGCGCGTAATCAAACTGCTCGGAGAAGCAGTAACCCATGAGGGATGCCTGGGAGCCTTCCTTGACAAAGCGATCCTTAAAGGCAGATGTAAAGGAGCGGCCGATGATGTCCTCGCCCTTGTTCATGGCGGTACAATCGTGGGTGATGTAGCTGTGGTTGACGGCCACACCGACGGTGGTCTGCTCCACGATCTTGTCCTTGAAGCCATCCCGATCCTTGTAGTAGGGGATCTGGGGGTAGGTAGCCAGCCAGCCCCAATTTCCAATCTGGCGGCTCTTGACCTCATAGGCTGCCTGACCGGCACGCCAGGTAAAGAAATTCGCAATCTCCTTATGGAGATTAGAGCCGCTGTTGATATTGTTGTTAAAGCCCATCAGCATGGGCTTTTCGTCCCAGTAGAACCAGAGATTCCGGTACTTCCCGGGACGGAAAATATCCAGGTAGAGCATCTCGATCTGCTCACGGCTGCCGTCGTTGGGGCCGAAGGGCAGGAGGAAGGATACCTTGGGGACGTTGACGGCTCCGTTCTCCTGGGCGTCGTTCCAGTTCTCCATCAGGGGAGTGTAGCTGGACTTCCAGGTGTAGGCGCCGTTGGTATTGTCGGTGAAAATGGTATCCACACCGGCGTTGGCCAGAAGCTCCGCGTGGCGGCGGAGCACCCAGGGATCGTTGGTGCGGTAGTAGCCGTACAGGGGCTCGTTCCAGAAGTAGGCCACACCGCCTGTAGGCCAGGCCTCGTGGTCGTAGTCATTCTTGGCCTCGGGGTACTTCAGGATGAAATCGTTGACATTGACGGGCTGGTTGAAGGCCAGATCCACGTGCCAGGTCCAGTAGAACATGGCTACGGTCTTGTCGTCCTTGACTCCGCCCACGTCCTCATAGGTGAGGGACTCACGGCCGAGGGCGTCGGTGAAGACCCAGGTATCGGGCATGACCTTGTGGGTGTTGACCAAATGGTCGGCGGGCATCTCCCACTCGGCAGGAGGAGTATGCTTTCCGTCGATGGCGTCCTTGGTGCTCTCAATTTTGAGGAAGGGCTCCACGGGAGTTTTGGTAAAGGACACCGAGATCTCCCAGCTGGCGGCTTTCTCCAAACTACCCTCATAGGTAAAGGCGTTGCTCACGGCACTCGACATCTGCCAGGCACCCAGTCGGCCACCCGAGAACTCATCAATGCAGATGAGATATTCGCCTGCAGGCTGTTCGTCAAAGGACAGAGCGGCGTGACCGTTGTCGGGATGGTTCTCGATCTTTCTCGTGGCCACGGGGGCGGCGGAACGGGAGGTGTCGAAGTCGGTATCCCATTTGTAGAGGGACAGGGTCAGGCACACCGACTTATCACCCCAGGTAGGCATACAGAGGGTAAACTTATTGAAAGGTGCGCCAAAGCCCATGCGGATACCGATGGGGGTACCCTCGGTGAACTGGCGGGCGGTATGGCTGGCCAGCTCGGAAGTAGAGAAGGCTTTGATGGTCACAGGGGTGTCGGATGCGATGTTATCATCCGCGGCGGCGACCAAAAAGATGGTGGTGGCGGAGGATGCCAGCATCAGGGTCACCAGGATGAGGATCAGGGGGAGGAGATGCTTACGGTTTTTCATGGGGGGCCTCCTTGAGTTTGGTATCTATATTATACAGAATTCGGGGAGGTTTGTCAATCGTTTTCTGCAATAAATATTCCGAGTGCGGCAAAATCGGCGGAACGCGAGTGGTTGATTCCTTCAAAATCCCCTTGACTTTCGCTCCCCGATGGGGTATAATATGGTCAGATCAAATCCCCGCAAAGGAGTGTATATATGACCGACCGTACCGACCTCCGCGCCCGCGCCGAGGAACTGCGCCGTCAGCTTGAGCACCACGCCAAGCTCTACTACGTCTACGACGCCCCCGAGATCTCCGACTACGAATACGACAAGCTCTACTATGAGCTGGTTCATCTGGAAGAGGATCACCCCGAGCTGGATGACCCCGCCTCCCCCACCCACCGTGTGGGCGGCAAGCCTTTGGACAAGTTCGATAAGGTCATCCACACCGCCCGTATGGACTCCCTGTCCGACGTATTCTCCTACGACGAGCTCTCGGATTTCGTCCGCCGGGTCCACAATATCATTCCCGATGCGCCCTTCTCGGTGGAGCCCAAGATCGACGGTCTGTCGGTCTCCCTCCGCTACGTAGGCGGCGTGCTGACCCAGGGCGCCACACGCGGCGACGGTATCACCGGCGAGGATGTGACCAATAATCTGAAAACCATCTTCGACATTCCCCTCACCCTCCCCGAGCCTCTGGATCTGGTGGTGCGGGGCGAGGTCTATATGCCCCGCGCCGTCTTCGAGCGGCTGAATGCCAAGCGGGAGGCCGAGGGAACTGCCCTGCTGGCCAATCCCCGCAACGCCGCCGCAGGGTCTCTGCGCCAGCTTGACCCCAAGGTGACCGCCGAGCGTGCTCTGTCCATTTTCGTGTTCAACTTCCAGGAGGGCAGTCTCTACCTCGACGGTCACGCTCCCGAGACCCACACCGAGACCCTGAACCGCCTGTCCGAGCTGGGCTTTACCACCCTCCGTGAGACCACGGTCTGTACCACCCATGAGGATATTGTCGCCCACATCGAAAGCTTGGGTGCCAAGCGAGACGACCTGGCCTACGACATCGACGGCGTGGTGGTCAAGCTGGACAGACTCTCCGATCGCATCCGCCTGGGCGAGGGTACCAATACCCCTCGCTGGGCAGTGGCCTATAAGTTCCCGCCCGAACAGAAGATCACCAAGCTGGAAAGCATCACCGTCGCCGTGGGGCGCACCGGTGTACTCACCCCTACCGCCAATCTGACCCCCGTCCGTCTGGCGGGTACCACGGTCAGCCGTGCGACTCTGCACAATCTGGATTTCATCCGCGAGCGGGATATTCACCTGGGCGACTTCGTGACCGTCCAGAAGGCGGGGGACATCATCCCCGAGGTAGTCTGCGCGCATCCCGAGAAGAGAGACGGCACCGAGGTGCCCTTTGAGATGCCCACCGTATGCCCCTCCTGCGGCGAACTCGTGTTCCGTGAGGAAGGCGAGGCTGCTGTGCGCTGCACCAACGCTGCCTGCCCCGCCCAGCTTTCCCGCGGCATCGAGCACTTCGCCTCCAAGGACGCCATGGACATTGACGGTCTGGGGCCCCAGATCGTAGAAGCACTCATCCACGCCGATCTCATCCGCGATCCCGCCGACCTCTACACTCTCCGCGCCGAGCAGGTTTCTGCCTTGGAGCGCATGGGTGAAAAATCCGCGCAGAACCTTATTGATGCCATTGACAAGTCCAGAAAGGCGGGGCTGGAGCGTCTGCTCTTCGCCCTGGGTATCCGCAACATCGGGGCGGTGGCCGCCACCGCGCTGGCCGCCCGCTACGGCACCCTGGAGGCCGCCATGGAAGCCACCGTAGAGGAATTGTGCGAGATTCCCGATTTTGGTGAGATCACCGCCCTCTGCGTGGTCAATTACTTTTCCCACGAGCAAAACCGCGCCCTCTGCCGCCGCCTCATGGACGCAGGACTGGAGACAAAATCCACCGCTACCCCCACGGGCGACCGCTACGCCGGCAAGACCTTTGTCCTCACGGGCACCCTGCCTACCTTGACCCGTGACGAGGCCTCGGCTCTCATCAAGGCGCAAGGCGGCAAGGTATCGGGGTCAGTCTCCAAGAAGACCGATTTCGTGGTGGCAGGTGAAGCCGCCGGGTCGAAACTCACCAAGGCCAACGAATTGGGAGTCACCGTCATTGACGAGGCAACGTTGCTGGAGATGTTGAAATAAAAAAACAAATTTGGGTTTATCGAACAGAGGATCTGCCCCTGCACGATAAACCCAAATTTGCTTTTCTTGTATAATCTCCTCCTTCCCTGTCCATACTCTCGGTACCCGCAAGGGAAATCCATACCACGGAGGAATTTATGGTACTCACACAGAAGGAATCCACCCTGATCAAAGACCTCAAAGGACAGGAGCAGCTTTGCATCGACAAGTATACCAAGCACGCCGAGTGCGCCCACGACCCCCAGCTTAAGCAGCTTTTCAACAAGATCGCCGGGGTGGAGCAGGAGCATCTTAACACCCTGAACCAAATCGAAAACGGCGGCACTCCCCCTACGGGCGGGTCGAAGCAGTCTGCTATCCCCACGTTTACCGCCTACCACACCCAGACCGAGACCCCCGAAAAGAAGCAGGACTGCTACCTGTGCACCGACCTGCTCACCACCGAAAAGCACGCCTCCGGGCTCTACAACACCTCGGTTTTCGAGTTTGGTCAGACCGAGCTGCGCCAGGTGCTCAACCACATCCAGACCGAGGAGCAGCAGCACGGGGAACAGATCTACCAGTATATGAAAGCGAATGGTATGTATTCGTAAAAAAGTGGGCACCGTGCCGAGAGGTACGGTGCCCGTTTCCTGACAAAAAACAAAAAAGGACTCCCGCACCCTTCGGGTACGCCGAATCCTTTTTTTGTTGCAGTCGATATTGATCTTGAATCAAAATCAAGCCTTAACGTCAAGAACCTTCTTGCCGTCGTAGAAGCCGCAAACCTTGCACACACGGTGGGGCTTGACCATCTCGTTGCACTCGGGGTTGGAGCACTTTACGAGACCGCAGGCCTCCAGCTTGGTGTTGTTGGATCTTCTGGTATCTCTGCGAGCCTTGGAAACTTTACACTTTGGTACTGCCATATTGACACCTCCTCCTGGGTATTCCTCTTATCTGTACACCCTTGCGGGCGTATCATTCATCATGTATGTCGTATTACTTATCGCCCTTGTCTTCGCTCTCATCCGCGGGCTCGTCCTCGTCAAACTTGAGGGTAGCCAGCACCGCCCAACGGGGATCGATCTCCTTGGTCTGACAGCCGCAGGCACCTTCCCGCAGGGGCTTACCGCACTTGGGGCAGAGACCGGGGCAGTCCTCATCGCAGAGCAGACGCATGGGAAAGGACAGGATCAGTGCTTCCCGCACCGAATCGTCGATACCCAGCATACCGTTCTGCAGGATGACGTACTCGTCCACGTTATCTTCCTCCTGCTCCTCTGTCAGGGTTCCTTCGGTAACCACCGTGCGCTCAAAGGGCATGGTATACACCCCGCTCACCTCAGTCAGGCAACGGGCGCAGGAGCCGCTGTAGGGGATCTCGGCGGTAGCAACGAGGCGCATATAACCGCCCTGGTTGGTGACCTCACCGACCACGCGGACGTAGCCGTCAAAGCTGACACCGTAGGGCGCTTCGGGCTCAATGGGGAAATCAATGGGCATACGGGTGATCTCACCGCGAAGCATGGGTTTCAGATCAATATTCATGCCTAATTCTCCTTCCCTTCCATAAGCGCAAAACACGACATTGTTTATTATACCCGATTTTCGGCAACTTGTCAATAGTTTTTTAAAATTTTGTTGTGATTTGTTTTTCAAAATATTGCCGCCAAAGGCCTGTTCATTTATGAAAATTGCCGTCAACCCTTGACAGAGGGCTCGTGGTGTGGTATACTTGAGGCAATATTTGCAGGGTGAACGATTGCAAATTGGGGTTTATCGAGGGGGCTTTGCCCCCTCGACCGCGACTTAAACCCTTCTT
>JAZSBH010000069.1:0-2451 GCA_045602325.1 Eubacteriales bacterium | reverse complement strand
GGTTAGAGAAAAGTGAAGAGTGAAAAGAGAAAAGTGAAGAGTACAAAAAGAAAAAGCCGCTTACGCGACTTTTCTTTTTGGAGGCGCCACCCGGAATCGGACCGGGGATAAGGGTTTTGCAGACCCGTGCCTTACCGCTTGGCCATGGCGCCTTATTGAGTGAATAAATGCGGATGCGAAGATTATTCGCACCCGCATCTCTGGAGCGGATTACGGGGCTCGAACCCGCCACCTTCGCCTTGGCAAGGCGACGCTCTACCAAATGAGCTAAATCCGCAAAGAAGTGACCGAATGATTACCCGACCCCTTCAAAATGGTGCCTCCGGTCGGAATCGAACCAACGACACGGGGATTTTCAGTCCCCTGCTCTACCAACTGAGCTACAGAGGCAAACAGTCAAGACTGATGACCTTTTCTCTTTCGAGAATGGCGACCCGAAGGGGACTCGAACCCCTGACCTCTAGCGTGACAGGCTAGCGTTCTAACCAACTGAACTACCGGGCCGTAGGAATGGTGGGAACAACAGGGCTCGAACCTGTGACCCTCTGCTTGTAAGGCAGATGCTCTCCCAGCTGAGCTATGCTCCCGAGTGTGTCGCGTTCCTGACGTCTTGCTTATTATACCACATCGCTTTGAGTTTGTCAATAGGTTTTTGAAAAGTTTTTCAACTTTTTTCAAAAACTTTTTTGCCGCTTGGCTGGTGGTCTCGCGGCTCTCTTGGCGACGGTGTGTATTATAACATATCATTTTCGATTTGTCAAGCGGTTTTTGAAAAAAAGTTTGAGATTTTTTCAAGAATTTTCTCGGTAAATTTGCGATCATCGGTTGCAACAATGCTCCGTATGTGCTATAATATAGAATATTGAAGTTTTTCACCCATGCACACAAGGAGGATCCGCCATGTCCATCACGAACCAATTCCGCTCCGTCACCCCCGCTTCGCTTCCCGACAACTTCTTCTCCCGCATCGGAGACGACTGGATGCTCATCACCGCCGCGAACTCCTTGGGCGAGGTAAACACCATGACCGCCTCCTGGGGCTGTGCGGGTGTTCTCTGGAACAAGCCCGTAGCCATCTGCTTCATCCGTCCCCAGCGCTACACCTACGGCATCGTAGAGAACAGCGACACCCTGACCCTCTCCTTCTTCCCCGCCGACGAGCATCGGGACGCCCTCCGCTACTGCGGCACCAAGTCAGGTCGGGACGGCGACAAGTTCGCCGCAACGGGTTTGACCGTGGAAAAGACCGCCGACGGCACGCCCTTTGTAGCCGAGGCCAACCTGGTGCTGGTCTGCCGCAAGCTGTATGCGGATGACCTGAAGGAGGGGTGCTTCATTGACCCCGACATGTTGAAGCATTACGCTGCAAAGGACTACCACAGATTCTATATCTGCGAAATCGAGCAGGTTCTGATCCGATAAACTCCGGCATACACCATTCCAACGTTTCACACAACCGAAAAGAGGATACACAAATGCAAGACACCATCTACACCCACGTTCAGGATATCTGCCGCGCCGCCAAGGAGGCCTCCCGCACCTATGGCGCCACCTCCACCGCCGACAAGAATGCCCTGCTCTGCGCCATGGCAGATCAACTCACCGCCGATTGCGCGTCCATCCTGGCAGCCAATGCTGAGGATCTTTCTGCCGCCGCCGAGAACGGCGTTCCCAAGACCATGCTGGATCGCCTGAAACTGGACGAGAGGCGTCTTTCGGGCATCTGCGCCGCTCTGCGCGAGGTGGCCGCCCTACCCGACCCCATCGGCTCGGGTGAGCAGACCGTCCGTCCCAACGGCCTCATCATCCGCCATATCCGCGCCCCCATGGGCTGCGTGGCCATGATCTACGAGGCACGCCCCAACGTGACTGTGGATGCCGCCGCTCTGTGTCTCAAGACGGGCAACGCCGTGGTGCTCCGCGGCGGCAAGGAGGCCATCCGCTCCTCCATGGCGTTGGTGGAGTCCATGCGCAAGGCCCTGGTGGCTCGTGGCTTCTCCCCCGATCTCATTGGGCTCATCACCATGACCGACCGCGCGGGTGCCACCGCCCTCATGAATATGCGGGGCTTGGTGGACGTGCTCATCCCCCGAGGGGGCAAGGGACTGATCCGCTCGGTGGTAGAAAATGCCCGTGTGCCCGTCATTGAGACCGGCGCGGGCAACTGCCACCTGTACGTGGACGAGTCCGCCGATCTGCAAAAGGCCGTCTCGGTGGCGGTCAACGCTAAGTGCTCCCGCCCCTCAGTGTGCAACGCCATTGAGACCCTGCTGGTTCACCGCTCGGTGGCCGACAAGTTCCTGCCCATGATGGCCGAGGCCATGGCCCCCTTCAACGTGGAATTCCGCGGTGACAAGGCGACCTGCGCCATCCTGCCCACCGCCGTGCCCGCAACGGAGGAGGACTGGGACACCGAGTACAACGACTTCATCCTGTCTGTCCGCGTGGTGG
>JAZSBH010000068.1:0-10709 GCA_045602325.1 Eubacteriales bacterium | reverse complement strand
AATTTATTAGCTTGCTAATAAAATCGCCCGCACACTTTTTCCTTTTTGTCAACCCCTTTTTCAAAAATTCTTTAACTTTTTTGCAAAAAAAGAGCCAAGTCCATTTCTGAACTTGGTTCTTTTCTTAACTTAATGACATTGTCCTGCGGGAGGGCTTTTTCTTTTGGAAAAAGATACGAAAAAAGCGAAAAACATGACCGCAAACTATTGACAAAGACTGCAAAATGGTGTATAATAAATACAGAATGCTGTCAAATGAACGCGAAATAAAATTTTGAAGAAATTTCTGAAAACCTCTTGACTTTACAGTTAACTATAATGTTATAATTAAGCCAAATCGAGAGGAGGTGGGCCTATGCTCAAGATCGGTGAATTCGCCCGCATTTGTCGGGTCAATACCCAGACCCTGCGTTACTACGATGCCGAGGGGGTTCTTTGTGCCGACCGCATCGACCCCGAAACAGGGTATCGCTACTATACCCCCGAAAAGCTGGAGACCTTTCGTCGGATCCAGATGTATAAGGAGGCAGGCTTCTCCCTGGATGAGATCAAGCTCCTCCTGGCGGGAGACGCTGCGGATCGGAGTGTCTTGATGGCGGTCAAGCGTCAAGAGATCGAGCGGGATCTGAAGGAAGTACAATCCAAGCTGTCTTTGCTGGAATCGATGAGCCGCCAGCGGGAGAGTCTGGGCGAGCGGAGCATAGCGGAGTTCTACCAAACCGCCTTTGAGGACGACCCCGACGTGCTGGGATGCTGGGAGCTTTGCGGGCGCTTGATCGCCCCCATTGACGGCGATCCCCCCGATCCTACCGCACCTTTGGAGCCCTGTAACATTCCTCGGGAGACCTTTTCCCGTCTGGTGATGCTCCCGCACGGTGCGCCCTGGTGGACGTTTCTCTGGAGCCGCGGGGTGATCTATCATATATACGCACCTTATCATACCCTGATCCCCAATCCCTACACTCTGTGGGAAGCGGATGCCACCCGCTACATGACGTTGCGCTATATCACGGGCGCTTGCCTGCATCGGGGAGAAGATCCCATCTGGTTGCTCTACCGCCAGACCCGTCACGGCGCTCTGACCAATCTGGAATCCCGTGCCTTCGTGGATCCGACGGACATGACGATCATTCCCGATCCTTTCGTTGTCGGCGAATGGGAAACGGTGGCTTTTGTCCGTGATCCCGCGCTTTTCACCCCCGCTGACATTCCCCGAAGCCGTGCAGATATGTGGATCCGGGGTGCCACTTTTACCACCCGAGGCGGGTGCATCCGCTATTATGCCCAGCAGGGGAAGACGACGGAGCGCCTCCATCCGTATACCCGCCTGGAGGATGCCACGCCGCCTGTCCGCGGAGTTGTTCTCACCCCATCCAACCACCTTGCCGAGGAATACCTGCTCCGCGAGGTGGAAGGAGAGACCTATCTGTTTGTCCAACATAAATCGGGAGACTACTACTACGGCGGTCAAACTCCCCACTGGTATGTATTCCGACGTGTCGCCCGACAAGTATAAGATCCATTATGAAAAGGAGACCTCTATGAATAACCGTTACGACACCACCCCCGCCCCGACCTACCGCCCCGAGAAGCCCAACCACGTCCGAACCGGGGTCAAGACTCTGTTCTTCATGGCCATTTACCACGCTGTGACCTGGCTACTCTACATCCTCTTCATGAGCCCCATCGAGAACCAGATGATCGGAGACGAGCATGAGCCGCAGTATCGATTCGTCATGTTCGGCTTCTCTCTCTTGACCTTGACCATTATCGCCGTCGTTATGGCGGTGTTCTACTTCAAGAACGGTGACCGCAAGCGAGCCTACCTCTCCGCCACTTCAGTGGAGATCCGCGGCGCAGAGAACGTCGCCGAGGGAGCTTCCCGCTACCGCCGGATTGCCCTTACGGAGGCCCTTGTCTCCACAGCCGTCACCGCCTTCCTGTGGCTGATTCCCGCGTGCTTCTATACCGCCGCCCTGAATTCCTCGGGCATGGGCTACGGCTACGCCGAGGCCTGGGGCATTGAGACCTTCTTCGTGGGTGCTGTGGGCCTCTTCCAGCCCTTCCAGAACGCTTGGCTCGGGATGCTTCTGGGTCTGGCTATCCTCTTTTGCTTCCACTATTTCGGACGGCTGTTTTCCCATAAGCATTGGGCGAACAACCGGATCCGGCAATAAGAATACTCCATAAGGAGATCTTTCCTATGAAAAAGAATACCGCAGAAAAATACTTTCACCAGAAAAGCTGGTCAATACCGGAGATCATCTGCATCATTGGCATCATCATTTCGGCCGTTGTGGCTACGGTCGTTCCCGTCGGCATACCGATGGGTATTCCCGTTATGGTCGTTGCCGTTATTGTTCTCGCTTTTTCAAAATCAGCCAAGATCAAGGATGCCGAGATCGATGCGGAATTGGAAAAATTAATTGCCGCTCATATGGATCTGACGGGGTGTGAAAGCGTTGTAAAATGCTACGACCTGCGTAATCAGCCAATCGTGAAGGGAAAGGACGGCGGACTCCGTAGCGCACGTTATGTCATTTCTGTATGTACTTTTGGACACGAGGATATGGAGATTTCGGTGTATAGCTTTGATCTGGTATCGCATCGCGTTGATAAGAGATTCCACATAATACCCAAAGACGAGGAAGTCTCATTGATCGAAGAAGCCGGATCGGTTCCGGGCGGGCGGAAGACCCTGCAGTATTTGGTGGGTAGATCCATTTCGGAGAGGATTCCCGTTTGTACGGACGATATCCATTCCGCCGGTATCATTGAAAGAGTATGCAATCCTGACAAAAGGTAATGAGATACGAATTTTTATAGCAAGAAAGGAGCCAACCATGAACCGAACTTCTCCCAAAAAGCCCAACACCCCTCAAAAATACGGCCATGCCCGCCGAATCATCCCCATCCGCAAGCGCATTTGGCAAAAGGTGCTGATCCGCTGGCTTGTGCTGATCGTCCTGGCCATTGTTTTTGCTGTGTTCTGTGTTATTTCCGAGAAGGTTCCCACCCTGCGGAACTATCCCCAAATGAAACAGCTTGGACGTTGGCTCACCGTTGCTGTGTGGTTATTCATATTCTGGCAGAGCCACGTGCTGAAGTTGACCTTCTCCAAGGAGTGGACGGGGACGGTGACAGGGAAGGAAGTAAAGAAGTATAATAAGATCCCCCAAGGCCTGGCCTCCTTCGGCGTGGATGCCCGTAAACAAGCGGGTGCGCTGGCAACCGCCTGCACTTGGACGGTGGAGAAGGACGATGGATATATCGAGAAGGTCACTCACGACACCGAGGAGATCTGGGAGGGGTACTTCAAGGTCGGCGAGCGCGTTCGCTTCTACAAGAACGCCAAGATTCTGGTGAAAGCACATCCTCCCAAAGACGACGAAAACCTCATGTGCCCCCTCTGCGGTGTGATGGTCATGGAGCCTGTCTGCAGAAAGTGCGGGGTGGATTTTGCGGAGCCGGAAGAGGATGCGGCGGAGCGGTGAGAGTCTGTAAACGCGATAAAACTCTTGACAAATCATGCGTTTTGATGTACAATATCCTTGTATATTACTTCTGAGAGGAGTTTATTTCCCATGACCGACATACACGCTATTCTGTCTTCCATGACTCTGGAGGAAAAGGTTGGCCAGCTTTTCGTCGCCCGCCGTCCCCAAGATGATGAGACCGCCATGAAAGCCATCACCGACTACCACCTCGGCGGCTTCACCCTCTACGCCTGCGACTATGAGCACCGCACTCCTGAAGAGATCCGTGCGCTGATGACCTCCTACCGCGAGGCGGCCAAGCTCAATCCCTTTATCGCCGTGGACTGCGAGGGAGGTCGTGTGGTGCGCGCCTCCAAGTACCCTGCCTTCCGCGAGACCAATTTCAAGTCTCCCCGTGAGCTCTATGCCCAAGGCGGTTATGAGGCTATTGACGCCGACACCCATGAGAAGGCCGCATTCCTCCGCGACCTGGGGGTGAACTTCAACTACGCACCCGTCCTGGATCTGTCGGGTAACCCCGAATGCTTCATCTTCGACCGCACCTTTAGCCACGATCCCGACGCTACGGCTGTGTATGCCAAGACGGTAGTTTCGGCCATGAATGATTGCAAGATGGTAGGCAGCATCAAGCATTTTCCCGGTTACGGCGACAATGTGGATACCCACACCTCCATCGCCCACGACGACCGCACCCTGGAGCAGTTCATGACCTGTGATCTCAAGCCCTTCATTGCGGGTATTGAGGCAGGTGCGCCCATCGTCATGATCGCACACAACATGGTGTCCTGCATGGATCCCGACATCCCCGCCTCCCTCTCCCCTGCCGTGCATAAGCTCCTCCGCGAGGAGTTGGGCTTTGAGGGCGTCATTATGACCGATTCTCTGGACATGAACGCCATCACCCTCTACACGGGCGACCGCGCCTCGGCGGTGCAGGCCGTCCTTTCGGGCAACGATCTCTTGTGCTGCTCCACCTACTGGAAGCAGGTCCCCGCCGTGCTGGACGCCGTCCGCGAGGGAATCATAACCGAGGAGAGAATCGACGAGTCTGTCCTCCGCGTGCTGAAGCTCAAGGCGGAATTCGGGATCATCTAAAAGAAATCCGCTTTTTAGCAAAAGGAAAAGGACGAGGAATTTTTCAATTCTTCGTCCTCTTTTTTTGCTGAATACGGTTTGGTTTTGACGGTTGTCGCGTTTTTTTAGATCTTGATCTGCACCGTGCGTCCACCGGCTTCACAGATCTCTGCAAGATTCCAGTCGGCATGGTTCTTTTTATACCGTTTGATCTCTTTTATGAGCCGCGCGGTCTGTCTTCGCGTGAGGCGTATGCCCTCCTTCTTCAGGTTTCTGCGAATCATACCTGACGTGAAGCGATTGAGGATCAGCCCTGTGGGGAATCGAAAAACGGTGCGGGCATTGAGGGTTATTTTCATGGATTACTCGACAAAGATCCGAACTGTGTCGCCGTCGGCACTTTCAACTTCGACAAGGTTTCCGATGGCGCCCCATCTGACCATGTCCATGATCCTGCCAAGGTCGATGCTTTTGAGCGCCTGGTTTCCCGAAATCTGCGACAGATTCATCTCGCTCTCCATCATCACCTCTATGATGGCCAGGGGAAGATTCACTCGCGCCATGTCGCCGCTCATGCTTGTCAGAACGATACGGATCATCATGTCCCCGATGTCCTTCCTCTCGCCTGCGGGCAGCAGTCTGACTGTGGGGGCTTCCTCCTTTTGACCCGAGAGAAGCTCGTCAACACTGACTCCCAGGATTTTTGAAAGGAGGGGGAGCAGGGAAATGTCGGGGCAGGTCTGGTCGTTTTCCCATTTGCTGACTGCCTGCGGACTGACACCAAGCTTCTCGGCCAGCTCGTCCTGCTTGAGCTCCTTTGCGCGGCGGAGGATTGCAATTCGTTTTCCTAAAGTTGAGTTCATTGTTAAAACTCCTTTCCTGTGATGACTCCATTATACCACCGCGAGCCTGCCAAGTGAATATAACAACAGTTGAAAAAGTCGAAATTTGCTCAACTAAACAGGGAATTTTCGCTCAACGGCCGGTTGTGTGGCAGGCTGTCATTTATTTTCGGCCGTTTTGGGCAGGGAAGCGGCAACAAAAAAATACCGCCCGGAAAACCGAGGCGGTATTTTCATATCCAACAAATTGTACAGCAGGGATTTGGTCCCGACCGCCGCGGACCACGCGGCGGTCGAATGGAATCGGGTGGCGAAATTACTTAATGTCAACAGTAGCGCCGGCCTCAACGAGCTGAGCCTTGATCTTCTCAGCGTCTTCCTTGGAGATGCCTTCCTTAACAGGCTTGGGGCAACCCTCGACCATGTCCTTGGCCTCCTTCAGGCCCAGTCCGGTGATCTCGCGGATAACCTTGATAACGCCCAGCTTCTTGTCGCCGAAACCGGTCAGGATAACGTCGAACTCGGTCTTCTCCTCAGCGGCGGGAGCAGCAGCACCGGCAACAGCAGCGCCGGCAACGGCAACGGGAGCAGCGGCGGAAACACCGAACTCCTCCTCAACAGCCTTAACGAGCTCATTGAGCTCCAGAATGGTCAGAGACTTGATCTCTTCAACAATAGCGGTAATCTTCTCGTTTGCCATTTCAATATACCTCCTGAAATGAATTTTCATGATTCCGTCATGCGCCCTTGGCGTATGCGGTTGTGCGTTTTACGCGGATGCGGCGGCGACCACTTGTCCCGTCGCGTGGGGGCTTATGCACTCAAGCGGTGAGTGGATTAAGCCTCTGCGGGAGCCTCGGCAGGAGCCTCGGTCTCGGTTGCGGGTGCACCCTCCTCCAGCTTCTCGGCCACGGCCTTGACGGCGTAGGCAAACTTGTAAACGGGGGACTGGATGCTGCCCAGGAACTTGGCGATGAGGACTTCCTTGGAAGGAATGTCAGCCAGCTCCTTAACGCCATTGGCGTCCAGAACCTCACCGTCGCAGTAACCGGCCAGAATCTTGAAGGACTCGATCTTCTCGTCGTATTCCTTCAGGATCTTAGCGGGAGCGATGGGATCCTTCTCGCTGATGGCAATTGCGGTCATGCCCACAAGGTTCTCCTTGAGAGCGCCGTAACCGCAGTTCTCGCAAGCGCGGCCGGTCAGAGAATTCTTCACGACCATGTACTTCACGCCTGCCTCGCGCAGAGCCTTACGCATGGCGGTATCCTTGTCAACGGTGATACCCTGATAGTTCACGATCACACCGCCGGCGGATGCCTTAATGAGCTCGGTCAGCTCGGCAACGGCTGCTTGCTTTTGCTCCAGAATTGCATTACTCGGCATTTTGATTTTCACCTCCCTGTGAATTTGTTGCCCGCATGGCGGGCGGCCCGAATGCTCGGGCAAAAAAAGAAATCTTTCTCCCGAAGCGCGCGCTTCACCGAGAAAGACTCACACAGGCAGACCGCAGGTATCCTGCAGCTTGCGTTTATATGATCTCCTCGGCAGGGAAGCTGACCTCTCGGTCGCACTTTTACGGGAACCTGCTGTCTTTGGATGGTTGGACTCGTACAGATGCGAACACCTGTAACCACCCGTATATTATAGCACGCCCCCATGGATTTGTCAAGAGAAAATAAAACATTTTCTGCAAAAACTTTTCCGAATGGGGGCGTTTTATTTTGTATATTGTGACGAAAAAAGGGGTTAGCGGTCTTGGAGGGGGAGCAAGGAGGATTGCGGAAGGAGACGCTTTACCAATGAAAAATCATAGCAGGGAACCAGCACTTCGAACTCCCCGCGGATATCCAATCCGTAAAATCCGTGCGCCTTGCGTGCCAGGAATCCGCTCTTGCGGATGCCGTATTCGGCGTATTTTTCAGAATTAAACTCTTCTGGCTTGAGCCACATGTCGATCTCGAAATCCTCGTCGTACTCCCGGTAGCCCCGGATGTCGGACAGGGGGATACGGAATAACTCCTGGGCGGTGGCCATGCAGAGGTCGGAGCCCTCTGTGTACATGGACACCGAAATGTTATCAAAGTGATTTTTCTTGCCAATGGGAACGGGGATGTCGTCTTTGGTTTTATAATCGCCCTTTATTTTATAGTGGAAGGGAAGGATATCCACCGACAGCGCACCCTCGGGGACGCCCAGCTCTCGGGCGGCCTCGGCGGCGGCTTCCTCCAGGCGCTTCGCGGCTTCGGTGAAATCGAGCTGAAGCCCGTCGTTACCCAGCTTGGTCTGCTTGCGGCTGATCCTGCGTATCTTGAAGATGAAGACCACAAAACCAACCAACAGAGGAAGATGTAAAAAATGAAGAAAGGGCACAGATTCGGATATTTTAGTGCGACGGTCTATGAATATCAGAGCGGCACCTGTCAATAAACAGACCACGCTGAGGATCCAGTAGTACCGCCCCTGCTTTTTCAGTGCCTTTTCTTCTTCGGTGGGCTCGCGGGGGGCGTATTCGTCCTCCATTGCCGAGAAGGCGCTCTTCATTTTGCCGCGCACCTCTTCCGATACGTGGGCGGAGAGGTAACGGTTCTCGTCGAAGTCGTTTGCCTCACGGTCGTAGGTCTTGTTGACCGAAAACAGATTTTTCATAGGTAATTTTCCTTTTATTGAAGTTTCTTGAGGGGGGCCGGGGGGAACTTCTTGCAAGAAGTTCCCCCTGAATCGCTCTCCTTAAATATCCGCATCCTTCATATACTCGGCGCCGTGGGCGGCGATGAAGGCCTTACGGGCGGGGAGATCGTCACCCAAAAGGGTGTCGAACATGACGGCGGTCTGCTCAGCGTCGGTGGGGGTGACGGCGATGAGACGGCGGGAGGCGGGGTTCATGGTGGTCTTGCTCATCATCTCGGCGGTGTTCTCACCCAGACCCTTGGAGCGCTGGATGGTGTACTTGGTCTTGCCGAGCTGCTTGAGAATGTCCACCTTCTCGAACTCGTCGTAGGCGAAGTAGGTCTCGTCCTTGGTGGTGATCTCAAAGAGGGGGGATTCCGCAATGAACACTCTCTGCTCAGCCAGCAAGGTGGGAAGGAGACGGTAGAACAGTGTCAGGAGTAGGGTGCGGATCTGGAAGCCATCCTCGTCGGCATCGGTACAGAGGATGATCTTGGACCAGCGGAGCTGATCCAGGTCGAAGGAGGCTAGGTCGCCCTTTTTGGCCTTGGTCTTGGCCTTTCCGTCGATCTCCACGCCGCAACCGATGACACGGAGCAGGTCAGTGATGATCTCGCTCTTGAAGATGCGCTCGTAGTCGGCCTTCAGACAGTTCAGGGTCTTGCCTCTGACAGGAATGACCGCCTGGAATTCGGCGTTTCTGGCCAGCTTGACCGAGGTCAGTGCCGAATCGCCCTCCACGATGTAGAGCTCCCGCTTTTCGGGATCCTTGGAGCGGCATCCCACGAACTTCTCTACACGATTGGCAATATCAATGGTGCCCGTCAGCTTCTTTTTGAGGTTGAGACGGGTGGTCTCGGCGGTCTCACGGCTGCGCTTGTTCACTAGCACCTGGTTGACGAACAGCTCAGCCTCGGTGGGGTGCTCAATGAAGTAGACCTCCAGTTGAGAGCGGATGAACTCGTTGAGCGCCTCGTAGATGAAGGTATTGTTGATAGCCTTCTTGGTCTGGTTCTCGTAGGAGGTTTGGGTGGATTTGGAGTTGATGACCAGCACAAGGCAGTCGGCGATATCGGGGTAGGTGATGCGGGCCTCGTTCTTGGTGTACTTGCCTTGATTCTTCAGGTACTTGTCCACGGCGTATGTGAAGGCCATTTTCACGGCACGGTCGGGGGAGCCGCCGTACTCAAGGTAGCTGGAGTTGTGGTAGTATTCGGTCAGGTGAACCGTGTTGGACACGCAGAAGGCCACGTCGGCCTTAACCTTGTACTCGGGCTTGTCGGCGCGGTCGCGTCCCTGGGTCTCCATGTGCCACAGCACAGGCTGGGTCATGGAGGATGTGCCCACGATCTCGCCCAGGTAGTCCGAAATACCGTTCTGGTACAGGAAGGACTGCTCGGTGAATTTGCCGTCGGGCTGCTGGATAAAGAGATCGAAGCGCACCCCCGCAGACACAACAGCTTGACGGTGCAAAACGTCCACGAAGAACTCATCGGGGATGTTGATGTCGGTGAAGACCTCCAGGTCGGGACGCCAACGAATGACGGTGCCTGTGCGCTTCTGCTTGGGGGAGAGCTCCTCCTCGGAAAGCTTCTTCTGGGCGGGTTTACCCTTCTTGAAGGTCATGGTGCGCTTATAGGTTCCGTCGTAGGATTCGACAGTCATGTACTCGGAGGAATACTGGGTGGCGCAGGCACCCAGACCGTTGAGACCCAGGGAGTACTCGTAGGCCGAGGAGCCGCTGTTGTTATCGTACTTTCCGCCGGCGTAGAGCTCGCAGAAGATGAGCTCCCAGTTCCAGCGCTTTTCCCGCTCGTTCCAACCCATGGGCACGCCGCGGCCGTGGTCGTCTACCTCGATGGAGCGATCCTGGTAGTAGGTGACCTTGATGACCGAGCCGTGACCCTCCTTGGCCTCGTCCACCGAGTTGGAGAGGATCTCAAAGAAGGAGTGCTCACAGCCGTCCAGTCCGTCCGAGCCGAAAATGACCGCAGGACGTTTCCGGACGCGGTCTTCTCCCCGCAGGGAAGTAATACTTTGATCGCCGTAGGAGGCGGGCTGTTGGGTGGTCTTTTCG
The DNA here is from genome assembly GCA_045602325.1 of Eubacteriales bacterium. Taxonomy (GTDB): domain Bacteria; phylum Bacillota; class Clostridia; order Oscillospirales; family CAG-272; genus CAMEON01. The sequence goes on along the minus strand of JAZSBH010000068.1, from coordinate 549 downwards.
GTTGCCATAGGGTACTCCTTTGTCAAAAATCGTGTTATGAATGTTGTAAATTTTGGTTTAACGGCGAGTTTTTTCTTGTACTTTTCTTTCCGTGGCGAAAGAAAAGTACCAAAAGAACCGCCACGTAAGGAAAGTACCCACGGTACTTTCCTTACGGATCCTATCCCCTCATCTGCGTACTCATTTGCCAAAGGCAAATGAGCTGACACGCTGTACAGTCGCAGTTTGCCGTAAACCCGCGATGTTGGCGGAGCGCCAACATCGCGGTGGTTTCCCGCTTGGCAGAAGCCCATGGGTTTCCTTTATCCGACAGGATAAACTACGATTTGGGGCAGAAGCAAAAGGTCGAGTTCCGTGCGGACGGCGCTCCGCCGTTCGTGCGGATCATTTGGTCTTTGCGACTGTATGCGCAATCAACACATTTTGCGAGTAGCAAAATGTGTGCGCTTTTCAGGTGGTGGGTTTCTTAAGGGAGGCACCGTGGGTGACTCCCTTAAGTGGCGTTCTTTTGTGAAGTGCTTGCACTTCGCTTTTCATGCCGCCATGGGC